>NZ_JANUSD010000005.1:245244-311476 GCF_024793945.1 Emticicia fluvialis
ACTTTGAATAATCTGGGGAATTTACATAGTGCTAAAAATGAGTTAGAAGACGCTGAGAAGGAATACCAGGAGGCCTTAGAGATAAGAAGAAACTTAGCTAAAACCAATCCACAAGTCTATCAGATTTCTTTGGCTGAAACGCTTAATAATTACGCGTTTTTTTATCTATACAGTAAACCTGAAAAAGAAAAATCATTAGGTTTATCTTCTGAAGGGTTTTTAAATGCTTACTCATACCAAGAGCAAGTACCTTATGCTTTTAATCTTTGCCAGATGTCTATTCAAATCTGGGAAGCATGGGGAGAAGATTTAATAAAATACCTAACTGAAAATCAGAGTACTGAAACTAACTGATAAGTAAATTCATTTCTATATTCCCACAAATTTTCAATAAATTGCTACACGAAAATTTAACAAGTATGATATCCAAACCTGTTATATCATGCCATTCAAAGTCGAAAAGGTAACGCTGGGGGAGATTCTGCCGTATCGCCATTTGTTTTTGCAGGAAATAAACCGGCAGGTAAGATACAATGCCACCCATGAACGCCGCTGGTCAGACGCATACCTGCTTTATGCTGACCATACCATGATTGGCTACGCCTCAGTAAAAGGGCAGGAGATACCCGACCGCGACACCCTCTTTGAGTTTTACCTGCTGCCTATGTATCAGCATCTGGCCAGCAGGGTGTTTCCATACTTATTGTCGGCTTCGGGCGTTCAATATATAGAAACCCAAAGCAATGCGCTGTTGCTTACCACCATGCTGTATGAGTTTGCCGTTAATATACATGCCCTTGTTATTTTGTTTGAAGACGGCCCGCATGCCAATCTGCCAGCACCCGCAGGGGTAACTTTTCAGACCAGACAATCATTTGAAGCCCTTTACGGCAAACAAACAGAAAGCGACAGCGGTTATGTGCTTGAGAAAGCCGGAGAAGAGGTAGCCAACGGAGATTTTTTATTGCACTATAACAAACCTTTTGCAGATTTGTATATGGAAGTAAAAGAGAGCCACCGCCGGCAAGGCCTGGGGGCGTATCTGATACAGGAACTGAAACGCGTGTGCCATGCGGCAGGTAAAATACCCGCTGCCCGCTGTAATATAGAAAATAAAGCATCGAAGGCAACTTTACTGAAAGGCGGCCTGCAAGTTGTAGGCTTTATGTTGATTGGAGAAGTGAAAAAATGAAAAAGCAATGATTTACCACGTTCTGAATGGAGACTCCCTGGCCTTGATTTTTAAAGAGACCACAATAGAGGGAGATGTTATGATTGCCCGTGAGGCACTGATTGACGGCAGCCTGGCCGGAGATAACCTGCCCGATTTCTGGCAGACCCGCGCGGATTGTCATGGTATTAGTCTGGATGAATATCAGGCCTATTCGGTTTCTGAGTTTGACCAGATAATGAATGCCCCGCACGATGCCACTTTCCATCTGTGGTTTGGGTATGACTTGTTTTGTCAGGTCAATATGTGGTTTGTTATTTCGTTAATTCATAACCAACCCAATAACAGAAAAACGTATGTGGTGTACCCGACTTTTCTGGCTGAGGCCGATATCTGGCAGGAGTTCGGCCATGCCGGGGTAGACGATTTGGAGGCAAGCCTTGCAACCCGCATCAAACTGGAGCCAGAAGATATTCAACTGGCGAATGACCTTTGGCAGGCTTATAAGACACATGACCTCGAGGCTTTGGCTCAATTACCGCAGCGTCAATCGGCCTGTTTTCCGTATTTAAAGCAGGTAATTCAGGCGCATTTAGACCGTTTTCCGGTGGAAGGACAACCGCCCAGGCATGAGCGCGTACTGGCAGAAATTATAGAAAACGGAGAAACCGATTTCCATAACGTGTTCAGGCTATTTACTGAGCAACAAGGTGTTTATGGCTTTGGAGACGCGCAACTGAAACCGGTTTATGATAAACTGATGGCCAGGTAAGACCCAAAACCACTCAAAAATATGTCATGCCTCATGGGGCAATGTGAGGGTTTTTATTAACTTCGTACACAAATATTGAATAGGAATATGTTTAAGACGTTGTTTTTGATTTGTGTTTCAACAGGGGCATTGGCTCAGCAATTAATGAGCAGTGTAGTGGGCGACTGGATAAAAGAAGATATCCGGTTAAAAGATGGCAGCCCTATTTTGGATAAAACTATCAATAATTTACAGTTACGTTATATTTTTAATACAGACGGCACGGTTAGGGCGGTTTATGAGGGGAGATCCGGCGACAGGTCCTATAAGATTAAAAATGATACGCTGATTATCGGGGGCGATACTTTCTATAAAATTGAACAGTTGAGCGACATCAAACTGGTGTTGCAGCAAATTACTGCCGACTCGTCTGCCAATGCTTTGAAAATTATCTTTACCCCGGCGCATTTATATAACATTGGCTATTTACCCGAAAAGTACCGTACCCGTGGTGGTGATACCATTTATGTGCTGAAACCCAACTACCTGGAGCCATTCTTTATGGATGCTGAAATGTCGGCGAGTGCCTATATTTCAGATAATTTTGATTTCCCGGAATACAGGGCTGCAGATTTTTATACGCGGTTTATTATAACCAGTAAAGGCGAGGTAAAAGGCATTGAAATTTTGAGAAGTACCAGCGAAAGGTTTAATAATAAACTGATTGCTGCCATTAAAAAAACAGAGGGCAAATGGAAACCCGCCATTTGGGAAGGCAAACCCGTAAACGTAGAAGTAAAAATGGGCTTTGATATAGGCTGGTCAGAACGCGAGGCAATGAAAAATTCATCAGCAGACCCGGATGCAGCAGAGGCAGATTTGGCGGAGTCGAACGAGTTTCTGTCTGAAGGAAAATACAATCTCTCTTTACGAAATTATAACGAGGCTATCAGAAACTTTACCTGGAGCCTTGAGAAAAACCCTTTGAATGTAGATGCCTATTATGGCAGAGCCAGCGCTTATGCAATTAAAAAAGACACCAAAAGAATGTGCGAAGACCTGCTGCAACTAAAAAACCTGCAACAAGCCAGAGGCACGCAGCTATGGGAGAAGTTCTGCACAAATAGTAATGGCGATAAAAAATAAATCCTGCTCCTTCATGTAAAAGAACAGGATTTATCAGGTTATTTCAATGCAAATGGCTTTTAAGAAGCAATCCAGCTAAATTCGTATTCCAGATTCGGTACTTTCGTACGCTCGGCAACACGGCGTAACCTGGCAGGTAATGCCATCAGGTAATCGCGGGCGCGTTCACCTGCATCATTCAGATTGGTTATGCCGGCAATTTTCCATTCATCAAGCAAAGATTCCATAATCTCAATGTAGTCTACGGTAGTATATACCCCCAAGCGTTGCGCTGCATCTGAAAAATGCGAGAAAGTCTGCCCGATTTTAACACCTGTTTCTCTTAAAAAATGAGCAGGCATTACAATTTTCTTCTTCATCATATCTTCAAAGGCCAGCATCATTTCAGACGGGTCCACTTCAAAAATATTGCTGATAAAGGTTTTGTAAGCTTTGGCATGGCGCATTTCGTCAGAGGCAATCACTCCACACATTTTAGACAACGTGTTGTTGTTATACTTCTTGGCCAGGGTGGCTGTGCGGCGGTGCGAAATATTGGTGGCCAGCTCCTGAAACGATGTGTACACAAAGTTACGGTAAGGGTCACGGCCGGTGCCAATATCAAAACCATCGGCAATCAGAAATTGCGTTGATGTTTCCATTGCACGCATATTTACACGACCCGACAAATACAAAAACTTATTGAGCAGGTCTCCGTGGCGGTTCTCTTCGGCTGTCCAGTGGCGTACCCATTTGGCCCATCCGTTGGGTTCGTTTACCTGGTCAACACCTACTACATCAATCAGCCAGGACTCATACGTGGGCAGGGCTTCTTCTGTAATGGTGTCACCAATTAATACAGCTATATAGTCGTAAGGCAATTCTCTGGCGTTCTCTTGCAGAAGCTTTACTTCCTGAAAAAAATCTTCTTTTGTAGCGTCTGGGAGAAAGTCTGATGGTTGCCAATTTGTTTCGATGGGTTTCAAAAATTCTTCAACAAAAAAGTCAATTTTTTGTCCTACAAATTTCATCACCTCTAGTCTTAAATTGGATAATTCCATGATAATGTCTTTTAAAGCTCTTTTATTTTATAAAACGCCGCAAGGTACGTTTATTTTATCTGAAAACAGTAAAATATTGGCTTAATTTATGAAAAAGCCCATTTTCTGACTAGTTTTGTACAAAAAAAAACTTCATGAAAAAAGTTCTTGATTACATACTCAGTATTATTTATTTGCTCTATTTTGGACTATTATTAGTTATTTTTCATGTAGTACAGGTTGTGGCTTTTAATGTTTTCGGCAAAAAGGCGCACAAGAAGTCGGTTGATTTCTTCAATCTGATGCTTACAACCAGTTATTATATTACCGGCACTACGGTGCATTTTGAACAACAGGAAGCATATCCAACCGACCGCCCCATTGTTTTTATAGCCAACCACCAGAGTACTTTTGATATCCCGGCAATTATCTGGTTTTTAAGAAAACACCAACCCATTTTTGTTTCAAAAATAGAACTCGCAAAGGGCATACCCAGCATATCATATAACCTCAGAAAAAGCGGTGCCGCGCTCATAGACCGCAAAGATGGCAAGCAGGCGGTGTCTGAAATTCTGAAATTGAGTAAATATATCCACGAAAACAATTTTTCTGCTGTTATATTTCCGGAAGGCACCCGCTCTAAAACAGACGAAATGAAGCCCTTTGCCGAAGGCGGTATATCAGCTCTTCTTAAAAGAGCGCCCAATGCATTGGTAGTGCCGGTAGCCATACAGGGTACAAGAAGGTTCAATCCTACCAATGGCATGTTTCCGCTCACCTCTTTTTCAAAGCTATCATGGACAGCCCTGAAAGCCATAGAACCCAAAGGCAAAACCACCACCGAAATTGCCGAACAAGCCAGAGAAGCCATAGCACAGGTTTTAAATGCAGGCAAGTAAAAATAATTGTATAAAACGAAGAAGAGACGCAGGCCAAGGCCTGCGTCTCTTCTTCGTTAATTGGGTTTAAGTTTTATTACAAACTGGCACCGGCAGTTTCAGCCTCGGGTGATATTTTCTTCACCAGGCCTTGCAACACTTTACCCGGGCCACATTCAATAAATTTAGTGGCGCCATCGGCTACCATATTCTGTACAGACTGTGTCCAGCGTACGGGTGCCGTTAATTGTGCAATCAGATTGGCCTTGATAGTTTCAATATCGGTTGATGGTTGGGCATTTACGTTCTGGTAAATCGGGCAGCTTGGCGTTGAGAAAGTAGTATTTTCAATGGCCTTGGCCAGCTCTTCGCGTGCGGGTTCCATCAGTGGCGAGTGGAACGCACCGCCTACTTGCAGCACCAGTGCTCTTTTGGCTCCGGCAGCTTTCAGTTCTTCGCAGGCTATGTTGATGCCCTCAATGCTACCAGAAATAACCAGCTGGCCGGGGCAGTTATAATTGGCTGCCACCACGATGTTTTCCGGGTTGCGTGCCGATATATCAGCACATATATCTTCAACTTTTTTATCATCCAGGTTCAGAATGGCGGCCATAGTTGAGGGGTTCAGCTCGCAGGCACGTTGCATGGCGGTGGCTCTTTGGGCCACCAGTCTCAGGCCGTCTTCAAAAGACAAAGCTCCGGCAGCAACCAGTGCCGAGAACTCACCCAGTGAGTGTCCGGCTACCATATCAGGTTTAAAATCGGGAATATTTAAAGCCAGAATTACCGAGTGAAGAAAGACAGCAGGTTGGGTAACATTGGTTTGTTTCAGGTCTTCATCTGTGCCCTCAAACATAATTTTGGTGATATCGAAACCCAGAATTTCATTGGCTTTGTCAAAAAGCGTTTTGGCCTGGGGAAAATTCTCGTACAAGTCTTTGCCCATGCCACTGAACTGAGCCCCCTGCCCGGGGAAAACGTAAGCTGTCATAAATAATGAAAATGGTTTGTTGTTAGATAATCAGGCTCGCCTATCGGTTCTGCTGCATGCTTTTACGTACATCTATTCTTTCAGGCACAATCATGGCTGCCGAATAGCGCTGGCGAATGGTGTTATAGTATTTTTCGGCCTCCATGCGGCTCAGAAAATCACCTGCTTTAAGCCGATACGTAGGCTGGCTGAATGAAAGATAAGTATTTAAGTCAGGAAAATTCGAATATATAAATGATTTGGCCTCGTCTACTTCTCTGCGCTCGTTGCCTACATATACCTGTATCCGATACCCTGCCGAATAACGGATGTTCTTGTTCAGGTCTGACATGGCATCAAGAGCCTTATCTACCTGATTGTTAACATTCAGCGGAATCTCATCTTTAGTTGCAGTAGTGGGGTTGTCTCGCACGGTCTTATTGTCGCGGCTGTCAAAATCAGGCTTTTTTTCATACTTCAGCCGCACAGAAGACAAATCTTCGTCGTACTCACCAATTACCGAACCCTTTGAAGGTATGGAAGATCGTTTGCACGAATAAAAAACTCCCGTCAGAAGAAGACAAAATACTATTTTGGTTAAAATCTTCATAGGTTTTTTGTTATTGCTGGGGATTTCTTCTAATGAAATTTTTGTCAAAATTATAAAAATATTCTAAAACCCGGTTAAACTTATTTGGATTACAGAAGAAACGGCGTTCAAGAGATTATATTTTATCAGGGGGCTTAAGGCAAACAAAGGCAGGAAATAAAAAGAGAAAAATGCCCCGCCGTAACGGGGCATTTCTTTAGAAAATATACTTGGTTGAAAGAAAATGTGAACTGTGTTCTTCCACAATTTCATTGAAAATCTTCTTGTTTTCGGGGGTTTCTTTGGTAGCTACCACGGTTCTGATTGAAAAAGCTCTCAGTGCATCTTCAACCGAAAGTGTCCCTTCCGCCGAATCCTTTCTACCTGTGAACGGGAAGGTATCCGGGCCTCTCTGGCATTGGGCGTTAATGTTCACGCGGCTTACCTGGTTCACGAGCGGGTCAATCAGATTGGCTATCTGATCAGGGTTAGTACCAAAGATACTTACCTGCTGCCCGTGCGACGAGTTGAGCAGATATTGTATAGGCTCTTCTACGTCGTCAAATGGTACAATCGGAATCAGCGGCCCGAACTGCTCTTCTGAGTACACTTTCATTTTTTCATTTACCGGATACAACACTGCCGGGTAAAAGAAAGAATGCACCGTTGTGCCACCGCCTTCGTTCATTACCTCGGCGCCGTGTGCTTTGGCATCTTCAATACACTCGGTCAGGTAGGCTGGTTTGTTAGGCTCCGGCAGCGGAGTAAGATTAACGCCGGCCTCCCAGGGCATACCGTATTTCAGCTTTTCAAGTTCTTCGGTAAATCTGTTCAGGAATTTCTTGGCAATAGAACGGTGTACCCAAATAATCTTGATGGCGGTGCAGCGTTGCCCGTTAAAAGATAACGAGCCCAGAATACACTCTTTCACTGATAGTTCAACATCAGCATTTTTCAACACAATACCAGCATTTTTGGCATCAAGCCCCAAAACTGCTCTTAAGCGGTTAAGCTTGGGGTGCATTTTTTTCAGGTCGTTGGCTACTTTACTAGACCCAATCAGGGTGAGAATATTGATTTTGCCGCTTTGCATAATAGGCGGTATCACATTGGCGCCACGGCCATATATGGTATTGACAACCCCTTTCGGGAAACACTCTTTAAAGGCCTCAAGCATGGGGTAATGCAAAAGCGTGCCATGCTTAGGTGGCTTGAAAAGAATAGTATTACCCATTAGAATGGCCGGTATCAACGTGGTATAGGTTTCGTTAAGGGGATAATTAAATGGCCCCATACAAAGTACCACACCAAAGGGCGAACGGCGAATTTGCCCGATAATGCCCTGCTCAATCTTAAAGCGCGACGACGCACGGTCAATGTCTTTCAGGCAGTCAATGGTATCATATATGTATTCTACAGTACGGTCAAATTCTTTAATTGAATCAGCCAGAGACTTGCCAATCTCAAACATCAGCAGATTTACAATCTCTGTTTTCTTTTCCAGCATCTTCTTAATGAAGTTCTCCATGCACGCAATGCGTTCGCTTACACTCATGGTGGGCCATTCGCCGCGGCCGTTGTCAAAGGCTTTCAGGGCGGCATCAAGCGCCTCCATGGCTTGGGGTACATCAGTAATCGGGAAACTGCCTATGTGCTTGCTGACAAACTTGCCGTTTTCATCTTTTACATAAACCGGCGAGTAGACGTCCTGCGTGGCGCCGCTCCACTGGCGCATTTCTCCTCCTACCAGGTATTCACGCTGATGCAGGGGCGGAATCTGATAAGCTTCGGGAATTTGGTCGGCACTTGGAAAAATGGCCGTGATTTTCTCTTTTAGATTGCTCATAATTGTTTCTTTGGCTTAGGACGATTCATGGAGCCGTATCTTACAGCAATAAGAAAAACGCTGTTTAAACCAGCTCCGGTGGCGTTTTGTTGTAAATACGGTGCCAAATTACTTACACCTGTATGAAAACCAAAGAGAATTAGTTTTTTATAATATATTGAGCAAAAAACTACAACAAAATGTTAAACAAATACTAATTGACCCAATTATTTGCAGATAAACGTATTTCTTCTGAATTTTGAGGGTTAAACCGCGGTATTTAGCATTGTTTTTGGTCTTTTTGAGCCTTTTATGAAATCATCAATCAAAAAATATTAGCTGAATCCGGGTGCATGGTTATTTTTGTACTACCTAAACTTATCATACTTTGCTATATTACGTTTTAAGACCTTTCGTCTGGTTTCTTTTAAAATTTTTTACCAAGCGCATTCATATAAGTGGCCTAGAAAACATCCCTAAAACGGGTGCAGTGTTGCTGGCGTCAAATCATTCCAATTCTTTTCTTGATGCCGTATTATTATGTACGCATTTCGATCGCCGGATATGGTCGCTGGCACGGGGTGATGTTTTTAAAAAACCGGCGGCAAAAAAAGCGCTGAACAGCCTTTTTATGATGCCGATGTACCGCTTGTCTGAAGGCAAAGAGTATCTGGGAGAAAATGATGAAACTTTTAGAAAATGTATTGAGCTTTTCAGAGAAGGAGAAATAGTGTTGATTTTCTCAGAGGGCCTTTGCATACACCAGAAAGAGCTACTTCCTTTAAAGAAGGGTACTGGTCGCCTGGCGCAAAAAGCCTGGAACGATGGCATAGAGGTAATTATAGTGCCGGTGGGTATCAGCTATAATAATTTTGATAAATTCGGCAAAGTAGTGAATATACAGATTGGCGAACCTACTTACCGCGACGATCTGCCACAGGATACCTCAGAGGGCTTGTTTCTGAAAGAGTTTAACCGCTCTTTAACCGACAAACTGAAAGACCTGCTGAACAGGGGGTTGCCTGCTACCGGTTTCTTTAAAAATCCGTTTTATTATATCGGGTCGCTGGTTAATTTTCCTGTCAACTGGCTTAGCGTAACGTTGTCAAGAAAAGTTACCAGGGGCAGTGTGTTTTTTGATTCCATTGCACTGGGAATTTTCATTGTTCTGATACCCGTTTACTGGCTTTTACTGGCGCTGTTGGTTTATTTTCTCGTCTGATTTGCCTAACTTTGTTCTTAACTATTTAATCAAGGCTGATGACTGAAAACGATGTAAAGAGTCTTAAAAATATTCTTTTTATTGATATTGAAACGGTTTCTCAGGAGCCTGACTTCGATTTGCTAAATGAACCGCTCAAAAGCCTTTGGCTAAAAAAGGCCGGGTATCTGCAAAGCAAAGAAAAGGAAGAAATGCCAGACCATCTCTTCTATTTAAACCGCGCATCTATTTATTCAGAATTTGGCAAAATAATCTGCATTGGTGTAGGTGGTATTGTGTTTGATGAGAACCTTGAGCCTTCGCTTCGCGTTAAGATGATAAGCGGGGAGCCGGAAGCCGAAATACTTAAGCAGTTTAAGGGTATTGTTGAAAAACATAAGGCAGGTAAAAACCTGCTGCTTTGTGCGCATAACGGAAAGGAGTTCGACTTTCCATATATCTGTCGCCGGATGCTTGTAAATGGTATTTCGCTGCCTGCAGTATTGCAGATTTCCGGCAAAAAGCCCTGGGAAATAAAGCATATTGACACGCTGGACCTCTGGAAATTCGGAGACCATAAGCACTATGTTTCATTAGAGTTGCTTATCACAATTTTTGGTATTCCGGATGGTGAAACAGGAGTAAGCGGCGACCAGATAAACGAGCTTTATTACAAAGAAAAAAATTTATTGAAGATTGCCCGATATTGCGCCGACGACGTTATTCTTTTAACCCAGCTTTATATGAAAATGAATGATTGGGCCTTAATTAATGAAAACAATATAGAAGTATTATTAAAGTAGTAATCAATAGCAACATGAGAAAAATCCTTTTTATCGTATTATTTGCTTCTTCTCTGGCAGCATCTGCCCAGATTCTTAAACCAGCCAAGTGGACGTTTACTCCGTCTAAAACTTCGGCCAAGGTAGGTGAAACCATTGATCTGGTTTTTACAGCTAAAATTGATGACAACTGGTATATGTATTCGTCTGAACTGAAAGTAGAAGGCCCACTGCCCACCACTGCCAATTTTACCAAAAATGACACTTACGCATTAGTAGGCAAGCTGGTGCCAGTAAAACCAAAAGAAAAGTATGACGATATATGGGGAGGCAAAGTACATTACTTTGAGCATGAAGCCAAATTTATTCAGAAAGTGAAAATCACAAAGGCGAATCCGGTAATTGAAGGCAAAATAGAAAGCCAGACCTGCACCAACAAAGATGGTAAGTGCATACCCGGTAAAGATAAATTTAAGTTTGAGGTAAAAACTATTTAAGGTTTTATTGAACATAAGGCAACAAAAAAGCGGTTTGATAACTCAAACCGCTTTTTTGTTTATAGATCTGGTTGAATTTATCAGAACTTCCAACGTACAAAAGCTTCCATAGCCTCATATTCTGCCAGGCCGAGCTTGTTATACAAACCTGCAGTACCTCTGTTACGCTCTTCAGCACGTTGCCAGAACTCGCGCGCATCGCTACCCTGAAACACCACGCCGTCTTTCTGAGACTGGTGCTTAAAGATACCCATACGTTTCTGCAACACCTGGTCTGGCGACATAGGTACGGCCATTTCAATTTCGTGGATATCCCACTCTGCCCATGCACCACGATACAGCCACAACCAGCAGTCTTTCATAAAGTTTTTATGCTTGATGTTTTCAATGGCAGCAAAGATAGCATCCAGACAAACTTTGTGTGTGCCATGTGGGTCGGCCAGGTCGCCGGCGGCATATATCTGATGCGGTTTTATTTCTTCTATCAAATCGGCCACCACCTTTACATCGTCCGGCCCTAATGGTTTTTTCTCTATTCGGCCGGTTTCATAGAAAGGCATATCAAGAAAATGGACGTTTTCTTCAGGTATACCTACAAATCGGCAGGTAGCTTTGGCCTCTCCGCGGCGAATCAGACCTTTTACGTATCTTACAGCCGGGCTGTCGATATCGCTGCCTTTTTTGTTTTTCAAAAACTCTTTGGCTTCACTGAAAAGAGCCCGGGTCTCTTTGTTTTCAATACCGAATTTGTGGTTGAAATCTACCACGAAATCAATGAAACGAATGGCTTCATCATCTGCTACCGCAATGTTGCCCGATGTCTGATACCCCACGTGTACATCGTGTCCCTGGTCAACCAGACGTTGGAAAGTACCACCCATTGAAATAATATCGTCATCCGGGTGAGGGCTGAAAATAATTACACGTTTTTTTGCAGGCAATGCTCTTTCTGGGCGGTTGGTGTCGTCGGCATTAGGTTTGCCACCCGGCCAGCCAGAAATAGTATGTTGTAATTGATTGAAAACATCAATGTTGATCTCATAAGCCTGCCCGTGACGCGCCAACAGGTCGCTCAAACCGTTGTCGTTATAGTCCTTATTGGTTAGCTTCAGGATAGGCTTGCTCAAAGAAAGTGAAAGCGTTGTGACCGCCTTTTTCACCATTTTGCTGGTCCACTCCACGTCTTCAACCAACCAAGGGGTTTTCATGCGGGTAAGGTCAGAAGCCGCTCTTTCGTCAATTACAAAAAGCGTGTTGGCATGCGTTTGTAAATAAGAAGCCGGAACCGACTCTGTTACGCGTCCTTCTACCGCCTCGGCTATTACCGGAGCTTTTCTTTCGCCCCATGCCAGCAAAACTACTCTTTTGGCATTTAGTATTTTTGAAACACCCAGCGTAATGGCTTTTTTAGGAACATTCACCAGACTGCCACCGAAGTCAGAAGCTGCCGCTACGCGTGTAGAGTGGTCAAGCATCATCAGTCGGGTTCTTGAATTAACCAGCGAGCCGGGCTCGTTGAAACCAATATGCCCATTGGCGCCAATACCCAGCAACTGAAAGTCAAGGCCGCCCATGGCATCTATTTTTCTTTCATACTCTTCGCAGAATTCTTTTATCCTGTTGGCAGGAATGGTGCCGTCCGGAATAAAATAGTTTTCCTTTGGCATATCTACCCTGTCAAAAAGCTGCTCCTTCATAAACAAAACATAACTTTGCAGCGAGTCAGGCTCCATTGGGTAATACTCATCAAGGTTGAAAGAAACCACGTTTTTAAAACTGAGGCCTTCTTCATTGTGCATGCGTACCAGCTCTGCGTAAACTGATTTGGGCGATGAACCCGTAGCCAGGCCTAGTATACATGGTTTCCCTTGTTTTTGTTTTTCGCGAATCAAATCAGCAATTTCCTGAGCAACTGCTTTTGAGGCATCTTTTGAGTCTTTAAAAATCTTGGTAGGAATCTTCTCGTAAGCAATAGGTTCATTCGTTATAATCTGCTGTTCCATTATAATGTAGTTTTGTTATTAGAGGCAATAGCATGTAGTAAGATTCGGCAAATTTAAGGCTTTTCTTATTACCAAAGTATTTTTTTGTTGTTCAAAAAAACTAATTTTTAAATTTTTTTAAAAATGTAAAACACACACTTAATTTAGGAATCTGATTTTCTGAACATAGAGCTGGTTTATTTAGTAGGGAAACCACTGCTCTTCAGCTGGTCAAAAAACAGGCGGGTCTTCTCTAAATTCTGCTCACTATTAATGGCAAAATACCAGAAAGTTTCCAGTTCGCCCTTATGCATGGCCGAGTTCATGTCTCCGCTTTGCGACTTATGGCAGGCTTTCACCCAATCGGCCACTATCATGTAGCTGTGTTTGTTGTTTTCACCAAAGCCGTATGCCCTGTCAAAATAAAACACCGGCGCCGATTCCAGAATCTTTGTTTCAGGATAATTATCTAAGCCGCTGAACTTAAACGTGTAGTCACGCGTGGTTGCCAGGCCACCCAGAACAATCGGTTTTTTTCCGCCTTTCATGCGTTGGGCTGCACGCAATGCCATAATTGTGGCCGATTTGTGGTGTGCATGCTGGCCCGCATCAGGAACCAGACAAAAAATGTAATCGTACTGGCCCTGTTCCAGAATCTTATCCAGTTTTCTTTCAATAAATGCTATCTCCCAGCGCTCGCCCGATAAAAACGGTTCGGGGTTCAGTTGATAAAAATCATCAATCTGGTCGAAGAAATAAAAATTCCGGATGCCCATCACCTCGCCTGAACACATAAGTTCTTTTTTCCGGATGAGCGGCAGGTAGGTGCGTCCGGTTGCCGAGTCGGTCATGTTTTTGCCATAATAGCTCGATGCAACCAGCCCGTTATAACCACCTGAGCCATCGGTTATCAATGCCAGGTCGGCGGTGCCTTTCATTTCATGGGTTATTTTGAAAACCGTAACCGGAAACATGGTTTCGTCGTCCGGATGTGCCGTTACTATCAATACTTTTGGCCCCTGGCTGAAAGCGTTCAAGGTTAAAAAAGCAAGCACAAAGAAAATGAGCTGGGTCTGAATGGCGTTTTTCATAGGTTAATAAAATCAGGTTTAAAGTTTTTGCGGTATTGCTATCCAGAAAACGTATGTAGAGTAAAAATATTCTTTCGGCTATTTTATACCAATACGTTAACGAACCTTGCAAATTGCAAAAACAGTTAATTTTAACCCAATAATATCAGAAAATCGCAAAACATTTTAAAAATTAATGTTACCTGGTATAAACATTACTCTGCTTAGTAAAAAAGTACTATCACTGGCGTTTATTATTACAGAATATAGGCTGATTGACAAGCAGAAGTGTTTAATTTTTATATTTTTGTGAAAAACTACCCAATGCTTGTAAGATACGTAAGAATGACTTTCCAGGAAGAAAAAGTGCCGGAGTTCCTGCATATTTTCAATGGCTCAAAAGAGCAGATTAGAGCAATGCCCGGGTGTAGTTATCTTGAACTGATGCAAGACCTGAACCAGCCTAACATTTTTATGACCCACAGCCATTGGGAGTGTGAAGAAGCCCTGAATAATTACAGGCAGACGGCGCTCTTTAAAACCGTATGGGCCCATACAAAAGCACTTTTTGCCGATAGCCCGCTGGCTTTTTCTGTTGAAAGTGTAATGGTAGTGTAATTTTGTCGGAATCGGTTCGTTCCAATTGAAACAGACTCAATCAATGAAAAAACTGATAATACTATTTATTGCCGGGGTTTTAACCGTAATTCCTGAGTTTTCGCAAGCCGCTAGTGCAGCCACCCCAAGCACAGCGAACGTAAAAGAAGAACTCGGCAAAGGCCGCAGAAAGAAAAGTGGACGCTACAAAAAGAAAAAGGGTTTTATGTGGGGCTTGTTTAAAAGCAAAAACCAATGCGACTGCCCCAGGCACTAGGCTACTCCAGAAACTTGGTGCGGTAGTTGAGCGGTGTTATCTTCTTTATAGCTTTAAACTGCCTGTTAAAGTTAGACAAGTTGTTAAACCCGCTTTCAAAAGATATTTCGGCCACACTCATTTTGTCGGCCATCAATAATTTGCAGGCATGTTCAATGCGTATTTCGGCAAGAAACTGAGAGAACGTACGTCTGGTTCTTTTCTTAAAATATCTGCTGAAGGCAGACTCGCTCATGTTGGCCAGTTCAGCTACGTCACTCAATTGAATCTCTTCCTGGTATTTCAGCATTACATATTCAAATACCTTGTTCATTCTGGCCGAATCTACTTCATTTCTAAGCGATATCGGGTTTGTTGTTAAATCCTGTTTGTCTTCACTCTCGCTCAGAATAATCAGTATGGCAATCATTTCCAGCAGGCGGCTCATACCACTCAGATTCGGCAGATTCTTGAACCTGGGTTCTACCTTCTGAACAGTTTTAGCCCCAAATGTTAGCCCTCTTTTAGAGCGCTCAAGCAATGCCTTTATGGCCTGGCTTTCGGGTATCTCCAGAAACTTTTCGCCAAGAAAATCTTCCAGAAAATGAATCACCAGCGACCTCGCCTTCAGGCCGGAGTTTTTGGCATAAAACTCATCATCATTTCTGTAATAGTGCGGCAGGTACGAGCCAATCATGCACAGGTCTCCGGGGCCGTAGTCAGTGATACTGCTGCCTATAAATTTCTTGCCGGTGCTTTCAAGAATCAATACGATTTCGTATTCGGGATGATAGTGCCAGGGGGTTGGAAAGAACGGACACTCCTGCACATACAGATTAAAAGAATAGTCAGCAGGATTAGATATTTTCAGTAATTGGGGCTTCATTATTTGGTCGCTATTAATGCCGGTTCAGTCTACGCTCTAAGTCTTTTTATAGCAATTTTTAAAAAACATGTAAATATAGTATCAAAATCTGTTAACCTGATGTTCCATGGCTTAAATGTTTGCATTAAAGGTCAAAAAAATATTAGAAAATGACTAAATTTTAGTGGTAAAAGCCTATACTGATTTGTAGTTTTGTAACTATTCCAATAATAAATTTTCATATTTTTAGCGGAAGCCTAATTTTATATTAACCTTATAAATTTTGTATGAAACAATTACTACAAAAAATGTTGCTGGTATTTACTATATGCCTTAGCATACAGTATGTACATGCCCAAGGCCGGAGTGTGTCAGGAAAAGTATCTGATGCAGGCGGTATGGCCCTCCCGGGTGTTAGTGTTACAGTAAAAGGTACTACGCAAGGTTCAATTACTGATTCTGATGGTAAGTTTACGGTGCAGGCTGCTAACAATGCCGTTCTGGTATTTAGCTACATTGGTTACAAAGCATTAGAAATCAATGTAAGTGGCAAAACCACATTAAATGTTACTTTAGAAGAAGATGCCGCGGCCTTGAGCGAAGTAATTGTGGTTGGTTATGGTTCTCAGAAAAAAAGCCAGACCACGGGCGCTATCTCGCAGGTAAGTGCCAAGCAGATTCAGGAAATGCCCATCACCAGCTTAGGCCAGGCCATGCAGGGCCGTGTGGCAGGGGTTGATGTTTCGCAGTCTGGCTCTAAACCAGGCTCAGTGCCAAAAATCCTTATCCGTGGCCGTCGTTCGTTCAATGCCGGTAACGACCCTCTTTATGTAGTAGATGGTATTCCGCTTTCTGCCGGCTATGAAGACCTTAACCCTAGCGATGTTCAGTCTATGGAAGTACTGAAAGACGCTACTGCTACCGCCATTTACGGGGCGCGTGGCGCCAACGGTGTGGTATTGGTTACTACCAAAAGAGGTGCAGTAAAAGGAAAAACCACTGTAAGTTTTGATACTTACGGCGGCGTATCTACCCCTTTAGACAAGATTAAGCTGTTTAGTGGCCCTGAGTTTCTTGAATATGTCCGTGAGGCGTATCGTGCCACTAACCTGTATAAAGATGCTAACGGCAACCCTGTACCAACCGGTGTGGGCGACGCCGCCGCAGATGCCAAAGTTGCAGTTCTTGGGGGTGACCCGGCCGTGGCCAAAGGTATTGCTAACGGAACCAATACAGACTGGCAGGATTTGATTCTGCACAACGGTGTTATGCAAAATCACTCGATAGGTATACAGGGAGGAAGTGAAAGAACCCAGTTTTTCATTTCAGGAGGTTATTTTCAGGATAAAGGAATTTCAGACGGGCTTGATTACACCCGTATGTCTCTGCGGGTAAATCTTGACCATAGTATTAACGACCGCCTGAAAGTGGGTATTTCGTCTTACACGATGTATAGCATAAGAAATGGTGAAAACCTGAACCCTTACTCGTTCACAATTCAGCAGAACCCCTTGGCTTCACCTTATGACGACAAAGGAAATATCATTTTCTCGCCAACCAACGATGCCTTGTTAACCAACCCCCTGGCTGAAATTGTACCCGGCGCACAAATAGATCAAACCAGGAAATACCGCCTGTTCAACAGCCTTTATGCAGAAGTTAAAATTATTGAGGGCTTAAAGTATCGTGTAAACTTCGGCCCCGACTTCACAATCTCAAGATGGGGTAGATTTATCGGCGCTGCCACCAATGCCCGTAAAATGGGAGACCCTCAGGCAACAACGCAAAATAACATTGGTTTCAACTGGACACTCGAGAACATTCTGAGCTACAACAAAACCTATAAAGCCAAGCACAATGTTGGTATAACATTGGTTCACTCAATTCAGAAAGACGATTTTCAGACGTACCGAACAGAAGTGCAAGGCGTACCGGCCGAAACGCAACAGTTTTATAATTTAGGTAATGCCAGTTCTGTTTTGGGGGTAGGTAGTAATTTAACACAATGGACTATTAACTCATATATGGCTCGTGTAAATTATGACTTCAATGATAAATATTTATTGACAGCTACTTTACGCCGAGACGGTTCAAGCCGTTTTGGTGCCAATACCAAATATGGTAATTTCCCTGGAGTTGCTCTTGGCTGGAACATAAGCAACGAGCCATTCATGAAACAGATTACCTGGTTAGACTTACTGAAGTTGAGAGTAGGTTGGGGTGTGGTGGGTAACCAGGGGGTAGCACCATATCAGACACAGGGCTTGTTGTCAAGAACGGCATACGCCTGGGGTACTGTGGCAGCCTTTGGTTACAGACCTAACACAATTGGTAACCCTGATTTGAAATGGGAGTCATCATCTACAGCCAATATAGGCTTGGATTTCAGCTTGCTTCGTGGCAGAGTACAAGGGTCATTAGAATTATATGAAACCAACACTACCGATTTGTTATTGTCTGACCAGCTACCAGGCTCAATAGGCTTTAGTGCAGTAACAAGAAACGTAGGCCATACACGTAACAAAGGTATTGAGCTGGGTTTCACTACCATAAACATCAACTCTTCAAACGGATTTAAGTGGTCTACCGACTTTACGTTTACCAAAAACAAGGAGGAAATCGTATCTCTTTATAACGGAAAAGTAGATGACCTCGGTAACCGCTGGTTTATTGGCCAGCCGCTGAATTCATACTTTGACCTGAAAAAAATAGGCATCTGGCAAACCGGTGAAGAAAGCCTTGCCAAATCATATGGCAGCGAGGTTGGCCAAATTAAAGTACAGGATACCAATAATGATGGTAAAATCAATGCTGACGACCGCGTGCTTTTGGGTTCTGATATTCCAGATTTCAGTGCCGGGTTCACTACTCGTTTCGAATTTAAAGGTTTTGACTTGTCGGCGTTCTTGTTTGGTCGTTTCGGCAATATGATTGTGAGTGGTTTCCATCAGAATAACAACGCATTGGCAGGTCGCTACCAGCAAATTAAAGTAGATTATTGGACACCCAACAACCCTACCAATGAATTTCCGAGACCAAAGAGCACACAGGAGTTCCCGGTTAATAACACCACCCTTATTTACTTTGATGGCACCTTCGTGAAACTAAGAAATATTAATTTCGGATATACCTTTTCACCTAAAATTGCCAAAAAACTGGGTATGGAGTCACTTAGATTATTCTCAAGTATTCAGCAACCTAAAATCTGGTCAAAATACCGTACCAAATATAATGGCATAGATCCTGAAGCCACCATTACATCATCTGGTAACGGTACTACTAATGTGGGCTCTGGTGTTACACCTGCCACTACGGTTACAACTTTTGGTCTGAATGTCAGATTCTAAGTCGAAAACAATTATTCAGGAATTTTAAAATTTAAATAACATGAAATTAAGAAATATATTAAAACCAATCAAGATATTAGGCATGATGTCTGTAATGCTTGCCTCTCAGTCTTGTGAAGATTTACTGGTTGAAAAGGTAGTTTCTGGTATTGGTAACGACTATATGAATACCCCCAAAGGCTTTGAAGATGCTGTTAAATCTGCTTATTCTTCATTGAGAAACTACTATGGTACGCAACCCGGCCTTACCATTACCGAATACGGTACTGATATCTATGCCACCGGCGCTGATGGTAGCTTTAAGGGTTTCCATTTTTATGATACCCAGTTGCAGGGTGGGGTAGGCTCAGCATCCGGCGACTTGCTTGCGGCACTTTGGGACGAGCTATACAGAGGAGTTAACACCTGTAATGCCATTATAGAAAGAGCACCCAAAGTTACGCTTTCGGAGGCCGTTCTTAAGCAAAGAGTGGCAGAAGCAAAATTTCTGAGAGCCCACTACTACTATTTGTTGCATCAGCAATTTGGTGGGGTAGATTTACGCCTCACAGAAACCCTTGTGCCAACTAAGGATACCAAAAGAGCTACGGATGCAGAAATGTTTAATGCCATTATCAAAGACCTAACCGAGGCAATACCTAATCTTGAAGCAAAGTCGCAGTCAACCGACTACGGCCGTGCCACTAAGCCTGCCGCTGAAACGCTTCTGGCTAAAGTATATCTGGTTAAGGCTTACTCAGCCCAGAAGGCTGCCGATGATTTCACCAAAGCAGCACAGTTGTGTAGCGGTGTTATTAACAATTACACCTTTAAATTGTTGGATGATTTTGCTCAGGTACATGACGAAAACAACCAGGTTAACTCTGAAGTTGTATTTGCAGTGCAGTATACATCAGACCCATTGACAAACCTTACCAACAACACCGGTGCCGTAAATGGCGGTAATAACCTGCACCTTTTGTTTGGTATGCAGTATGACGTACAGCCGGGTATGAAACGTGACGTTTTCTACGGCCGGCCGTTCAAGCGTCTACGTCCGACTTCGTATTTCTTAAATACCGTTTTTGCAGACAGAACCAATGATTCTCGTTATAAGAAGACTTTCAGAGATACCTGGTTGAGCAATAACCCGGGTACTAACCTGAATGCATCTTTTGACGACTCTAAATCAAAATTGACATTTGCAGCCGGCGACACCGCCATCTTTATTCCGGGCTATGAAATGAGTAAGGCAGACCGCGCCAAGAAGAAATATCAGGTATTGGTACCAAGCGCTTATAACGAAGCCTTGTTTCCGACTCTGATGAAATTCTTTGATACCAAACGCCCTGATTTGACTTATGAAGCAGGTAGCCGCGATTTCTTCGTGTTCCGTCTGGCTGATGTTTACCTAATGCTGGCCGAGGCTCAGTTGCAGTCTGGCAATATATCAGAAGCCACCAAAGCAATGAATGCGGTGCGTTACAGAGCCGGATGGCCGGGCAAAAAAGACGCCATGTTGATTACCGACGCCCAAATGAACTTTGAATTGATTATAGAGGAAAGAGCAAGAGAGCTGGCCGGAGAACAAATGCGCTGGCTAGACCTGAAGCGTTGGGGATTATTGGTAGACAGAGTGAAAAAATATAACCCTCAGGCTGCTCCAAATGTTGCAGACAAACACTATTTGCGCCCAATTCCTCAGACCCAGATAGACAGGTCAACCAAAGGGGCTTTTGCGCAAAACCCGGGATACTAATTAGTTTTGTTTCATCATAGTAGAATATCAAAAAGCTCTTCTCTTGGAGAGCTTTTTATTTAAATTTTAAGACAAATGTTACAGGTTTTATCCTGCAAAATAAAACCTGTAACTTCTTAAAATTATATATCAACAATTGTTATATTTGTACATATCCAATTGTAAACTGTACTTTTTTATAATTCACTAAATTTTTGCCGTGATTAAGAGACCAATGTTTGGTACCTCCCAAGACAATACAATTGCAGTACTGTCTGAATTGCTAAGAGTGATAAATGTTTCTGTGACAAATGCTACCCTGACCGAAACACTAAGGAGCCATCCGGGGTATCCTGGAATCGGAAGTTTAAGCGATGCCCTTAGCGAATTTAATGTTGAAAATGGCGTTTTCAGGCTAAGCAGGCAGCAATTGGCTGAAATAGAAAATCCGTTTATTGCGCACACCACCGTCAATAACGGGTATTTTGTTCTGGTTATTTCGCAGAATAGTAATAGCATATCTCTTTACAACCCGGCCAAGGGATTTTATAACCAGACACCTGAAGAGTTTTACCGGGTCTGGTCTGGCTATGTGCTGATTGCCGAGCCTGATGAGAATTCAGGCGAGAAAGATTACAGATTAAAACGCCGGGTGTCTTTACTTAATACCTTACGTATACCTACCATAGTTATTCTTGCGCTTTTGGTACTGGTAACAGGCATTGCCAGCTTTGAAGGTAGCCTGCCCTGGCTTTTTTATGCATACACCTTTACTAAAACAGCAGGAACATTCGTAAGTGTTTTGCTAGTCATTAATCAATATGGAAAGGTAAGTGCGTTTCTGAATAAAATTTGCCATATTAACCAAAAGTCAGATTGCGCCTCGGTTATTTTTTCTCCATCTGCCACAATCTTCAGGGTTTTCACCTGGTCTGAGGTTGGCCTGCTGTATTTTGCAGGGGGGCTTTTTACGATAGCTATTACAAAGCATATTTCAGAAAGTTTACCATATCTCCAGATGCTCACCGTAGTAGCCTTACCTTTTACCTTCTGGTCAATCTATACCCAATGGCGGGTAATCAGGCAGTGGTGTACTCTTTGCCTGATTACCCAGGCTTTACTATTGATAGAGTTTCTGCTGGTTTTATCAATGAACCACCAGGCATTAATTCATGTAAGTGTAAAGGGTTTGTCTGCCATTTTTTCTGGCTTTGGGTCTGTTTTGCTTGTATGGTTAGTTGTTAAGCCTATATTAATAAATGCCACGCGGGGCGGTAAATTGGCAGCTGAATTAAGCATTTTTAAAAGAAACTCTGAAATTTTCAGGGTTTTACTTCACCAGCAACCCAGAATAGCAGAAATGCCGGAAGATATCGGAGCCATTCATTTGGGCAATCCGGATGCCGTACATACGGTTACGCTTGTAGCAAATCTTTTCTGCAAAGCCTGCGGTAGTAAGTTTCTTGAGTTAGAAAAAATAGCTCGCAGCTCAGCAGACATTAATTTCAGGATTATATTTTTAACCTCTTTTCAAAGCCCCGAACAACAGCATTTAGCGCTTTATGTTTTGCACTTACCGGCTAACGGGCAAATGGAAGCTATTAAAAGCTGGTATGAAAAAGATAATACCGACCCCGTTGACTTCGGACGGTCTCTATCAGCATCAAAAACTGAAAAGGCACGTATGTACCTGGAAAGACAAAATGTGTGGTGCGAAATAAACCGGGTAAAAACAACACCAACGCTTTTTTTTGATAACTACCTGGTGCCTGAAATGTACACCCTGAAAGACCTGAAACTTTTGACTGCACAAAGGCAAAATAAACCTGCCTAGCACACGACAGCGATAGATTTCAATACTTTATTTTTAGACTTAATGTTGTGACTGAATGAGAAACGTAGTTTTTATAATGTTGCCGTATCCCAGCCATTATACCAACAGCTTTAGTTATGCGCAAGCCTGGCAAAACAAGGGGTATAATGTGGTTTACGCCGGATTGGCGCCCCAGAAAGACCTGGTTCAAAAACAGGGCTTTCAGTTTCAGGAAATAAGCTATTCTGTAGAACATCCGGTTAAAACAGTCAGAGCCTTTGCAGGAATTTTACTGAAGTCAATCTTCTCTAAAGAAAATGCAGAAATTCGCTTTAATGCCTGGCAATCAAGTATAAAATCTGCATTAAGCTTTATAGAAAAGTATCAGCCTTATGCTACATTTATAGATGCCCATCTAACGTATCTTTATTTTTACCTGTCGCCGGTTACCCCAAATATTGCCATACTCAACACAAAACTATCTACTCAGAAGTCGGCCGGTATTCCTCCGCTGAACTCATCGTTTATACCATCCGGGTCTGTGTTTTCAAGATGTTATTGTGAAGTGTTGTGGGCCAGCCACTTGTTCAGAAGAAGAGCACAGGCGTTTATAAAAGCAGCAGCATACCTGAGAAAAGACCGGAACAGGTTTTTATACAACTGGGCCAGAGAAACGGGCACCCTGAAATTAATAGATAAAAAGAACGGCCTGTTTAACAGTGTCAGCGAAATTCCAAGAGTGATACTGGGTCTTCAGCATTTAGAATTTGCGCACAAACGCACTTTCAGTAATGAATACTACGTAAATCTGCCGGTTAAAAGAGACGAATCAAGGGCTATTTCAGACCACTATATGGCATTACGCCAGCAGGTTATTGATTTAAAAAAACAGAGTAGTACCAGAGTAATTTATGTTTCATTTGGCACAATCGGGCAAAGTGAGATTAAACACATTGCAACATTTTTAAACAGTTTATTCATGATAGGCAAAAAGTACCCGCAATGGTTTTTCATGATTTCTCTGGTAGGTATCAGAACTAGTCCGCCAGCACTTGAAAATGTAAAAATATTGCCTTTTGTGCCGCAGCTGGATTTTTTAAAATATGCCGATGCCATGATAACCCATGGAGGAATGGGCAGCATTAAAGAGTGTGTTCAGTCAGGTGTGCCAATGTTGGTGTATCCGTTAGACAAAAAAATGGACCAGCCCGGCAATGGCGCCCGTGTTCAGGCTAAAGGCCTGGGCTTAGCAGGCAATATAGCAAAAGATACCATGCCGGTAATTGAGCTGAAACTCAAAAAAGTATTTGAAATGAAGTATAAACCCATCATTAGTTCTACTGATGTAGAGGTTGATATTTTCAGTTAAGCATCTGAGCCGATGGCCCGGCTGTGTTTAAGTGGGTTTCTTTTCTAAAGGATTTGATCAGATCACATAAATTAATTTTCAACCGTTTAAACAGTACAAAAATGAAAAAATTAATGTTAAAATTTGCAGACAATTTGCTTTCAAAAGAGCAAATGAAAGGTGTAGTTGGTGGAGACTGGTGGGAAGATTACAATGCCATTACCTATGGTTGCCACGATTGTTCTGGCGGGTCGTCAACGCCTCCCACACCGGCTAGCCCCGGGCACCCAGGCGGTGGCTGCACAAAAATAACTACTAAAAGCTATACCGACCCAGCTACCGGCTCTACCTACTATACCGAATACTACGACTGGGCTCCTTGTGGCACACCGGGCTATCACTGATAATGCTCATAAATCTAAAACCTTGTTTTGCTTGGCGGTACCCGGCTTGTCATGGTTCAGACAAGTAAGCTATGAGTAGAATCGGTTTTATCTAAAGGCACCCTGAACTTTTGCCGAAGCATAGGGTGCCTTTTTTTATTTTTATGCGCATAACCACGCATAAACAAATGTGGCGACTTTGTTCTTTTAAGTGATTTTGTTGTATCTGAATCCCATACATTATAAAGCAATTGCAAAATTATGGTGGCCGATAGGTTCCTGATTGACTTTTTATTGCTATTTTTATAAATTAAAGTTTTACATATTTAACCCTATAAACCATGAACCGTAGAGATTTCCTGACTCAGGCATCATTACTCACAGCATCTTCACTTATTTCATTTGACAGCCTGGCGGCAAAAGGCAAGCATAAAATGGCCTATTCAGCAATTACCTGGAACGGCAACGACCTCGTAGCTATCAAAGATATTGCCGCTTTAGGTTTTAAGGGTATACAACTGAGAGCCAACAGCTACGCTCCTTTTAAAGACAAACCCCAAGACCTTAAAGACCTGCTAGACCAGAATGGCCTGACACTGGCCATGTTCTCAAGCGGAAATGTGGGAATACAGGATGATATTTCGAAAGATATAGAGACCCATCTTAACCATGCCCGGTTTGTAAAGGCATTAGGCGGGAAATCGCTACAGATAACCAACAATTCTCGTCCGAAAGACAGAGTACCCACAACTGAAGAGTTGATTAAATATGCCAAAAATATGTCGGAGGTAGCCAAAGTGGTATTGCAGGAAACGGGCGTACAGCCAGCATGGCACAACCACATGAACCAATTGGGTGAAACACCAGAAGAAGTAGAAATTATAGCTACAAAAATGGACACTAAATATATTAAGCTGGAACTGGATGTAGCACATTATACACAAGGAGGAGGAAACCCAGCCGAGGCTGTAATTAAATATAAACACATTTTGCATGCCACACACATAAAAGACACCAAACCTGTAGAGAGCAAATCGGGCTACCAATTTGTAGAATTAGGGCAGGGGCGTGTTGATTTTCCGGCTATCTTTAAAGCCTTAGAGAAGATTAAATTTAAGGGCTGGAATATAATTGAATTAGACTCTGTACCTGTGAAAGGCCGCACTGCTTTAGAAAGCGGGCAAACCAGCAAAAAGTATCTGGAGACAATAAATGTGAAATTTTGACCTATAAAGGTTGAATGTTTGTCAAATTTTATGAATTTTTCGCTAAATAGATATTAGACAGATTGATACTTAGCACTTAATTTTGATAGAAATTATTCAACTCTATTTTATTAAATGAAAAAAGTAATTATTGGATTCTTACTTGTGCATTCGTTTCTGTTTTCAGCAACTGCACAGAAATGGACAAGCCTGTTTAACGGCAAAGATCTGAAGGGCTGGAAACAACTCAATGGCAAGGCCAGATATACCATAGAAAACGGCGAAATTGTTGGTACTACGGTGGCAGACACCCCCAATTCTTTTCTGGCAACCGGGCAAGACTACGGCGATTTCATTCTGGAATTAGAATTGAAGGTAGATAACTCTATGAACTCGGGTATACAGTTCCGTAGTTTATCAAAACCCGACTACAAAGATGGCCGTGTGCATGGCTATCAGATGGAAGTTGACCCTTCAGACCGTGCATGGTCTGGTGGTATATACGACGAAGCCCGCCGCGACTGGCTCTACATCCCCAATGCAAACCCTGAAAGCAAAAAAGCATTTAAAAAAGGCGAGTGGAACAAATACCGCATAGAGGCTATCGGAAACATTATTCGTACCTGGGTAAATGGTGTGCCGGTGGCTTATCTGGTAGACGACCTAACCCCTAAAGGCTTTATCGCGCTGCAAGTACATGCTATTGGCAAGGATGATAAACCGGGCAAGCAGATTCGCTGGAGAAATATCAGAATCCAGACTGAAAACCTGAAACCCAGCCCGACAGACAATACGCCGGTAGTAAATCTGTTGTTAAATAACCTGTCGCCGCAAGAAAAAGCCCAGGGATTCAAGTTGCTTTTCAACGGCAAAGACTTTACCGGTTGGAGAGGGGTACACCAAACCAAAATGCCCGATAAGCACTGGGCCGTAATAGATGGCACCATTAACGTAAGCCCATCTGACGGCTCAGAAACCGGCAATGATATTGTAACAGACGAACAGTTTGGCGCTTTTGAACTGACCTTTGAGTTTAAACTGACAGAAGGGGCAAACTCCGGCTTGAAATACTTTGTAAATGAAGCCTTTGATTCAGGCGGTAAATCGGGCATTGGCCTTGAGTATCAGGTATTAGATGATGAGCGCCACCCGGATGCCAAAATGGGTGTAGTAGGTAACCGAACACTGGCAAGTTTGTATGATTTGATACCATCTTATAAGTTAGACAGACGTTTCCAACGTAAAATCGGCGACTGGAATCAGGCACGTCTGGTGGTGTACCCTAACAACATTGTTCAGCACTGGCTGAATGGCTTCAAAGTATTGGAGTACGAAAGAAAAAGTAATATTTACAATGCTTTAGTAGCCCGAAGTAAATATGCCAAGTATAATAACTTTGGAGCAGGTGATAAAGGCAACATTCTGTTGCAGGACCACGGCAATAATGTGTCGTTTAAGAATCTGAAGATTAGAGAATTAAAATAATAACCTGAATAAAAACATGAGATTAACATACTTAATTATTCTGATGTTTATGGGCGCAGGAGCTGACTCCTTCGCCCAAAAGGTTAAACAGGCCGATCTGGGTTACCGTTCGGTTAAAATTCTGAAAGAAGGTAATCTTGAGTTTAAAGACCTCAACAAGAATAACAAGCTAGATAAATATGAAGACTGGCGGCTACCTGTTGATGTTAGAGTAAAAGACCTTTTGGCTCAAATGACGCTTAAGGAGAAGATTGGCTTTATGCTAATCAGCACTACCCGGCTGGCAGGAGATAATTCGTTTCAGGCCAATGCGCCGAGAGGCGAAATTTCCTCAGGCTTTAATGAAGAAGACCTGATGCAGCCCATTAATATGTTTACCCGCAAACCATTGCCCGTACCTATGATGTCGGCAGCGGGTACAACAAAAGGGGTAATGGTATATAACCTGCGTCATTTTATTCTGAGAGCTAATACCAATGCAAAGATTTTAGCCGAATGGTCTAACAATCTGCAGGCTTTGTGCGAAAGTTCGCGTCTTGGTATTCCGGCAATCGTTGCTTCAAATCCGCGAAATCATATCACCGTTGATGCGGCCATTGGTTTGAGCGTAGGAACAACGGTTTTTTCAAGATGGCCCGGCGAACTAGGCATGGCAGCCATGAGAGACCTGAAGTTGACACGTGAATTTGCTGAAATAGCAGCAAAAGAGTGGTCGTCGGTAGGATTAAGAAAAGGCTATATGTATATGGCCGATTTGGCAACCGAGCCCCGATGGCAACGCATTGAAGGTACCTTTGGCGAAGATGCCGATTTAGCTTCCAATATGATTCGTGAAATTGTACTGGGTTTTCAAGGACCGAAGTTAAACAGGAATTCGGTGGCAATGACTACGAAGCACTTCCCCGGGGGTGGTCCGCAGGTAGGTGGGCAGGATTCCCATTTTGACTGGGGCAAATATGCGCATTATCCTGGAGGTATGTTCGATTATCATGTAAAGCCTTTTATAGCTGCCATTAAAGCGGGTACCTCATCTATCATGCCTTATTATTCGGCTCCGAAAGATAAAAATATGGAAGAGGTGGGTTTCTCATACAATAAAGCAGTAATTCAGGATTTATTGCGTAAAAAACTAGGCTTTAATGGTATCATCAATTCTGACACAGGCCCTATTGATATGATGCCCTGGGGCGTCGAAAGCCTGACAATTGTGCAGCGTTACCAAAAGGCATTAGATGCAGGTGTAGATTTGTTCTCTGGTGGTGCAGACCCGGCTCTTTTACTGGAAACTGTTAAGCAGGGATTGGTTTCTGAAGCCAGAATAAACGAATCTATTACAAGGCTCCTGAAAGAAAAGTTTGAATTGGGCTTGTTCGAAAACCCTTTTGTTGATGTGGATGTAGCAGTAAAAACTGTCGGCAATGCAGAATTTCAGAAAAAGGCGGATATTGCTTTCAGAAAATCAATTGTTTTATTGAGAAACGATGCCCAATTGCTGCCGTTAACACAAAAGAAAAAAGTCTATTTTGAAACGTACTATGAAAGGGGAGGCGCCCCTAATACGCAGGCGCCCAATCCTGTTTCTGTAAGTGTTCCTAAGGATAATAAATGGAACATTGAGTTTGTAACAAACAAGGACGACGCAGATGTTAACCTGGTATGGCTGATTCCTACCGGTGGGGGATTGTTTAGCTCTCAAGGCAAACCAATAGATTTGAGTTTATCAAAAAACAAAATCAATGTGGCCCATGTAAATGCGCTTATCAACGCCAAACCAACCATTGTGGTTATTAATTATACCAATCCCTGGGTAATTGATGAGATTGATAAAGGAAATGCAAAAACAATTCTGGCCACTTTTGGTACCACACAAGATGCCCTTTTAGATGTCATTAGTGGCGTGTTTGGTCCTGTGGGTAAAATGCCCTTTTCAACGCCTGTTTCTCAGAAAGCAGCAGATGAAAACAAATCAGATGTTCCGGGATTCATGGAGCCCAATTATGCCCTGTTTAAATTTGGCGACGGGCTCAATTACAATAAACCTAATAGAAAATAACTATCGGAAGTATTTCACCATATTTTAATAAAAGTTAAAGTAAGTATTATTCAATCCAAATAAAACTATGACAACCCGCAGAGATTTTATTATTAAATCAGTTCTGGCTACAGCAGCCACTGGTTTTTCGGCAAAGAGTTATGGCAAAATCATAGGAGCAAACGACCGCGTACGCGTAGCTTGTGTGGGGTTCTCTGACCGCCACCGTTCTTCACATGTTGGCCCGTTCAAAGCTTTACAAAAACAGATGAATTTTGAAATGGTTGCCCTTTCAGACATCTGGAACCGCCGCCGTGAAGAAGGAAAAGCCTATTTAGATAAGCAATTGGGAAGCGACGTAAAAGTTTTCCGTAACAATGATGAGCTTTATGCTTCTAAAATGGTAGACGCGGTGTTTATCTCTACTGCTGATTTCCAGCACGCTTTACATACCATTGAGGCCGTAAAAGCAGGTTGCGACACCTATACCGAGAAACCATTGGCCGAAACCATGGAAGACAACCGCGCCGTATTGAAAGCCGTGAAAGCCTCAGGTAAAATAGTACAGATTGGCTCGCAACGCCGTAGTGGTGAAAACTATTTTGCAGCAGAAGACTTCATCAAATCTGGCAAGTTCGGCCCGATTGTAATGGTTGAACTGATGTGGAACGTAAACCAACCCGGCCGTTGGAGAAGAGCTGAATTGACTAAAGATTTGAAAGAGTCTGACGTTGACTGGAAACGTTATCTGATGAACCGTCCGATGGTTCCGTTTGACCCTCGTAAATATCTTGAGTATCGTTTATTCTGGCCTTATTCTTCTGGTATTCCGGGGCAATGGATGAGCCACCAGATTGATACCGTACACTGGTTCTCTGGCTTGCCGCATCCTCGTTCGGTAGTTGCCAACGGAGGTATCTACCAATGGAAAGACGGCAGAACCAACGCCGATACACTTACCGTAGTGTTTGATTACGGCCCATTGAACGATAAATCATCTGGCTTCCAGGTGCAGTTTACTTCTCGTTTCTCAAATTCAGCCGGTGATACCAAAGAATTATACTACTCTAACGGTGGTATGATTAACCTTGATACCAACGAAATTACTCCAACCGGAGGGCTTCGCGAGCGTGAAGCCGCTGCAATGGGCTTAAAAGCCAATCTTTTACCAACAGTTAAGCTTGAAGGCACAAAGGTTGAAGCTGGCGCCAACACAGGTGGAGACTCACTTACATTTGCGCACATTAAAAACTGGATGGAGTGTGTACGCAGCCGTAAAACCCCTCATGCCCCAATTGAAGCAGGTTATTCGCACTCAATTGCTACTATCATGTCGAACGCGGCATACCGTACTGGTCTGAAAGTTACTTTCGACGAGAAAACGCAGGAAGTATTGGCCGGCGGCAAACCATTTAAATATTGATAGTTTAAGTCTTATAGTTTAGGAGGCATAACAGAGATAATCTATTATGCCTCTTTTATTTTTTGATTCTACTTTCATAGTTAGTGATACTTATCATGGTTCTGTAGAAAAGAGTATGCCCGGAGACTATTTCTCTTTATTGATTGTTTGATTTTACGTATATTGCCCCCTAACACTAGATGCCTTGTGACTTTAATCTTTATTTATCTACTAAAACAGGATAAATTCTACTTAGTATTATATGCGCAACAGCTCTTTTGACAATTCGCTTAGTTTTAATTAATCATTGCACATATTATCTTACATTTTATTGACCTGTATATGAAATTAAAATTTTTCATCTTTTTCTTTTTCATTTTTAATGCAGCATTTTCTCAAAAGAAACTTGTTGATGGTTACATTATACTGAAGGGTACAAGTGATACACTGAAAGGCAAAATAGATGACCTTGACTGGAAGTATAACCCTGTCTCTGTAAATTTTGTAAGTGTTTCTACCGGTGAGAAAACATATAAAACCAATGAATTAAAAGCTTTTGGTATTTATAATAAAGAGTATTATGAAGTTAAGACAATTGATTTGGACATCACCCCATCTCAGTTAGAATTATTGTTAAAAACGCCACAGATTATTATAAAAAAAGATACAACTATCGCTTTGATGGTTTTAGTTAAAGCTGACCATCAACTATCTTATTTAGCTGACAGAGAGGGTAAGACTCACTTCTTCTATCAGAATAAATCTGAGACCAAAGAGCTAATTGATCATAAATTTTTACAGCCTGTAAATTGGGATACTTATTTTGTTCATAATAAGGTTTATCTGAATCAGTTAGATACACTCTTTCGAGCTTGTTCAAAGAAACTAAAGACTAAATCGGTAAGATATATAATAGAAGATATGGTGGATGTTTTTACGCAATTTAATGATTGTCTCGGATGCACCTCAACCTGTTATGTCAAGAAAACAGATGATAAAAATACGGTTGCATTAAATTTGATTGCGGGTTTTGATTTAAACACGGTAAATCAAAATTTAATGGAGAAAGATACTAAGGTATTTGAAGACAAATCGTTGCAAACTAGTTTAACGTTTGGCATAGGTGCATCTGTTTCATCGAAGCGTTCAAGGGGTTCTAACATTTTTTATACTGAGCTTTTAATAAAAAAGACTGATGTAGAAAATAAATACTATCAGACCGGATTTCTGAATTTTACACTATCAGAACTCTACCGTAAATACTTTATAAGCTATTCAAGATTCAAACTATTTGGTGGTGTCGGGATGGGTCTCAGTTATAGACATTCAACAGGCCTTAAATTTACAGACTTAACAGCTCCTAATGGTAAATGGTATGTAATTAATTATACCAAGATGTCCGTTGATGGTTTGGTAGAGGTAGGTTTTGAATTAAACAGATTTCAGCTATATAACCGATTACGGTATAAGTTTTTTAATCCTTCAGAGACACACGCTTTACTTTTGCACCAGAATACTGTAAGCGTAAGCAGATTTACCAACGAACTTTGCATATCTTACCAATTCTTAAGAAAAAAGAAAAGTATATAACATAAGAGCAAGTAAATCTTTTATTTCAGCCACTTTAGTTGTTTCGCTAAAGTGGCTGAAATATAACACTTAGATTTACTTATCTGGCTCTCAGCTCCCGCTTCAATATCTTACCCGAGGCCCCCATGGGCAGGCTGCTCATAAATTCTATAATGCGCGGATATTTGTAGGAAGCAATGCGGTCTTTGGTCCAGCTTATCAGTTCCTTGTCTGTTACCTCTGCGCCGGGTTTCAGCACCACACAAGCTTTTATTTCTTCGCCATATTCATTATTAGGTACACCAATTACTGCTACCATTGATATAGCCGGATGCTGTATCATCAGTTCTTCTACCTCACGCGGATATACATTATAACCCCCTCTGATAATCATGTCTTTGGTACGGTCTACAATGTAGTAATAGCCTTCTTCGTCCCGGTAACCTACATCGCCAGAGTGTAGCCAGCCATTTATTATTGATTCTGCAGTGGCGTCAGGGCGTTTATAATAACCTTTCATTACGTTATGGCCCCGGTAGCAAACTTCGCCTTTTTCATTTGCACCCAGCTGATTCCCGTTTTCATCCATTATACAAACTTCAACGCCCCATACCGGCCAGCCTATTGAGCCGGGTTTGCGTGGCCTTCCTTTCTGGTTAAATGTAACAACCGGCGACCCTTCAGACATACCATATCCTTCCAGAATCGGCACATCAAACTTTTGCTCAAAATCATGTAATACCTGTACCGGTAAAGCCGCTCCACCCGACATGCAGATTTTCAGATTATCCTTGATAGCGGCCATATCAAACTTATGTGTGTCGGGGTAGCTTAGTAACCCCCAATACATGGTAGGCACGCCGGCAAAATGTGTTATTTTCTCATTTTGCATAAGGGTAAGTACCATTTCTGCGTCAAAGCGGGGTACAAGCACAGCGGTGGTTCCTTTATATATACTTGCCAGCATGCAGACCGTCTGGCCAAAAATATGGAACAATGGTAACACCAGCATCGATTTATCGTCAGCGCCTAAGTCCTGAAGGTCTTTGCTCAGTATGGCATTAAGCAGCAAATTAGAATGAGTCAGTTCAGCGCCTTTGGGCCTGCCTGTGGTGCCTGATGTATAGATGATTACTGCCGTATCGTCTGGCGAGGTAAAATAACTTTGAAACACCGGCGATTGTTCTGCCATGAGCATGCCCAGTGTTTGGGTTCCTTCAATAGGAGAGGCATCAGTAAAAGCCGGGGTAATCATAAAAAAATCTTTACAGGTTTCTGTCATTTCAAAACCGGCAAAGCCTTCCTGCCCCATGGGCATTTCGGGTGTTCCTGTAAAGCAAAAATAGGCTTTGGCGTCTGAGTCCTGCAAGTGAAAAGCAATTTCCTGACGCTTGAGCAACACGCTCAGAGGCACTACGGTCGCCCCTGTTTTCAGAATGCCGAAGTATATCATCGGGAAATAGGGGAGGTTAGGGCAAGTAAGTGCTACCTTATCGCCATGCCCCACCCCCAAAGCAGCCAAACCATTGGCAATTTGGTTGCTGGCTCCATCAAATTGGGCAAAAGTTATCCGTTTATCGGCAAAAATAAGAGCTTCTTTGCTGGGTGTTGAGCGGGCGTGATGTTCAAGAATGGTTGATAGGTTAAACATAGTGTAACAGGGTTTATTGATTGTGCAATTTATAGATTATATAGTACTCTGAAAAGAATTGTTTGGCTATAAATTGAACCATTTTTAGATAATGTATTTTGATTATATGAGTGTTGTACCCTCATTATTTAGTAGTAGTACTAAAAAACTATTCAAAAAGCACATTCCAAAGGAAGATAAATCTTAACTTCGCACTCTAATATCAGATACAAAAGACAATGAAACATTTTAACTTAAAGCTATTCATTATTTTCATAGCTGTTTCTATTTCAGGCTTTGCACAAATCAATACACCACCAGCCAGCCCTTCGGCAACCATTACGCAAGGGGTGGGTCTTACTAAAGTAACGATTGATTACAGCCGCCCGTCGGTAAAGGGACGTAAAATATTTGGCGATTTAGTGCCATTTGGTAAAGTCTGGAGAACCGGTGCAAACAAAATTACTTCTATAAAGTTTGATGATGAGGTAATAGTAAACGGAACACCCATCAAGGCGGGTAGTTATGGCTTGTATACGATACCTAACGCCACAGAATGGACTGTCATTCTGAATACTGACGACAAGCAGTGGGGCTCTTATGGCTACGATGAAAAAAAAGACGTGTATCGTTTCAAAGTAAAGCCGGCAAAGACTAAATATTTTGTAGAGCAGATGGCCATTGAAATAGAGGGCAAAAACCCTACTACTGCCCATATTGTAATTAAATGGGAAAACACCGAGGCCAGATTTAAAGTTGAGCAAGAGGTTGATGCCAGAATTATGGCTGAAATAGCAGAAAAGACATCAAAACCAGACGTAAGTATTGACACCTATTTTGCAGCCGCAGACTATTACTATCAGAAAGGTGTTTATTTAGATAAGGCTTTGGTTTGGGCCAATAAAGTAATTGAACAAAATAAAGAATACTGGGCGTATCAGCTGGTGGCTCGTGTAGCTGCAAAACAGGGTAATTGTGCAGTTGCATTGCCCAATGCCGAGAAATCGATGGAGTTGGCAAAGAAAGCCGGTGATGACGCTTACATTAAGTTGAATCAGGCTGTTTTTGCACAATGCAAAAAATAATTTCAGGCCGAAAGGCAATGCTCAGCAATAGAGTTTTATAATAGTGTAATAAACGTATGTTAGAACAGTTAGAGGCCATAAAAGAAAGGTTTGAAGAGGTATCTCAACAGATTACGATGCCCGAGGTGGTGTCAGACATGGCAAAATTTAAGCGTCTGAGCAAAGAGTATAAAGACCTGGAGAAGATTGTCAGTCAGTTTAATGCCTATAAGAATATCTTGTCTAATATTGACGGCGCAAAAGACATTATTGCCAACGAAAAGGACGAAGAAATGCGCGATATGGCAAAAGAGGAACTGGATATTCTATTGCCACAAAGAGAAGAGGCAGAGGCTATTCTGAAAGAAATGCTGATACCCAAAGACCCGAACGACAGCAAGAACGTGATTCTTGAAATACGTGCGGGTACCGGTGGCGATGAAGCCTCTATTTTTGCCGGCGACCTATTCAGAATGTATCAACGCTATATTGAACGCCAGGAAGGCTGGACGATGACTCTGCTAGACCATAATGAGGGCACGGCAGGAGGGTATAAAGAGATTATATTACAGGTTGAAGGCGAAGACGTATACGGTAAACTGAAATTTGAGTCAGGAGTACATCGGGTACAGCGTGTGCCTGCCACTGAGTCGCAGGGGCGTGTGCACACGTCTGCGGCTTCTGTTGCAGCTATGCCAGAGGCCGACGAAGTTGATATACAGCTGAACATGAATGATATACGAATCGATACCTTTAACTCTTCAGGCGCTGGCGGGCAGTCGGTAAATACAACTTATTCTGCCGTACGGATGACCCACATTCCTTCGGGCATTGTGGTGTCTTGTCAGGACGAGCGATCACAGATAAAGAACCGCGAAAAGGCGCTTTCGGTGTTACGTTCCAGACTTTACGAAATGGAACTGGCCAAGCACAACGCCGCCATAGCAGATGCCCGCAAGTCTTTAGTAGGTACCGGCGACCGTTCAGATAAGATACGTACCTATAATTATCCGCAAAGCCGTGTGACTGATCATAGAATCGGTTATACAGTCTATAACCTGCCCAGTGTGATGGACGGCGAGATAGACGGTTTTATTGAACAACTCCGGATTGCAGACAACGCAGAAAAAATGAAAGAAGGCTACGCTTAAAGAAAACCAGGAGCGGAACAAAGCTAAATGATATCAAAGTATTGCATCTGCTTTGTTCTGCTCTCCGTTTTGGTATTCATCCAATTGATACATTTTCCTTTCTCTATAACTATGATACTTTGTCTCGCAACTAACAATCAGCATAAAGTAGAAGAATTGCAGACCATGCTAGGTAGCAGGTATGAGCTGAAGACGCTGGCTGATATCGGCTGCTCCGATGAGATACCTGAAACAGAAAATACTTTTCAGGGTAATTCGCGTCAGAAAGCATTATTTATCAGAGAAAGGTTTGGTGTTAACTGTATCGCCGATGACTCCGGACTGGAAGTTGAGGCTTTAAATGGAGAACCGGGTGTGTTTTCGGCCCGCTATGCCGGAGAACACGGCAATCATGCCAGAAATAATGAGCTTCTTCTGAAAAATCTGGAGGGCATAACCAATCGGGCTGCTCAGTTCAGATGTGTAATTACACTCATTCTGGGCGATGACATCCACCAGTTTGATGGCATCATTCGCGGCACCATTGCTCAGGAGCCTAAAGGCATCAAGGGGTTTGGCTACGATCCTCTGTTTATTCCGGAAGGCTACAATCAGAGTTTTGCAGAAATGACACCCGAACAAAAGAATCCAATCAGTCATCGCGGTGTGGCTGTGGCAAAGCTGATAGAATTTTTAGAGGCATTATCAGTTCTTTAGAGCTATAAATAAGGCATTAGAGGGCATTGATTATGCAAGGTGTACCCTAAAACAAAAAAAGCGAAGCATAGGCCTCGCTGATTTAATTATCATAGGTAAAGTATATTTGTCTGTAGAAAGGCAAATGCCCTGAGGCATTACAGGTACAAAATTGGGCTATTTTTCTGCAATAAACTATTCCATCATTATCAAATACTTGTACTTTATTAACATATTATATAATTTTGTTTTACTTATAATGATAATAAAGTATGAAAGTTGAATACGAGAAAATCTCTCCTGATACGGGCAGTTCTTTCCGTTTCATTCATTGGAAATCACAAAACGACCGCTTTTTCTGGCATTATCATCCCGAATATGAAATAGTCTTTGTCCGTAAGGGTTCAGGAAAACTGCATATCGGGAACCACCTTACCAACTACGAGGAGGGAGAACTTGTATTCATTGGGCCTAACTTACCGCATACTGGCTTTGGCTATGGTGTAATAGGGCAGCATGAAGAAATTGTAGTGCAACTAAGGGCTGACTTTCTGGGTGAACGATTTATGGAAACCCCCGAAATGCAACAGATAAAGGTTTTGTTTGAGAGAGCCCGTCAGGGACTCTCGTTTTATGGCAAAGCTCAGAAGCAGGTAGCTGCCAAACTACAACGAATGCTCCATTTATCTCATTTTGACAGGCTGGTTGAGCTATTGAACATTTTTCAGGTATTGGCCACTACTACCGAGTATTCTTTGCTTAATTCATCTGATCTCTCGTTCGACTTCAGCCATAAAGATGAAGACCGGATTAACAAGGTTTATGAATTTGTTGAGCATAACTACCAACAGCCCATTGATATACAAGCCGTTGCCGATTTAATCAGCCTTACTGTGCCTTCATTTTGCAGGTATTTTAAGAAAATTACGCATATTACCTATACTGACTTCGTAAACGAATACAGGGTTAATCAGGCCTGCAGGTTGCTGATTCAAAATTATTCTATTGCGGATATCTGCTTTGAAGTCGGCTTCAATAATATTTCTCATTTTAATAAAACGTTTAAACAACTGAAGGGTAAGAGCCCTCGTGAATACAGACTGACACTTGCAAAATGATTGAACTAGATAAAATATTTATACAGAAAGGAGACCGGATGGTCTTGCATGATATCAGCTGGCGGGTGGCAGCAAATGAAAACTGGGTAATTACAGGCGGAAACGGCGCCGGTAAAAGCACCTTGCTGGAAGTGCTGGCCGGAAAGATTTTCCCCTTCACAGGCCGTGCAGTTATACCACACTATTCTAACATTGCCTTTGTGGCCAGAGATTATAGCTTTAACCGCATTGTGCAGTCGGCTACACTTTATTATCAGCAAAGATTTAACTCAATAGATGCTGAAATTGCTCCAACGGTAATGGAGATTCTCCAGAACAGAATCAAGCCGGTAGGAACCGTCGACGAGGCGTCGGTACAATTACCCCCGCCTGAGTTTACCCAGGAAGAAATAATTCATACAGCCAGCCTTTTAAATATCAACCATCTGCTCAACCGTAGCATTGCTACGTTGTCAAATGGTGAAACCCGCAGAACGCTTATTGTATTAGCGTTATTAAAAAAACCGCAGTACCTGGTTTTAGATAACCCATTTGTAGGGATGGATATTGAAAGCCGTAAAATACTACATGAGGTACTGAACCAGATAGCGCAAACGGGCATTCAGCTAATTCTGGTTAGTTCTGCCAAAGAAATACCCGATTGCATAACCCATCTGCTTGAATTGAACGAAGGCACAATAGTGCGTTCGCAAAAAAGGCCTTTCGTTTTTCAGGATGCGGGCAAAGGCTCTGGCCAGCTATTGTACCCTGCCATGTTGGAAAAGCTCAAACAGCACCCGCCCGAAAGTAACTTTGAATACGCAGTGAATATGCGCAACATTACAGTTGTCTATAAAGAAAAAAACGTTGTAGATAATGTAAGCTGGAAAGTAAAAAAGGGCGACAAATGGGCTTTAATGGGCCATAACGGCTCAGGTAAAAGCACTTTGCTTAGCCTGATTACGGCTGATAATCCGCAAGGATACCAGAACGATTATGATTTGTTTGACATAAAACGTGGGTCAGGAGAGAGTATCTGGGATATCAAGAAACGAATAGGCTACGTTTCGCCAGAGCTGCATCTGTATTTTAACCGCCATGCCGAAGTCTGGAAAGCAGTAGCTTCAGGGTTGTTTGATTCGGCAGGCCTATTTAAAAAGTTAAGCCCCGAAGAACAAACCGTGGTAGAAGAATACATGGCGTTGCTTCATATTCAACACCTGGCAAAAAGGAAGATAACGCAGCTTTCATCAGGCGAGCAGCGTCAGGTATTTCTGGCCAGAGCCCTGGTTAAAAACCCATCGTTATTATTGCTGGACGAACCCTGCCAGGGCCTTGATTATAATCACATGGTGGATTTCCGCGACATGGTGAATGAACTGGTACAGGAGCTTGATAAAACCCTTATTTACGTAACACATTATACAGACGAGATTCCGGCCTGTGTAGATAAGGTGATCAGACTTGAAAACGGAAAAGCCGTAGAAATAGGCGCCGGAAAATTCTAAAGGCATTTTCTATAAAGAATACCTGCCCGGTTTTAATAGTTGATTTTTGTGGGATACCGTGAACGATTCATTAAAGTGGAATCGTTCAAAAAAAAGTCGGATTAGATTTTAAGCCCCCATTAATTTGGGGTAATTTTAAACCACAATACCAACCATTATGCGGCCAATGAAAAAGGTTCTACTGTTTCTGTCAATACCTGTTATTTATCTTTCCTGCAATCAATCTCCCTCTTCCGGTGCCGACTCCCTGCAGGTAGCTAAGCCTGAACCGGTTTTGCTGAGCTCAACAGACTCGATTTCTGTTGATTTGGTAGAGCTTAAAGAAAAAGGCCTTCTTGAAAATACCCGGCTGATTACACTAAGCAAAGACCCGGTTTATATGAAGAAAAAAAGGTATAACGCAATAGCGCTCAAAGATATATTAGAGAAGTATTCGTCGGCAAAAAAACAAAATGCAGCAGAAACAAAGGTTGTCTTTGAATGCGAAGACGGATACAAACCTGAAATGTCTCTTGAAAAACTATTGGCGTCAAAGGCGTATCTGGCAGTGAGCGATGCAGACGCGCCTGAAGACAAAGAATGGGAGCCGCTGGAAGAAAAAGGAAGAGAAATAAAAATAGCCCCCTTTTATGTAATTTATGAGGGCGTAGCGGGCGATGACGTAAATTACAAATGGCCTTATAATCTGGTAAAGATTCATCTGGCGCCATTGCATGAAAACGATGCCGTTCTTGTACCCAGGTCAGAATTGGCTATGGCCGGGTATGAGCTGTTCAAGAACCGTTGCCAGACCTGCCACAGCATAAACAAAATAGGCGGTAAAATGGGGCCTGAGCTGAATTTTCCGAAAAATGTGACCGAATACTGGAAAATCGAAGACCTGAAAGCTTTTATTCAGAATCCGGAGGCCTATCGCAATGATGTTAAAATGCCTAATTTAGGAATAAAACCGAAAGAAGCAGAAGAAATTATCAGATACCTGGAGTATATGCGTAAGAATAAACTCAACTAAGGCCGAACGCAAGGGGTGTTCCGGCCTTAGTTTAAAATCTGTAATTAAAGCCATAGTTGATGCCAAACATCTGCATTTGCATATTGATATTAACGGCGCTGGTCATGCCCGAAAACAGCGCTCTCTGATACGACGTGCCAATATTAGCCTGCCAGTGTCTGTTAAGCATATAGCTGGCTCTTACACCACCCAGCCCGCTGAAATTAACAGGTTTATAAATGTTATTTTCGCTATTAATAGTGTTTTTCCCTCTTACCAGCCCTTTGTCTGTAAAAATACTGTTCTGCAAAAAGATGTCTGTCGAAAACCCGGCAAGCAGGTTAAGGCTCATTTTTTTGGTAAGCCCAACTTCATAGGCCATTTGCATGGGTATCATCAGGTATTCATATCTGTTGCCAAACTGAGAGGCATCGGCCACAACAGTATTGCTGTTTTTAACCTGAGAATAGTTCTGCGCCGAATTTTGCAACAAATAATTGCCCAGAAAAGTATTTACATATCCGTTATTCTGAAACGCATAAGTATTGGTCTCAAGGGTTGAGTTTCCTCTTAAATACCTGACACCACTTTCTATATGCCATTTTTTAGAAACCCTGACGCCAAAGGCTATACCACTGTTAATGGCCACGCCGTTTTTTACATCATTCCGGGGTCTTGAAACAGACAAAGATCCTTTATCGCTCGGAGAATTGCTGGCGTTGGTCAACTGGGCATAGTCGCTTGCTGCACTATAAGCCATTGAATTCAAATTACCCAGTTTCATGTTTGGATCAAAAGGCGCAACCCCTGATTGCAGCCCAACCCAGAACTTTGATTCATTGGCAGCCAGAGCAGTATTTGGTGATTCTTCATCGGTTTCAGCATCAAAAGCCAGTTTATTTCTCTTCATGGTATACCTGCTGCCAAAATAGCTATACTTTTTGCTGTCCAGCTTTTCAAGACTACCCAAATTATGGGCGCTGGCCAATAGTGGTTCTGCGGTAACTGCTACTGAGTTTTCGTTAGTGTTACGGGCTAATCCGGCAATGCCCGATTTGCCAGCGCCGTCCGTTGGAAGTAAATTAACTGCAACAGAAGTCTCTGGTCGTTTACTTGCCGCTATATTACTATTAGCAGCAATTGTAATTCTGGAATTTTTTAAATCAGGAGTCCCTGTTCCGCTTGTTTTACTTTCTTTTGTGGCTATTAATGATGGATTATTCGTGGTGGCTTTGCCAGTAGGTGATACGCCAAGCCGGTTTTCCGGCATGGTTTCAGAGGCATTTTGGTCTTTTACAATTCTATCGTTACTTTGGGCTATATCAGCTTTGGGGGTCTCATTAAAGAATAGAATACCTCCCAACACTAAAGCTAATGCGGCTGCCAGCCCTGTAGCCATTAGTGACGGTTTAAGGAAAAATAAAAACGGACGCTTCTTCTTCTTATCCAGCTCCGACTCAATGCGTCCCCACAATTCCTCAGAAGGAGTCATTGCGGCGTTTTCAAACGCTTTTCTCCATTCTTCTTCAAAATTGTTTTGTTCTTCAACTTTCATTTTTTTATATCACGTAACTATCGTGTCCGTGTTGTAAGTGTTTACAGTTAAATTTTACTGACAGGAGCTTTACTATCTGTCTTTTTGGTGCCTGCTCCAAGTTTCAGTTGCAATAAACTCCTGGCTCTTGAATACTGAGACTTTGAGGTCCCCTCTGATATACCCAGCAGGGCGGCAATTTCATTATGCTGATACCCTTCAATAGCATATAGGTTAAAGATGGTTCTGCAACCGTCAGGCAGGCTGTTTACCATTTCCATCAGCTGAGAAAACTGAAAGTTCGAAAGCGTAAAATCGCTGTCTTCAATTTTGTCGCTCACCAGTTCACTGTCTGTATGCTGCATCCAGTTGGGTTGATTCTGCAATTCTTTCAGAGCAGTATTAACCACAATTTTTCTTAACCAGGCCTCAAGAGGGCAATCGAACCGAAAAGTAGGCAGCTTCTGATAAATTTTCATGAACGAATCCTGCAATACGTCTTCGGCATCGGGCTTATTTTTCATGTACCGCATAGCAGTAACAAGTAACTTAGACGCAAACATCTCATAGAGTTGTCGCTGCGCCACTCGTTCTTGCCGAATACAAGCCTGCACTAAATCATATTCGCGGTGCATGAAAAGGGTAAGTTTTTATCCAAACAGTCTGGACAGAAAAGGGTTTTTATTTATAAGATTACTTTTTGTACCAATTGGTTGGAATATCCTGAATTTATTTACTGATGTACTTACAAAATTAGGCCTTAAAAGTTTCAAAAAATAATGTTTAAATGATTGAACATGCCAACCGAATGATGAATGGTAATTTTGTAGTTGAATTTTAATGATAATTGCCAACGGCTATTGTATATTTTGGGGGTGCACATTTTATTACATTAAAACAAACAGTTTTAAGATGACTTTCGGAAAGCTAGAGGATTTGTCAGACGTTGATTTTACGCTGCCTGACGATAATCCGTTAACAACAAATGTGATATCGGCAAGAGACAACGCAATGCCATTACAGGTTTGTATTGGCCTGCCCATTTGGGCAGACAAGACCTGGAAAGGTAAGTTGTATCCACAAAACGCAAAAGATAATGAGTTTCTGTATTATTATGCCCGGCAATTTAATTGTATAGAATTGAATCAGTCGCTCTACAAAATGCCAGATGTAAAAACCATGCGTGAATGGAAAGACAGTTGCCCAGACGGATTTAAGTTTTTTCCGAAGTTTCATCAGAGTATCAGTCATGAAAGAAAACTTATAGGTGCTGCCGAACCCACAGCACAGTTTTGTGAGGCCGTGCTGTCTTTGGGCAATTGCCTTGGCAGGGTATTCCTGCAGCTCTCGCCGGCATACCAACCGGGTCAGCTAAAAAACCTGGAAAAATATCTTAAGTCTTTACCTCCTGAATTGCCTGTTTCGGTAGAGTTACGGCATGAGCAATGGTTTGCCGATGCGGGTATCTGGCAAGAAACCTGCGCCATGCTGCATTCATTGGGTGTAGGGACGGTCATTTCAGATGTGGCCGGCAGAAGAGACGTACTACACATGACCCTTACTACTAACCATCTGATGCTTCGTTTTATGGGAAATGATTTACACCCCACCGATTATACAAGAGCAGATGCCTGGTGCGAAAGAATAGTTGGCTGGATTAACCTGGGGTTGAAAAACATTTATGTTTTCATACACTGCCACAATAACTCTTTTGCACCCGAACTGGCGCTTTACTGGATAAAAAAACTCAATGATTTGGGTAATTTACGTATACAGGAACCCAGACTGAGGCCGCAGAGTGTTCAGGGTAGCCTATTCTGAAAAAAATCTTGCATTATTACTATTAAATCTATATATTGCACAAAGTTTCGCTAAAATTGTAATCAAAATTTATGTATATACGTACATGACACAAGCAAGAAAAGCCATTGAAAATCAAAGATTTTTTTTCCTGACAAATTTAGCGAACAAATAAGCCCAACAACTTGTTGGGTTTTATTTTTTATTAGCTTTACGCATCGTAAAAGTATTTCTTCAAAATCAATGAAAAGCATTTTAGTTTATTGCGGCGCAAACGAGGGAAATAAACCCATATACAAAGAAAAGGCCCGTGCTTTGGGTAGTATATTAGTTAAAAAAAACATCAGGTTGGTTTATGGTGGTGGTAGTGTAGGCCTGATGGGTGTAGTGGCAGACACCATGCTGGAAGCGGGTGGATATGTAATTGGTGTGATTCCTGATTTTCTGATAAGAATGGAGGTAGGGCATAAGGGTTTAACGGAGTTGCACACGGTTGAATCAATGCATGAGCGCAAAGCGTTGATGGAAAAGCTGACCGATGGGATTATGGCCATACCCGGCGGTTTTGGTACCTTTGACGAACTATTTGAGATATTAACCTGGGCGCAACTGGGTTTGCATGAAAAACCCATCGGCATATTAAATGTCAATGGGTTTTATGATCACCTGCTGAAGCAGATTGATGTAATGGTAGAAGAAGGATTCCTGAAACAGGAAAACCGAAGCTTGCTGCTGGTGTCTGACGATATCGACGATTTACTGCAACAAATGGAAAACTTTAAGCCTTTGCCAACCAAAAAGTGGCTCAAAAGAGGCGATACTTAATTGCCTTCCTTTTTTACAGGTAAATCTATAATTAACATAGGTGACTCTTTCACTTCTTTCAGGTAAACGTTCTCGTAGTAATCGTTTGTCATCAGATTTATCTGGTAATAATGCTTGCCATAATTAATGGCGTTTTTGGCTAGTTTGCTAGTAAAGTAATTGGCGATGTCGCTGGCCTTATATTTTGATAGTTGGCTATTGGCAATTCTCTTATTGTTTAGCCAAACGCCATACATTTTAGAGTCTTCCCATTTTTTCATTTGCGCTGTAGTTGGTACTTCTTTTTCAAAATACAGAACTTTCATTGGCATTTTTTTCTCTTCTTCTGTTAGTTCGCTGGGTTTTTTGCGTAGCGGAAACTTTTTTTTCTGGAGGATTAAAATAGTTGCGTTCTGATAATTGACATCATCTTTGGTAAGCAAATAGGGTTTCAGGCTAATTTCAATTGGTGGTGGGCTAAGCTTTAAATTTGCTGGTTTTTGGGCTGTCAATTGAATGTTGGCAAGGCAAATGGCCAACGCAATGAATAGTGGAGCGCAAATAGCTTTTTTAATAAAAGCAGTTGCAGCTGATGTGATTTTGGTCATCATAAGAAAACGTTTTTTAGTTATTTGAAAGTTTAAGTTGCTTGTTAAAGATTTGCCTGTGGCCTGAGTGGCTTTGCTGAGCAATAAGTACTGATAAGATGTAATATTATTGTGAAGGCTATTAACTGCCTCGTCTGCCAGAAACTCATGGTTTAACTGAATGGCCTGCTTGAAAAGGTATAGCATAGGGTTAAACCAGCATACAGCGCGGAGTATTTCTACAACTAGTACATCAAAAGAATGCTTCTGCCGCACATGCGCCAGTTCGTGGCTGAGTAATTCGGGTTCGATATTGGCATTTACATAATGTACTTTGCTGAGAAATATAAAATTAAGAAACGTATAGGGGAGAATGTTTTCTTCCAGTAATATTAATGTTGCACCCTGGTAACTGATGCTTTCGTTTTTCTGTACCTTTTGGTAAATACAAAATAAATTATAAATAAACCGGGTCAGCAGAAAGGCAGAAATCAGGCAGCTTAGTAAAATGACGTATTTTGTCCATGAAGTATCCTGTTGCGCTGAGATTTCCTGCACAGGTTTAATAGTATTTAGAATAGATGGCCGGGCATCTAAGGTTCTGGATATTGCTGCTATTTTACTTTCAGCTGAAGGGGCAATCTCGATGTTTACGAGCGGCGCAATAATTGCAAAAACCAGACTGGCCAGCAAATAAAACCTGTTAAACCGGTGAATTTTCTCGGCCTCTAATAATAATTTGTAAATGCCCCACAGTATGGCCAGGCACATGGTAGATTTAAAAAGATAGAGTATCATTGTTCTTTCTTTTTTTGAATTTCTTTTTCGATAATGGCTTTCAGTTCGTCTAATTCCTTGCCGGATAGATTGGTTTCTGTTGTAAAAAACGAAGCAAACTGAGAGGCAGAGTTGTTAAAGAATGTCTTGATTAAGACATTTACATGCTGGGTGAAATATTGATTTTTACTAATTAATGGATAATATTCTCTCGAATTTCCATATTCTTTGTAGGCAACAAAGCCTTTTTCTGCCATCCGTTTCAAGAGGGTTGCAATAGTGGTGGCAGCAGGTTTAGGCTCCGGATAAGCCTCAAGCAAATCTTTCATAAAGGCTTTTTGGGCCGTCCATAAATGGTGCATCAGTGTTTCTTCGGCTGGCGATAGCTTCATGTTCTACAATTTTAGAGAATGTTCTACAAATGTAGAATTAAAAAATGTAAACAACAAATTTTTATAACTATTTTATTAGTTGTGGTTTTGGTTAGCCGGATATTGGCTGTTAAGTGCTTCTACGACAAAAGATTATACGTTCATCATTGAAAACTTCTGGTTTATCAATTAAAACTTTCTAAGGTGTGCCGTCGTTAATAGCTTTGCAGCCAACTTAGTTTTGTTTTATAATTTTTGCGTAAATCATTTACTACTAACGGTAATTGCTTGAAAAAATCCAATTTATGAAAAAAATACTCTTATTTGTTTTGAGTTTGTTTTATTTTGCCAACCTACATGCCCAGGAGAAATTCACTATTAGCGGCTATATAAAAGATGCCTCAAACGGCGAAGGCCTTATTGGTGTTTCAGTATATGTTCAGGAAATAAAATCTGGTACCCAAACCAATGCCTATGGTTTTTATTCTTTAACACTGCCCAAAGGAAAGTATAACATGATACTTACCTATGTGGGCTATGAAAAAATAACCAGAGCCATTGATCTGGAAACCCAGGATTTGAAACTGGATATTGAAATGAAAGATGATTCGAAAGTGCTGCAAGAGGTGGTTGTTACCACCAAAAAAGCCGACGAAAACGTTAAAAGTCTTGAGATGTCGGTCAATAAAGTGGATATCAAGACTATCCAGAAAATGCCGGCTTTACTGGGCGAGGTAGACATCATTAAAAGCATTCAATATCTGCCCGGTGTAACTTCTGTGGGCGAAGGTACCTCAGGCTTTAATGTGCGTGGCGGGGGTATTGACCAGAATCTGGTTTTGCTTGATGAGGCTCCCGTATATAACTCGTCGCACTTGTTTGGGTTCTTTTCTGTATTTAACCCTGATGCCGTAAAAGATGTTAAATTAATTAAGGGAGGGATACCTGCACAATACGGAGGCAGGGTTTCATCAATTCTTGATGTTAGAATGAAAGAGGGAAATGCCAAAAAACCGCAGTTTTCAGGCGGGATAGGCAGTATATTTTCAAGATTTACCTATGAGCGTCCGCTTTTTAAAGATAAAGGGTCATTTATAGTGGCTCTTCGCCGCTCTTATATTGATATTCTGGCCAAGCCTTTTCTGAAAGATGATTTGAAGGGTTCCCGCTTCTATTTCTACGATTTCACGGCTAAAGGTAATGTGCGGCTGAACGACAAGAACACCATTTTTCTATCTGGCTATTTTGGCAGAGATACTTTCGGGGCCGACTTTGGCTTCAACTGGGGCAATGCCACCACCAGTTTCAGGTGGAATCACATATTCAATAATAAGTTGTTCCTGAACAATACCGTATTTTACAGTAACTACGACTACTCGCTGCAGTCTGACCTGAAAAAGAAAAATACTCAGGATGCTTTCCGCTGGAAATCAAATATTATTACCTACAGTATCAAGCCTGATTTTACTTATTACCCCAATGCCAACAATACCATTACTTTCGGTGGGCAGCTGACTTATTATTCATTCAATCCGGGGCAGGCAGTAGCCATCTCAGGAGGTGTTGAAAGGGCTATTGGTCTGGACGATAAATTTGCCACCGAATCGGCGTTGTATGTGGGTAATGAACAAAAAGTCAATTCAAAAATTTCATTCCAGTACGGGCTCAGATATTCGTTATATAATTACATAGGTAAAGGCACCGCTGTTGAACTGGGGCAGGCGCCTGCCCCCGGCGAACGCCGCCCGGTGGTAAGCAGCAAAACCTATAGCCGCGGCGAATCTATACAGAAATACGGCAACTTTGAGCCCCGCTTTGCAGCTAACTTCAGTTTAGGAGAAAACAATTCAATTAAACTGAGTTATAACCGCCTGGTACAGTATCTGCACTTGCTGTCAAACACCACTGCTTCTTCGCCGCTGGACGTTTGGACACCGAGCAGCAACAATATTAAACCGCAAATTGCCGATCAGGTGGCATTGGGTTATTTTCAGAACCTGGCCGACAATATGTATGAAGCATCGGTAGAGGTATATTACAAAAAACTATATAACCAGATAGATTATGTGCGCAATGCCGACTTATTGCTGAACCCCAGTGTAGAGGCAGATTTATTATTTGGCGATGGAAGAGCCTATGGTGCCGAGTTTTATGCTAAAAAAACCAGAGGCAAATTAAACGGATGGATTAGCTATACACTGGCAAGAACAGAAAGGAAGATTCCGGGTTTAAATCAGGATGCCTGGTTCCCGAGCAGAATTGATAAATTGCATAATCTGGCCATTGTGGGTATTTATGACCTGAACAGTAGATGGTCGTTTTCAACCAATTTTACCTTCAGTACCGGTACGCCGGCCAGTTTCCCGACCAACAAGTTTGTTTGGCAAGACATAGCACTGCCGCATAACTATTACGACAGCCGCAATTCGTACCGGATTCCGGCCTCTCACCGGCTTGATATTTCGGCTACCCGCCAAAACAAACACGCTTTCTTTAAGAAAGGCACTAGCGAGTGGGTGTTCTCTGTTTATAATGTTTATAATCGTCGAAATCCGTTCTCGGTGTTTGTTCGTCAGAACGAAAACAACCAGACCCAGACAGAAGCTGTACGTTATGCCGTTTTCGGAACGGTGATTCCGGCAGTAACTTACAATTTTAAATTCTGATAAATCCGACACTGAAAATGAAAAAACCAATGAAGAAGATATTTGTAATTGTTTCTTTTGCCTTTGCATCGTTCTCGCTTTTTTCTTGCGAAGACGTAGTAAATCTTGAAGTACAGGAAGGCGTATCGCAGCTGGCAGTTGATGCCCTGGTTACTAATAAAGCCGAAATGCAGACCATAAAGCTGACGTTGTCTCAGGCATATTTTGATAACTCACCAGTTAAGCCTGCACTTGGGGCAACGGTAATTGTTTATGACCAGGATAGTGTTGCCCATGAGTTTATTGACATAAAAAACAATGGTAATTATGTTTACGATGCTTCACAAAAACCCCTGAATAAAATTGGCAAGCAATATGCTTTATATATTAAATATCAGGGAGAAGAATACGTTTCGTTATCTAAACTGAACCGTGTGCCTAAAATAGATTCGATAAACTATAAGGTAGAGCGTTTCCCGATTAAACCTGACAACGGCCCGCAGGATGGATTTCAGCCTCAGTTTTATGCCAGAGATTTTGACGGCGAAGGAGATTGCTACTGGATAAAATCGGCTAAAAACCATAAGTACTTTTCTAAGTCTACACAAATTAGTGTGTCGTACGATGGTGGTTTTAGCCCTGGTTCCAAAACAGACGGATTGCTGTTTATTTTACCTGTGCGGCAGTCGCTGGGGGGAGAGTTGTATTCTGATAAAGACACCCTGACGGTTGATATTTATTCTATTACTCAGGAGCAGTTTTATTATCTGCAGACTGTTCAGCAGGTTTCGTCTAACGGAGGGCTTTTTGCTACGCCGTTGTCTAATCTGCCAACCAATATTATTAACTATCGTTCAAACTCAACAAAAAAGGCAGTGGGTTTCTTTGGTATATCGGCGGTAAGTTCGGCTCAAGCAATAATTGATAAAACCAAAGCCAAGCCGAAAGATTAATGGTTTATACGATACTGGGTGGATGACAGTCTTCCTAACAAAACTATTGTTAGAATATCGGATGGGTTTTCTAACCTACATGATACCAAAAGAGAGAGACCCTTTGGCGAGTCTCTCTCTTTTCATATCTAAAATATTCGGTTTTAATATAAAATCACCATCATACTTCTGGCGCCATGCGCACCAATCACCAACGCCTGCTCAATATCAGCCGTTTTAGAAGGGCCAGCAATGAATGCGCCGTAATTGCCTATCGAGCCTAGCTTTTTATAGGCTTCGTGCATATTGGCCACTACGTTTTGCTTATTAAGCACAAGCACCAGATGCTGCGTTATGAATGGTAAGGCACGGTTTATCATGTTTGCCTCAGGCACCCAGATAGCCCCGTTTTCTGCCACGCCAACTTCGCCCTCTATAACGGCCAGATCAACGCGCTCTAATACCTCTTTAGTGGTATAGGCATCAATCGTTACAGAGCTGCTTACAAGCCTTGAAGCCACGTTTTTAAGGTCTGAATAATGCGTATTTATTATCTCCTGGCAGTCTGTCTTATGGCTTGCTTCTATGGCAAGGCCGCCAATGCCTGCCAAAACAGTTTTAAAGCGCTCTATGCTTCCATCGGCCTCAAAGGCAGGTATTACCGGGGCATCCGTAAATGCTGGCTTGTTGGCTTTTACACTAGCTAAAATTTTATCTCGGCTACTCATGGTCATTACTTCTTGTTTTTGCTATACCACTCCTTAAAGCTATGTTTGGGAGCATCCGGCAGCTCGCGTGCCTTAGCCCAAGGGTTAAGGCTTTCGGCGTGTGTGAGCCCATGCGGCAATACACGCAAAGCGCCTCTGGCCAGCTTACCGCCCAGGTCATAAACCTTTGGCATGGCCAGCATTTTTGCCAGGCCTTTCATTCCCCATTTTTTAGCAGTGGGTAGCTCATTTTCTTTAGCCACTACCTGGCGCCATTTATACAACTGCACGTGGATGTCTATCTTCACAGGGCACACATCAGAACAAGAGCCGCAAAGCGTGCTGGCAAAAGGCAGGGTGCTGTATTTATGTAGGTCAATATTCGGTGATAAAATGGCTCCGATAGGCCCCGGCACAGTAAAGTCATAACTATGTCCTCCACTACGACGGTAAACCGGGCAGGTGTTCATGCAGGCGCCACAGCGGATACATTTCAAGGAGTTACGGAAATCAGCGCGACCTAATTGCTGGGTCCGGCCGTTGTCTACTATTACAATGTGCATCTCTTTGCCCTGCGGAGGCGCCGTAAAATGCGATGTATAGGTGGTAACCGGCTGGCCGGTGGCACTGCGTGCCAGTAAACGGGTAAATACCGATAAATGCTCTACTTTAGGAATCAGTTTTTCCATGCCCATACAGGCAATATGTACTTTAGCCAGATTTACACCTAAATCGGCATTGCCTTCGTTTGTACAAACAACCACGCTGCCGGTTTCGGCAATAGCAAAGTTTACACCCGTAAGGGCAATATCAGCCTCTACAAATTTCTGGCGTAGGTGCTGGCGGGCAGCTTCGGTTAATGCCTGTGGGTCTTTTTCGCCTTTGGGGGTTCCCAGATGTTCGTGGAAAGTCTCACCTACATCTTCTTTTTTCAGGTGTATAGCGGGCATAACTATATGGCTGGGAGGCTCATTTCTGAACTGCACAATGCGTTCGCCCAGGTCTGTATCTACTACCTCAATTCCATTTTTTTGCAGGAAAGGATTCAAATGGCATTCTTCCGTAAGCATTGACTTACTTTTTACCATCTTTACCGGGCCTGTCTTTTCTTTTACCGCGAGCGCATTTTTTATGATGCCAAGCACGATTTCGTTATGTTCATGGGCATCGGCAGCCCAATGTACATGCACGCCATTTTTGAGTGCGTTTTCTTCAAACTCAACCAGATATTTATCCAGATTCCCAAGTGTATGGTCTTTGATTTGCGACGCCAGTTGTCGTAACTCCTGAAATTCAGGAATAGGATAGATGGCCTTGTCTCTTTTCTGACGCACAAACCAGAGGGTCTCGTCATGCCAGGAGGTTCTATTAAAATCTTTATTGAATTTTTCAGCTAATGCAGGGTGGTTCATGGTTGGCTTCCGTTCAGTATTTCTGCAATATGCATTACTTTTATAGGTATTTGCTGGCGTTTTACTATGCCTTCCAGATGCATCAGGCAAGACATATCTCCACCGGTCAGTACCTGCGTGCCGTGTCGTACGTGGTCGGCAATTCTGTCGTGTCCCATTCGGGCTGATACGGCCTCTTCCGACACACAGAAAGCACCCCCGAAACCACAACATTCGTCGTTACGTTCCAGTTGGGTAATTTCAATACCACGTAGTTTCTTAAGCAGGGTAAGAATTTGTCCGTCCCGGTTTCCGGTAATTTCAGAAGCATTGGCTTGCCTTAAACCCCTTTGGCCGTGGCAACTGAGGTGCAAACCAACCTTATGTGGAAAATCAACCGGTATTTCGTCTACTTTCAATATGTTTTCCAGAAAATCTACCAGTTCAAATACACTTTTTCTTACTTTCTGTACTGAGGTAGTCTGGTCAATAATGTCATAATGTTTCCTTACATGATACGTACAACTTCCTGAGGGCGTAACTACGTAGTCGTAGTCTGCAAAGGTGTTTACAAAATGATGATAAACTTCTTTAGAGTCCTGCTCGCATCCACTATTGGCCATGGGTTGGCCACAACAGGTTTGCTGCATGGGGTAATGCACATTTACGCCCAGTTTTTCTAATAATTGCAGAGTATTAATACCTACATTCGGATAGAACTGGTCGACATAACACGGAATAAACAGGGCTACTTTCATTGCTTCCTCACTGATGCACCTTATTTCTTGCGTTTTTTCTTATATACACAAGATTTGTTATCAGACTTTACATAATAAGATTTATAATTGCTGGCCTTAGGGTCTGTACAACCACAAAGATTTAGTATTTCTACCTTGCGGAAGTCAACCGGGTGGCTCTCGCTTTGTAGTGAGATGGTACCTTCTGCCAGTGGTTTGCCTTCAACCAGAAGGCCCGGGTTATGGCCACTCACATTTCCACCGCCTGTTTGGGTTTTGGTATATTCTAACACCTGCTCTCCGTTGATAAAATGACGAATCAACGAATCGCCCAGAACCAGAACTTCTGCACGTACCCATTGGTCGCCATCATAAGTTTTCGAAGTGGAGTTGATGCAATGGCGTTTATCGAGTTTGTCCTGATAAAAAACATTGGTACCCGGTGTGCAAAGGTTACAAGTGGTGCGGTTGCCTTTTCCTAATCCGCCTAATAGCTGAACTTCAATAGAAATCGGGAAGTCCTGGTCTTTTCCCATGGTTTCAGGAGCCTGGCCATGTATCATAATTCCACTGTTACGGGTTGCCCAGCCAGGGCCGTCTTTTGCCTGGTCACCAACGAAACGATACTCAACACCTATTCTGTAATAAGCGTATTTGTCTTTATAAAATATATGGCCGAACTTCTCGGCAAAAGAATCGTAGCCGTCATAACGAACTTTCAAAAGCCCGTCTTCCACTCTGAATGTCTTGGCAAAGTTGTCATCCAGGTCGTAGTTACGGATTTTCACATGCCAGCCGTCAAGGTTTTTTCCGTTAAAGAGTTGCTTCCATTCTTTTGGGTCAATTTGTTGCGATGAAGCCGCAAAAGAAAACAAACAAAATAAAGTTAATGTCAGGATTTTTTTCATTCTAAATAGTCGGGTGCAATTAATGAATAATGATACCATGCAAAATAACACCAAGTTTTGTAAAGAAAGACAAGACTTGGTGAGTATTTTCTATTAAAATGTTAAATGAGAAATTTTACAAACCGGTAGCTACGCTGAATTTGCCTCTTTTTGAGATTAGACCTTCGCGAATCTTACCATTTCTGAAAGTGCCAACCGGGTCGAGCGCACCACCCAACTGGCGGCTTGCTTCAGAAACCAAAGCCCTTACGTCTGTAAAGAAAGTATCTCTCAGTATTTCTTCTGCACGTAGCACATCATTGTTTTCCTGGGCGTCTGCCAGTGCCACTCTGTCTACCAGCAAGGCTTTGGCATAAGTAGCCAGAATGGCGTTGACCGATTGCAGAAGGTCTTCTATGGGGTCTTTGGTGTTATGACTGGCATCAATCATCCAGGCCAGCGGAGGATTTTTTATTGCTTCATCCTGCATACCATCTACCAGTTCATTGAAAATCAGGAAGAACTGATACGGCTTAATGCTGCCTGTGGTAAGGTCGTCATCGCCATACATGGACCCATTGAAATGAAAACCACCCAGGCGCCCGAAATGCATTAATCGGCCTACAATCTGTTCAATATTGGTATTGGGCAGGTGATGCCCCAAATCTACCAGTACCTGAGCGTTTTTACCGATTTGCTGGCAAAGCGAATAGGAGGTACCCCAGTCTGGTATTACCATTGAGTAAAAAAACGGTTCGTAAGGTTTATACTCAATCAGCATGGTCCAGTCAGCAGGCATAGCTTCATAAATAGTTGAAAGGGCACTAGCAGTGCGTTGATAAGCCCGGCGGAAATGCTGTTGCCCCGGAAAATTGGAGCCATCGGCCAGCCAGACCGTAAGTACCTTTGAGTCCAGTTGTTTACCGTATTCAATACAGGCAATATTATGTTCTATGGCCAGGCTTTGGCTGTCTGTTTTGGTGTGCGACAAAGAGCCGAATTTATAAGAATAAGGCTGGTCTTTCTGGTCTTGAAAAGTATTGGAATTAACAGAGTCGATGGTCAGGTGATGCGCCTTTAGTAGTTGTTTGATAGCCTGAGCATCAGAGGGGATATCCCAGGGTATATGTAATGATATAGAATCTGATGAGCCGTTCAGTTGATGAATAAGCCCAACATCTTCAATTTTTTCTTCCAGATTCCGGGGTTCTCCACCATTCGGAAAGCGCCCGAAGCGGGTTCCGCCTGTACCTAAAGCCCAGCTGGGGATAGCTACCTGAAAAGCCTTGATTTTATCAATGATCTCTTGTGGGTCAATACCTTTTCTGCTAAGCAGCTCTGAGATGTAGGTCAGTTTAAACTGGTGGTCTGCTGCTAGGGTTTGATTATGTTTTTGAATAATATCTGTGGTAAGCATTTTTTATAGATTTTAGGTTGAATCTGATTAAAGGCTTTGGCGTCTGATAATATAAAACGGATTTTTTACTTTAATCTGCTTTTTATCAAGGAGCAGGGCTGCGGCCGTACGCCCCATGGTTTCAAAATCGGTAGTTATTACGGTTATTTCCAACAACTCTTTCAGTGTGGTATCGTTGAACGAAACAAGGCCGATGTCCTGGCCTAGTTGATAGTTGGTCTGCCTGGTTTTCTTGATTAAGTCGGCCAGGTCGGTTTCCTCAACCACCACATAAGCCGTTTTAGGTTTGGGAATTTCGTCGATGGCATTTTCTTTAATGCTGAATTCTTTGCCGGAGTTGATACAGAAGAAACGAAAACCCTTGACAATTTCTCTGGGGTAATTACCGTCACTCGGGAAAACCAGAACCAGACGTTCATATTTGGCCAGCAAATCGTTGGCAGAGTCTAGCGCATCAAAAACATCGTTTTCGAAGTCCTGATACACACTTAATATCGGGTGTGGGTATTCCGGAAGGTCTTTGTCTAAAAATACGAGTTCATCGGCAGGTATTTTTTCAAGGGTTTTTAAAGCCAGCGCTTTGTCGGTCTCCGGAAAGAAATGCGGCATTACCACGTAATAGTTGTATTTGCCCAGGTTCTTTTCTATTATTTCTTCAAAAATGCGGGTGTTGTAATGATGTATCTGCAGGTCAACGGTGGCTTTATTGCCTAATGCTCTCAGAAAAGCATAGTAAATCAACTTTTTGTAGGAGCTCAGCTTATTAAATATCAGCAGAATACGCATCTTGCTGTGTTCTTTGCCGTTTACGTAAAAACCTTTGCCCTGCACGGCAGTTATATAGCCGAGTTCTTTTAATTCGCGGTATGCTTTTTCTACGGTGTCACGTGCCAGGTAGTATTCTTCACTTAGTTCGCTGATAGAGGGCAGCTGCTCATTTTTCTTTAAAACGGTTCGCTCAATATCCGCAATGACCGACCGTACAATCTGTTTGTACTTGGGGGTTTTATCATTGGGGTTGAGTTGTAGTTTATACATTTTTCCGAATAATTTTAAAGCATGCGGGAGCGAACCCCCGCTTTAGTATCATCTCACAAAAGCAACAGCTACCCCGCCATCTACATTCAGAATATTTCCGGTCGATTTAGCCAGGCTGCCATCTACAAAAACGCGTACGGCTTTGGCTATGTCTTCTGTCAATATCTCTTCGTTCAGAAGTGTGCGTGCTGCATACATTTTGGGCAGGTCTTCTACTTTAATACCATAAGCCTTGGCACGGCCTTCGGCCCAGTCGCCTTCCCATATTTTGCTACCGCGTAGCACGGCATCGGGGTTAACGGTGTTTACACGTATTTTATCTTTGCCCAGTTCTGCTGCCAATAAGCGGCTCATGTGCGCCTGCGCGGCTTTGGCTGTGCCATAACCTACGTTGTTTGGCCCGGCAAATAAAGCATTTTTGCTGGCAATGTTGACAATGTCTCCATCTAATGCTTGTTTGCGCATTATCTTCACAGACTCCTGCGATACAAGGAACTGGCCTTTCACCAGCACATCCTGCAAGATATTCCAGTCGGCCAATGTATGATCTTCCAACGGCTTAGAGATAGACAAACCGGCGCAGTTAACCACAATATCTACCCCGCCAAATTGTAATACACCCTGTTTAAGGGCTTCGGCAATAGGTTCTGGCTGCGTAACATCAATTTTAACTGTCAATACCACGTCTTTGCCATGCTTTTTGCGTAGTTCGGTTTGAGTTTCTTCCAGCAAATCACGGTCGGCAGCAATAATACAGGCGCCTTCCTTCAGTAGTTCTTCACAAATGGCTTTGCCAATACCCCCGGTACCACCTGTTACAAAGGCTATTTTGCCAGATAATGATTTTGGCTTGGGCATACGCTGTAATTTTGCTTCTTCCAGCAGCCAGTACTCAATGTTAAATGCCTCCTGTTCGCTAAGGCCCACGTATTCTGATATCGCCTCGGCGCCTTTCATTACATTTATGGCGTTGGTATAAAATTCAGCAGCTACGCGTGCGGTTTGCTTGTCTTTAGCAAAAGAAAACATACCAACCCCCGGATACAGAATTACTACCGGGTTGGTATCTCTTATAGCGGGGCTGTCGGCATGTTTGCAACGTTCATAATATGCGGTATAGTCGGCTCTATAGGCCTCAAACTGGGTTTCTATTGCTTCTTTGGTGGTTCCGCTTAGTACCAGCGGACGTATTTTGGTACGCAAGAAGTGGTCGGGGCAGCTTGTGCCTTTTTGTGCCAGTCTTTCGAGGTCGTTTGAGTTCACAAATTCAAGCACGCGGGCATCGTCAGTAAAATGACCCACCATGCGTCTGTAGCTTGATGCCAGCCCTCTTAGCACTGGCATAATTTCTGCCGCTGCAGTTTTTCTGTCTTCTGCTGATTTTGACTCTATTCTGGAGCCACCAAACACGGGGCGTTTTTTGCCGTAATTCTGCTCCAGATACACTGACGCCATTTCGATAACCTCAAGCGTGTTCAGGTATGACTCGTAAGATGTGTTACCCCAGGTAAACAAGCCATGCCCACCAAGAATGACACCTCTCAGGTTCGGATTGCTTTTAACTGTTTCTTCAAGCTGAAGGCCTAAATCAAAGCCAGGGCGTTGCCAGGGCAGCCAGGCTATGGTATCGCCCCATATTTCTTTCATAATCTGCTCACCGTCTTTGCTGGCCGCAATGGCTATCAGGGCATCGGGGTGCAGGTGGTCTATATGTTTAAATGGCAGCAGGCCGTGCAGCGGGGTATCTATAGAGGGGGCGGCACATTTGGGGTCAAAAAGGCAGTGGTCAAACAAGCCCACCATTTCGTCTTCAAACGCCAGGCCTCTGTAACGTTTTTTCAGAGTGTGCAGGCGGTCAACATACAAATTGGCACAGCCTTTTCTGGTAAGGGTGCCTATGTCTCCGCCCGAACCTTTCACCCACATTACTTCTACTGGCTCACCTGAAAGCGGGTCGGCTTCGGTTATTTTGCAGGAAGTGTTGCCACCGGCATAATTGGTCAGGCGTAGGTCGGCTCCGAGCAGGTTTGAACGATAGATGAAGAGGTCAACTTCATTATTGGCTAATTCGGAGGCTTTGTTGTGGTCCCACAGGTAGCTAACATGGTTGAATGTCAGGGTATTTTCCATGCTTTTATTTCAAATTTTGTTGCAGTAAATCTTATAATTTACCGGCAAACTTCGGTAATTTTTTGAAGATATCTTCATGTACTCTCCTGCAAGCCTGTTTTTTAAAGAAAAGTTTTACAACGGTGTTACCTATAGTACAAAAAAATAAGGCGCCAGATTAGCCAGCACCCTATTATCGTAACCCAAAAAGTAAAAAATATTCTTTATGATGTCTCACTATGACATCCTGATAGTCGTCTTTAATTTGATGGTTGAAGAAACATTTTGCCCTGTTGTTCTCAGATATTTCCGGTATTTTCGCCGGAAATCAGCAGCTTTTCTTCTTGAAATAACAATTTTTTCGTCCTGAATCAATACTTCCCCACCACGACAATTAAAGTATAGGTCTTTAACGTGTTCAAGGTTAATAATGTAAGAACGGTGTAATCTGACAAAGTTGACAATCTCATTCAATTCTTCTTCAAAAATTCGCAGAGTTTTTGAACTTATGATTTCTCTACCATCAGCCAGTTTAAATATCGTATAATTCTTAGCACTTTTCAGATACAAAATATCGCTGAGATTAACCATGTTGCGTTTTCCTGCAACTCTCATGGATAAATTTTCTACGGCAGTTTGGCTTTCCATCTGTTGGACTACCTTAAACCCTTCAGTACTGAACGGTGTCTTGTAAATCAGCTTACTCATTCTTCACGGAAAGCTTAAAATTAAAAATATAAGGCAATTTAAACCGGGGCTGAAACTGGTACAACAACGATTCGGTAAATGGCAGAAAAGAATAGATAAGTGGCGTGAATGATATTGTGTCTTGCTTTTATACAATTTTGTGTTTTTGGGGGTATCTGGCGGCACAAAAAAACAGGTCTGATTAAGATATTTTTATATAAAAGTTGAGGTTTCTTGCAAATTTATATCCACTTAATCAAATACCAAACTGGTAATACCGGTTCAGGGAATTGCTTAGCAAGCCGTTTGGTGGTTTTTCGGATAAAAAAATATAATACCGGGCAGTTTCGGTGTCAGCTTCATTATATATTGCTTAGCCACTCCAGGAACTCAGCTTTACGCCTGCGTGATACCGGCAGTTCGGTTCCCTGATCAGTAGTAATGGTGCCGCCTTCTCCTTTTGTATAGCGTTTGATGTAATCGCGGTTAACTAGGAAAGAATGATGGATACGGAAGAAATCATAATTTGCCAGCAAATCTTCAAAATCCTTAATACTTTTTGAGACCGTAATTTTCTGATTATCGTTCAGGTATATATGTGTATAGTCTTCGTCGGCTTCGCAATAAATAATACTATTGACAGGCACGAACTGAAAGCCATTCAGTATTGGTAAAGGAATTTTATTGGTTTTGTCGCGGGGGTTTCTAAGATTCTGGATCAGATGATTAAAGTTCTGCTGGCTGTTTCTTTTCTCTATCCGTTCTTTTGCTTTGGCTATTGCCTGCTTTAGCTCTTCAATATTAATTGGTTTTAGTAAGTAGTCTAAGGCGCTGAATTTAATGGCGGTAACAGCGTAGTGGTCAAACCCGGTTGTAAAAATTACTTCAAACTTGGGGTTACTGAATTTTTCAAGCAAATCAAAACCACTGCCATGCGGCATCTCTACATCTAAAAAAACTATATCGGGTGATTTTTCCTGAATAAGCTGATACGCCTCTTGTATTGAGTTGGCAGTACCTATTACTTCAACTTCTGTAGAACAGAAAAGATAAATGATACTGCTTAGGGTTTCAACACTTCGGTTTTCGTCATCAACAATGATAGCCTTATACATAAAAAGATATGTTTTTTAATTTGCTTTCTGCCAGATAAACCAGCAAAGTAAGTGGACTCATTTTGAAAGCCACAAAAATAATTAAAGATACTAAGTTTTAAAGCATTGGTTACCGATTACTTATCAGGGCCGTTAAGATAAATTAACCGAATCTAGTGGAATTCAGGGAATTTAATCTCAATAGTCGTGCCAATGTCTACCCCGGGTTCATAGGGGGGCTTCAGACGGTCTTCAACCATAAAATGAATATCGGCATCAGCAATTAAATTAAAAGTATGCAAACGTTCTTCGGTTATTTTTAGGCCCTGCGATTTATAACCTTTCCTTGATTTCGACTGAATCTGTTTGGCTTTATCACGCCCTACGCCATCATCTTCTATTCGGCAAACCAGGTACTTGCCCTGGTTATAAAAACTCATATACAGGTTACCTTTGCCCTCTTTATACCGGAGTCCATGGTTGATAGCATTTTCAATAAATGGTTGCAGAATCATGGTTGGTATTTCAACGAATCTGTCTATATCAGGCGCCACGTGTAAATGAAACTCAAACTTGTTTTCAAATCGCATCATTTCAATTTCAACATACAGGCTCAAAAGCTTTATTTCGTCGGCAAGTGTAATGTACTTACTACGAGACGAGTCGAGGAAAAGCCTGATAAGATTTGCAAATTTCGATAAATAATTGTTCGCCGAGATGGTGTCACGGTTTAATATGAAGCTTTGCACAGCATTCAGAGCATTAAATACAAAATGCGGGTTCATCTGCAACTGAAGCGTTCTGAGCTCTAACTCAGTTACCTGCCGGTGATGCCGCTGCTCTTCGTCAGACCAGAACTTCAGGAAGCGTTCCCGGCCATAAAAAAGACCAAAAAGTGTAATAAAGCAAACACCCCAGAACCACCACGAACGCCACCACGGATACTCAATCTTAAATTCTATTACGGCTGGCAGGCTTTCTACCTTGTTGGTGTCAATGGCTTTTACCTCAAAATGATAGGCAGCCGGTTTCAGGCTGTCAACTTTTGCTGAATTACCTTTGGCTATTGACCAGTCAGTAGACTTGGGTCCTTCAAAGCTGTCTTCAACAATGCGATATTTAAAAATTAACGAATCACGTGCAGGAGGCGTTACAGCAAAAGTAAATTGCAGCACATTGTGGTCGTAATCAACAACATAACTCTTATTTAACGAAACCTCTCTGCCTGCTATTTCAACATGGGTAATTTTTGCTTTAAAATTATTATTATTTTTCGACGCCCCTGCTTGTTGACTGTAAACCGAATAACTCACAAAAAAACATAAAAAAACTATTTTTAAGGGGAGCTTTAGCATTGTAAAAATAGGTGTTTTGGAACAAAGTAACCTGATGATGTAAAAATACGGGTTATAACGTTAATCTAAAAACAGGAGCCGTTTTTTGTTAAAAACAATGCAAATGTGGTGCCAGAAGAGCAGATGCAGCAGATTTATGAAGAAAAAAAGAGGCAAAATGCAAAAAAAGTGTGTCTGGCTTCAAAGCAAGGCCAGACACACCTATTGACTATACAAGATTCAGTTCTGTCTGAATTGATTTTACTTTTTCTTTAAGTGCAACAAGGGTGGCATCAAACTCATCTTTTTTCTTAAGATTTGCTCTTACGCCAATGTAGAACTTGATTTTCGGTTCAGTACCCGACGGGCGGCAGGTAAACTTGGTGCCGTCAACAGTAAAGAACTGTAATACATTAGACGCCTCAATGCCCAGCTTGCCAGCTGCTATAGCGGTGGTTTCGCCGGTTTTCAGGTCTGTTGATGTAAGGGCTTTGTAGTCGTCCATCCGTATAACCTTTGAGCCCGCAATGCTCTTAGGAGGGTTGGTTCTGAAATCAACCATCATCTGCTGAATTTCTTCAGCACCGGTTTTACCTTTTTTGGTAAGAGAAATCAGTCCTTCATAATAGAAACCGTTTTTCTGATACATTTCAGCCAGGAAGTCGAACAAGCTAATGCCCTGGTCTTTGGCAAATGCTGTCAGCTCGGCAATCATAGCACAACTGGCTATGGCATCCTTGTCGCGTACTTTGTCGCCAATCAGGTAGCCGTAGCTTTCTTCACCACCACCAATGAACGTCTGTTCACCTTCCAGCTCACGTATAACCTGTGCAATATATTTAAAACCAGTAAGGGTATTATAGCAGTTTACACCTGCTTTAGCTGCCATTTCGTCTATCAAATCAGTAGTTACAATGGTTTTGGCAACAAACTCTTTACCGGTTAGTTTTTTAGCTTTTTTCCAGGCTTTCAGCAAATAATAAATAATTAAGCTGGCTGCCTGATTACCGTTTAACAGTTGCCATTCGCCTTTCGGGTCTTTCACGGCCATACCTACGCGGTCGGCGTCAGGGTCGGTTGCTATTACAAGGTCGGCATTCAGCGCTTTGGCTTTTTGCAGCGCCAGGTTCATGGCCTCATGCTCTTCGGGGTTCGGATACACCACCGTCGGAAAGTTTCCGTCTGGTGTAGCCTGCTCTTCAACAATGTTAACGTTCGTGAAACCCAGTTGGGCCAGCGCTTTAGGTACCATAGTGATACCTGTACCGTGGATAGAAGAGAAAACGATGTTCAGGTCTGACTGGCGTTTAATCATGCGCGGATTCACGCAAATGCTTTTTACGGCTTTCAGATAGGCTTTGTCAACCGCTTCGCCTATCATTTTTATACGTTTCTTTACACCTTTAAATTTGATGTCTTTTACGTTGGTAATGGCGTTTACTTCGGCTACAATGTTTTTATCGTGCGGCGACACCACCTGCGAGCCATCAACCCAGTACACTTTATAACCGTTGTATTCTCTTGGGTTGTGTGAGGCCGTAATCACAATGCCACTCTGGCAACCCAGATGCCGTACCGTAAACGATAACTGTGGCGTAGGGCGTAATTCTTTATATAAATAAACCGTAATACCGTTGGCAGATAGGATATCGGCAGCCACACGCGCAAACTCAGGCGAGAAGTTGCGGCTGTCATGCGCAATAGCCACTTTTATTTCCTGATCCGGAAAAGTCTTGTTAAGATAGTTAGCCAATCCCTGCGTGGCAGCTCCAACAGTGTATTTGTTCATGCGGTTAGAGCCAACACCAATTTCACCGCGCATTCCACCTGTTCCAAACTCCAGATTCTTGTAGAAAGAGTCGGTTAGTTGGTTTGCGTTGTTGTCGTCAATAAGTTTCTGAATAGCAGTTTTGGTTTCTTCATCATACCTGCCTTTAAGCCAGGTATTGATATTCTTCTCAGCTGTTGTATCTAATGTAAGATTTTTTAGCATGACTAGTCCGGATGATTTTAAATTTAAAAGTTTTGGGCAAATTAAAACAAGATTTTTATGTTTTTCAAAAATGATTCAGTTTTTGCCAATAATTATTTAAATGTAAATAAAAAAAGGCATAAAAGCCTGTTTTTATGGCACTTTAGCAGGAAAACAGAGCTACCTGAAACGCTCAAAAAAAGTTGAAAACTATATATAATACCGGTTAGTCTATCGGTTTTTCTGATTTTCAAATCTTTTATCTATTTTTAGCAAAATCTTCATTCATACCATAAAAACAATGAAAAAGTACTTTATCTTTAGCTTGTTGCTATGCTCATTGGTTGGGCTGGCGCAAGACAAACCTAAACCACCACTTACCTGGAAAGACGTAGCCAACTGGAAAGCTATCCCTGCATTTGGAGGAACCCAATTATCGCCTGATGGCAGCTGGTTTGCCTATGTGTTGAACCCCAACGAGGGCGATGCCGAACTGGTAGTCAGAAAAACGAGCGACACCACTAAAATCAAGTACCCGCTTGGGGCAGGTACCTTTTTTAACATGAGTTTCTCTGACGACTCAAAATGGCTTGCCTTTAAGGTGTACCCAAAAGACAAAGACAAAAAAGCTGCAGCCAAGGCTCCGGCAGCCAAGCCCTTGCCCGATAAAGTATTTCTGATAAATCTGGCCAGTAAAAAGAAAACAGAGTTTGACAGAGTACGTAGTTTTGACTTTAATGGTGAGCAGTCGTCAGTACTGGCTTTGCATCTGACGCCCGCCACGCCTCCGGGCCCTCCGGGTGCTGATGCCGCCAAAGGGTCAGATTTATTGCTTTATGACCTGGCTTCCGGCAAAACCCAGAACATCGGTAATATTGCCGATTACGCATTTAATAAAAAAGGAGACTGGCTGGCGCTGACAGTAGATGCCGCCGAAAAAGCGGGCAATGGCCTTTGGCTACGCAATATGACCAGCAACGTGGTAATGATTCTTGACAATGACAAGGCCAGCTATAAATCGCTGAGCTGGACAGAGAAAGGAGATGGGCTGGCACTTCTGAAAGGCATAAAAGATGAGAAATTTAAAAACGACCTGTACAGCGTATTAGGCGTGAAAAACTTTAGCGGAGTGCCTGAACTGGTAACTTACGAGCCTAAAAAAGATACGGTGGCTTTTCCGAAAGGTATGACTATCAGCGGTAACAGAACGCCGTATTGGTCGGAAGATCTGGGCAGATTATACTTTGGTATTGCCAAAACCGAGCCCGCCAAGAAAGAAACACCAAAAGCCGAAACTAAAAAAGACACGGTAAAAAAAGAGAGTGATGCTGAAAAACTGGCTAAAATAAAAGCCGATACAAGCATTAAGACCATTGAAGATTTGGCCAAGGCCATCAGCAAAGTAAAAGCAGATACTACCAGAAAAGTTGCCGCCGCACCAGCTGATGCCAATAAAGAAAAGCCCGATATGACTATCTGGCACTGGCAGGATAAACGCTTGCAGTCTCGCCAGCAGGTGCTTGAGAATCAGGATAAAAACTTCAGCTTTATTGCCAATTATGATATTGCCGCCAAAAAGTTTTTAAGACTGACTGACAGTAGCCTTAAGAGCCTGAATGTGGCGCCCAAGCAACTGTATGGCGTAGGGAATGATATAACCAATTATGAGCTTGATAATAATCTGGACGGCCAAAATTATGCAGATATTTATGTGGTAGACCTTGGCACCGGTAAACGCACTAAAGTATTAGAAAAGCACTATATGCCCAACTTTTATGCAAGCCCGATAGCATCGCCGGATGGTAAAAAGTTCTTGTTCTGGAAAGACGGCAGCTGGATGGTTTATAATATGGAATCCCAGGCTTCTCTCAATATTTCAAGCAAGGCAGGCACTTCTTTTGTAGATATTGAAGACGACCATAACGTACGTAAACCGCCTTATGATGTTTTTGGCTGGACTAACGACAGCCGCTTTGTACTCGTGGGTGATGGTTGGGATATCTGGAAATTATCTGTCGATGGCTCAGCAACTCCACAAAACCTGACCAAAAATGGTAAAGCAGAGCAGATTCGTTATCAGAACAGATATGTACTAGACCCTGAAGAAAAAGGTATTGATCTTGCAAAAACGCAATACATCAGAACATACGGAGAATGGACCAAGAAAAGCGGATTTGTTGCGCTTGAAAACGGACAATTAAAAACCCTTTTGTGGGAAGATACCTCTGTAGGTAGCCTTACCAAAGCTAAAAAAGCAAACGCTTATGTGTTTACGCGCCAGACCTTCAAGGCCTCGCCTGAATACTACCTTTCTACCACGGCTGGCTTAGAAAATGCACAACAGCTTAGCCAGAACACCCCATTGCTGAATAATTATGCGTGGTCTCCTTCCGTAAGGCTGATTGATTACAAAAGCGATAAGGGCGATAAACTTCAAGGTGCTTTATTCTTACCGGCAGGCTATGAAGCAGGTAAAAAATACCCTACTATTATTTATTATTACGAAAAGTTATCTCAAACCCTTAACAGCTTTGCTAATCCGTTATATCCGGGTGGGGGCTGGAACCCAAGTGTATATACTTCAAACGGTTATGCTGTATTTATTCCGGATATTGTTTATAAACTAAACGACCCGGGTATGTCGGCAGTATGGTGTGTGTTACCGGGCGTAAAGGCAGCTATCAAAACCGGAATCATTGATGAAACCAAAATGGGTATTCACGGACATAGCTGGGGTGGTTACCAAACCAGTTTCTTAATTACCCAGACCAATATGTTCAAAGCTGCTGCCGCAGGTGCACCTTTAACGGATATGATTTCGATGTATAACCTGATTTACAAAAACTCGGGTTCATCTAACGGCGCTATTTTTGAAGCCTCACAAGGCCGCTTACTACCACCCTGGGAAAACTGGGAGGCTTACAACCGCAACTCGCCATTGTATCATGTAAAGAAAGTAAATACGCCATTGTTGTTATTACACAACGATGCCGACGGAGCCGTTGACTTTACACAGGGTATTGAATATTACAACGCGTTGCGTCGTTTGAAAAAACCTGTGGTATTGATACAATACAAAGGCGAAAACCACGGATTGGCTAAGTTATCTAACCGCAAAGATTACGCTGTGCGTATGATGGAGTTCTTCGACTACCACCTGAAAGGTAAACCTGCCGCGGATTGGCTAGAAAAAGGTATCGACCGCCTAAGGTTGGACGATCACCTTGAAAAGCGAGCCATGAGCGCAGAGTAAGAGGAATCTGTTAAACGCAAAAGAGGCTGTCCAAAAAGGGGCAGCTTCTTTTTTTAGTTTAGATCGAAAGGATTCGGGTTTTACTAAGCGGCGTAGCGATATTTTATCTGGTAAGATTCAAAAAGTACATAAATAGTCCT
>NZ_JANUSD010000006.1:0-278429 GCF_024793945.1 Emticicia fluvialis
TAAAGATACGCTGGGTCACCCAAATAAAAAATACAACTAATCATAAATGCTTGCTAGTCAGTTAATTAAAAATATTTCCTGCAAAAATCCAAGCACTTTTTGAAAAACCGAGGAAAACAGGAGACTAACAGCTTCATTTATTCTATCAGTTCGAAGTGTATTATTTTCAAAATGCAATTTTTCGGGAAACATCGAACTAATAACTTGCCGTTTCTTGTCAATATCTGCCGTTTCATAGATATAATCCAACTTTAAAAGATTGTCAATCCCTTTATCAAGCAGGTCTTTAATATTCATATTATTATCAGAAAGTCCGTTGAGTTTAGCTTCCAACTTTTCAACCTTACTGCTGTAATCGGACTTCATTTCTCTAAAATCTTCCGGTTCAATCTGTTTAGAGGATAATAAGTCTCGGGTGTATTATTACTTAGCTTCCATATCCTTTATTATATTTCAACAATTGTTTGGACTTGCTACCCTCAAGTGCACACTGAGTTAAGAGAAACTTTTATAACTTAACACTTAAGGCTGGAGAAAGAAGAGTATTAGACAAGGATATCAAAGTGATGAGCGTTGAACTGAGCAATAGCCGCACAGACCTTGGTTCACTGGAAAAGGAATTGGATATTTCGTCGGTACTTTTATACCGCTGGCGCAGAGAATTGTCTGCCAAACAAAACGGTAGTTTCTCGGGTAATGGAAAAGTTGTATTGAGCCAAAAGGAGCAGGAGTTAGCTCGTTTGAAAAAGGAAGATCGTGAAACCCAAATGGAGCGCGACATTCTAAAAAAGGCTGTAAGCATTTTCTCCAGGATAGATGGCAAATATTCGGGTTCCTAAAGAGCCATCGGAAGCTATTTTCCATTGAGAAAATGTGTAGGTTTTTTTAGGTAATCAGGAGTGTTACACTTTGGGCTGAGCAATGGATTATAGCATACTGCCATTGAAACCCATGCTATTACAGAGAAAGTCAGGGTTATTCAAAGTAAAAGTAAACAATCTTACGAAAGTCCCAGAATCACTCATGAATTGCTTAAGTTGGATATAATGGTACCCTGTCCGATGGTTGCCAGACTGATGAAGAAAGCAAAAATAAGTAGCATTGTTAAAAGAAAATTCCGTGTCACAACACATTCTGAGTACAAATACCCGGTTGTGGGAAATAAGCTTAACAGGCAATTCAAAGTGGACAAAATAGCCACTGCTTAGGTATCTGACATCACCTGCATTAAGACGACCCAAGGCTGGTTATATCTCACCATCAAATTGGATTTAGCCGCCGGGAGAGTAATTGGGTGGGTACTTAGTTCAACAATGAAAGCTATTGATACTGTGATACCTGCATGGAAAATGGCTCATAAAAACAGGAGTATTACAAGTGAATTAATTTTTCATCGCACGGGCGACCCCGTCAGATAAAGGGACAGAATATTGTGGCAATAGGTAGCAACAAGACCGGGTCATCGAAGCGATATCAATTATATTTAGCTACAGAAGATATTGACCATACTAAAACTAAAGCAAAAAGTACTCAAACAAACGGTATTTGTGCCGCAGTGGAACTGAGCGTTTTCAACATACAATTCAGGATAAATTGTATGTGATAGCCTTTCCTAAAAAATGTATCATTCTTTATCAGAGCTACAAAAAGACTTAGATTCCTGGTTAAATCATTACAATACCCAGAGAACTCAGACAGGCAAATATTGCATTGGTAAAACACCAATGCAAACTTTTATAGATAGTTTACAGTTAGCTAAAGACAAACTATTGGACGAGGTCTTTAAAATAAAAACATTAGAAGACAATAAAAAAATGACTGAAGTGCCAATTCAGTCATCTAATCCAGAGTTTAACTGGAATGCTGTTAATATGCTATCAGACAGATAATTTTAGTACCCTTCTTTCAGTTTAAGTCTTATCTATTACAGATCAAATTTCTCTGGACATTATTTTTCGAGTCAATAAAATTCGTATTTCACTTAAAAAGGCAGTAAATATTCTGAGAAAAAGGTACTTTCTATTTGTACAAAGGATTTTAAACAGTTTTATTTTCCCAAAAACAGGCAAATCACTACAATACAATTGTATATTTAGCACCCTCTGCATTCGATTATTAAAAGCAGTTACTACACCTCCTCCAAGTATATATTTTTTTTTCGTTGCCCAGGCATCAAACAAAGCACGAATTAAAATCTGTAATCTTTTAATTTGGCCGGTACACTTTTCAAAAAAAATAAAAGTAATTTCGGCACAATCGTCTTCTTTGTAGCCCTGTTTAAAAAGGTTTTCACGCTGGTCAGCAGTCAAAAAATCATAATACCTTAAACTAGGATTCCAATTGGTCGTTGATACTGCATAACCTCCCAGAAATTCTGCCTTAGCATTATAAAACAATCTTACTTTGGCATTATTGAGGTAATCTAAACTCGTAGTGGTATTACCTGACGCTTTATCATAAGATTGTGCAAAAAATAAAACGTCTAATTGGTTTTCAGCTAATTTACTCTTCATTTTAAAAAAAAATTGATTACCAATTTTTTCAATGAGAGTCTAAGCCAATATTTATTTTATTTATTGCATTTTATGGTAAAACCATGAGTTAAATCACGCCCTATTTCATAAAAACTGACTCAAAATTAATGGTTTGTTCAATACTATCACAACTGCTTTAATGCGAATGGTTTCCTGATCAGCTCAGAGGTTTTTTTTGGGGATAAAATTATACAAAACAGTTCTTTTTCATCAATATTGCGATGCTTTTAACACTTGCAATCTCAGGATCGTTGAAGAGTAGTTTCCCTTTTTTGATAATCCTCTTTTTTAGCGTATTGATTGTGCCAATTTGGTTTTTAAAAGCTGCTGCCAAATCAGAAGATTTCATCTCGGGATGATAGGCAATTTTGCGAATAATTCTTATTTCCTGAACGCTAAAGAATATTTTATTTGTCTCAAAATATAAAGAAGCATTTTTGCGAAGCAAATCCTCTAAGTTAAACATTTTGTCTCCTTTGGTATCTAAGATTCTAGGGAGTAACTCAGAACTTATATCTTCAAGATATGGGTTTGTAACTGTAAATTCATTAAAGTAATGTGTGAGTTCCTGCCGGTTTTTATCGTACCTCCATTGCCAAGGGCTTAAGGCCCGCTTGCATAAAACATAATGACCTTTTGCGTGTTTCAAAGCTATATCAACCACGTATCTCTGTTCCCTGAAACCTACCCTAAAACCCTTATTGCTTACAATTTGAAAAGTTATTTGAGCTAAATGCGTTAAAAACTCTAAATAGCTAGGATGAATAATGCTTAAATATTTTTCAAGACTAAAATCTTGTTCACTATATCCAAGCCATCTTTCAAGTCCATTGATATGCTCAAGTCGATTGTCATTAGCAGAGACAACGAAAAAAAACTTTTCATGCCGTACTACTTCTTTCATTGACTCTATTTCCTGCTGCTGTTCTTCTATACTTACTGCTTCAGGCAGATCGTGATATTTCTTTCGGGTAATAGCCTTTTTAGCATTTTCAATCTGATGGTTTTGTGTTACCGGAGAGAGCATAGTTTTTTGTATCTAAGGTAGGTACAAAAATATAAAAATTTAGAAAAATACTTGTTCCATTTAATAAGTTCTGGTTAACTTTAGGAGAGTGACAAAAAAGATATCTGCTAAATATACTTCTCTAAGATTGTTTAATTTCTGATAGAAATGATATTTGAGATTCGTTTATCTACCAAGGTTCGATTTCGGAGTTGAATTCTGATCCAAAATAAGAATACAAAAAAAGATTATAATATTCTCAGTAAAGTATAATCGCATATAATGCGCCAATAACAACACTAATATAAAAAAGTAAATGAGCTATTTCTTATATGGAGCCAGTGTACAGGGCATACAGGATTTTATATTCCAGACCAACAAACTTAAAGAAATTGGTGGAGCAAGTGAATTAGTGGAGCAAATATGTACCTCAGAATTCTTCAAAGAAGCAGGTATTGATGCCAACGATGAGAATATTATCATCAATGCAGCCGGTAACATTAAATACCTTTTTAATGATGAAAACAAATGCCAGCAGTTAGTCAGAAAATTCCCAAGAGCTATTGCTGAATTTGCTCCGGGAATCACTATTAGCCAGGCCGTTTTTAAGCTTGAAAAGACCGGGAAACTTTCAGATGCCATCAACGCCCTGGAAGAAAGGCTAAAAGCTCAAAGGAACAACCCTCAAAGTCCGGTAGAGATAGGATTTATGGGGTTAGAAAGAGCACGTAGAACAGGTGGGGTAGGAAGAGAATATATTGAAAACGAAGTATATGATGCAAGTAGCAAAAAAAAGATTGATGCATTTGCTAAGTATAGAAAGCAATCTGACTCACTGAATTTAAAATCCTCCCCCAATTTATACCAAAAATTTTTTGGCGCTGACTTGGAAGTTAACAAGATTCCTTTTGATGTTAATCAAATAAATAAGGATTCCTCAAGCCCCTGGCTTGCTGTAATACACGCTGATGGAAACGGATTGGGTAAACTGGTACAGCGATTGAGTAGTAAATTAAAAGAGAAAGACACTGAAGTGGCAAAAAAAGCATTTGCAGTATTTTCAAGACAATTAGATGAGGCTACCCAAATCGCTGCTAAAACAGCCTTTAAAAATCTAAACTTAAATGCATCTAAAGAAGAAAAATATCCGATTCGGCCGATTCTATTAGGAGGGGATGACATCACACTCATCATTAGGGCAGACTTAGCATTCGATTTCACTGTGAACTTTTTACAGGAGTTTGAATATCAGACACAAAAGCGACTGGCATTTCTGAGTACTGATTATGAGATAACCGAATTTAGAAATGGTCTAACAGCATGTGCAGGTATAGCTTACATAAAATACTCATACCCTATTCATTATGGCTTGCATCTGGCAGAAGAACTTACTAAAAAAGCAAAAAAAGCCTCGAAAAGTATCAAAGATCAGAAGTTGCCACCTTCAAGTATTTCATTTTATAAAGTTCATTCTTCTTTTATTGAAGATATAGAAGAGATAGAAAAAAAGACATTGACTGCAGGCAATGTTAGGTTTGACTACGGCCCTTATTTTCTTATGAGAACTAGTGAATTCCCGGAAGTTAAGGATTTATTAAAACTTTTAGCAGTATTAGATGAGCATAGAAATGATAAATCAAAAGGTGTTTCAAAGCTAAGGCAATGGATTTCAGAACTCTATAAAGCTGAATCAACTGCAGATTTTATGCTAAAACGGATAGGGGTGGTTGATGCTAATTTCTACAAGGAAATGGAATTAGACAAGGCAATTGTGAATAATAAAACAATGATTTATGATGTACTACAACTATTCTCATTTTTATAAGGTATGCTAGAAATTCACTATAAAATTAATTTTCTGAGCGATTGGCACATTGGTTCCGGGCTTGCGGGTGGGCCAGAGGCTGATGCTATCGTTCTCAAAGATAAAGACTCTCTGCCATATATATCCGGCAAGACAATCAAAGGGCTTCTTCGTGATACTTTAGAAGATTTAAAGGCGGTGAATAATCCGGAAATTGATATTGAACAGATTTTTGGTGGAAAAGACTCCAATTGTCGCTTCGTAATTAGCTTTTCGAATGCTGAGTTAGTTAATGGAGAAAAAACAGAAATCACCACTAATGAACTCAGTGAATTCCTGTATCGAAATATAGCCTCAACAGCCATTGAAAAAAGCGGAGTAGCTAAGCAAGGTGCCTTACGGGTAATGGAAGTATGTATTCCGCTAGAACTAACAGGTACTATTTCAAATATTAAAGACCTGGCAATGAAAGAAACGCTCCTGCAATGTTTGAAATGGGTAAGGCATTTGGGAGTAAACAGAAACAGAGGCCTTGGGCGATGCAAATTTACTGAGATTCTAAAAACTGAATAAAATGATTGAAATATTATATACCTGCACATTATTGACAGATATCGTTTTGAACTCAAAATTGGCTACTGAGGGCAATATGGAAACCCTGGATTTTATTCCGGGAAGTAACTTCTTAGGCATTGTTGCTGATGGGATTTATACCAACCATAACCCAGATGCTTACGATGTTTTGCATTCTGATAAAGTTTTATTTGGAGATGCCCATATTTCCGATAAGCAAAATTTAAAAAGTTATGCCATGCCTTTGGCGCTGTTTAAAGAAAAGTCAGGCAAAGGTGAAATATGTGTTCCGTATGCTATGAGTGAGGCTATTTTCGAAAAACTCAGAACTGATGGTATTCAGTTAAAGCAGGAACGCAAAGGATACCTTACTGAAACCGGAGTGCTTTTTAATGATGTCAAAAAGAATTTTGCTTTAAAATCGGCTCAGGATAGAGAAACCAGAGGTTCTTTAGACAGCCAGATGTTTGGGGTTAGTTCTTTAGAAAAAGGGCAGACTTTTACGTTTACTATTAAGTATGAGTCGAAGGATTTGCAGGAAAAGGTAGAAGCCTTTCTGAAAGGCCAAAAGCAAATCGGTAAATCAAAAACAGCACAGTTTGGGCAAGTCTTCATTGAACCCATTGATAAGGCATCGACTGTAAACCAGATTCATAATGAAGGCTACCATGTAGTATATGCAGAAAGTAATCTCTGTTTCTTTAATGAATCAGGTCATCCCACATATCAACCCTCTACCAATGATTTAGGAATAGCTGGAGGTAAAATTTGCTGGAAAAAATCCCAGATTAGAACCTATACCTACTCACCATGGAATTTTAAAAGAAATACGCCTAATACCCAAAGACATTGTATTCTAAAAGGCTCAGTTTTCTATGTGGAGGGTGGTTCTATTAGTAATTCTGAAAATGTTGTTGGTGAATATACTAACGAGGGGCTTGGCAGGGTGTTGTATAATCCAGTTTTTTTAAAAGCCAAAAGTGATGGATTATGGGATTTTAACTTAAGTGAGCCTGAGTTGGACAATGCAGATAAAAAGCCTGAAAAAGTTCCGATTAAATCCCTAATTGGGCTATATCTCAAATCCCAAAAAGAAAAAAATAAAACGGAAAACGAAATCGCAAAAGCCGTGCATGACGCAGTTTATGGTAATACTGGTAATGATAACCCAAAAAATGTTAGTCCCAGTCAATGGGGTGCAATCCGAGCAGAAGCCTCAAAAAGCAGTTCGACCAATAAGTTATACCACTGGCTCTTTAGTGAGGATAGTGGTTTTGTAACTAATGGTGTTTCTGCAAAAAAACATTGGAATAAAGATCGTAACAGAGAGAAACTTGAAGCAATAATTAAAGCTAATTGCCATTTGGGAACTGTATTCGTTGCCAGGTATGCTGAAGAAATGGCTAAAAAAGCATCAAAACCAAATAAAGAAGATGACGTATAATCATAGATATATTGCACGGATTATTCTGGAAGCTAAAACAAGCCTTTTTGTTGGCTCGGGCGAGTCATCCTTGCTGAAGGATGCCATTGTTCAGAAAGACCATCTGGGCTTGCCGATGATTCAAGGTACCTCTTTAGCAGGCGTATTAAGCCATTCTTTTTTTGACCAGTATGATCTGGACAAATTTGATAAAGAAAAAGAAGAACTTATCAAACTATGGGGGTATCAGTTGCATGGTAAAGAAAAAGAAGCTTATCAAGCTTATTTCAAGGAGAATTACCCCGACATAAAAGAAGATAAAATACCTGCCGGCTATGGTTCAAGGTTTAAAATAAGCTCTGCTTATATGCTTTATGAAAAAGACAAGGTAGCCGAAGGCTTAGATAAAAGCGATATTGAGTCGGTCTTGTCAAAATTTGAAAGTCTGCCTGCAAGGCAACATGTCAGGATTACAGATAAAGGTGTGTCAGACCCCCGTGGGTTATATAACCATGAAGTAGTCTATGCCGGAACCCGCTTTATTTTTGAAGTAGAACTGATTGGTAACGAATGCGATAAAGATACCTGGACAGAGATGCTTAACCGCTTGTATCAACCTTCATTCAGATTGGGCCAGGGTTCCAGAAAAGGCTTTGGTAGTTTGCAAATTGAAAGAGTTGATCACAGAATTTATAACCTAACAATCGAAAAAGACTTCGAAGATTACCTGAACTTCGACCCATCATTTAATAAGCAGAACGATGGACTTATAGAATTCAAAGCAACACAATCAGATAATTTATCAGGCTATACTCTTGAATTAAAGCCTGACAGTTTTTTTATTTTCAGTGAAGGGGCTGGTGATGCAGAAGTAAATAACCGCCCGGTTATGGAAGAAACTGTTGAGTATCATGAGAATGGGGGAATTTCATTCAATAATAAAACGCTGATACCTGCTTCTTCAATTAAAGGGGCGATAAGCCACAGAGTAGCATTTCATTATAACAAACTTCATAAAAGATGGGCCGGAACTGCTGAGGCAAAAACCAGCGATGACAATGAAGCGGTAATAGCTTTGTTTGGCACTAAAAAGGACGATAAAGAAGGCCAGAGAGGATTCGTGATTATAAATGACATCTATTTCGATGAAGAAGTAATCAATGACAAAATATTCAATCACGTCGCCATTGACCGCTTTACTGGTGGAGCGTTGGAAGGTGCTTTATTTTCAGAAAAAGTATCAGCATTTACATATAAAGAGGCAAGACTAAAAATTGAGATTTATTTGGAAAAAACCGATTTTGAGGATAGCCATATTATAAAGGCTCTGGAGTTAACTCTTGAAGATATTTGCAAAGGGCTTTTGCCGTTAGGTAGCATGATTACCAAAGGCCACGGTATTTTTACCGGTTTATTAAAAAAGGATAAAACAGAAATTTTCAATTATGAAGCTTAACTTACTAACAGATATCCCTGATTACCAATACGAAGGGTATGTGTGGATGTCAGACAAACAAAAACCGGAGGTATTCATGAATAAGCCATTTAATGCAAATGGACACCAGCAAAACCCATTCATTATTGAAGGATTATTGTGGGCTAAAAAAGAAAAGGTATCCATACATATCAGGCACACGGGTAAGTATCTAATCCATAAGTATGAAATGAATGACCAAGACTTATCTGAGGATATTAATCAATATTTAGCCCATAAAATTGAAGGTATCAAAAAACTTAAGTTTAAACAAGTATGGGAGCCTGAGAAAGACCCTTTTTGTGAAGATATGGAAGTATTGAAAATGAAAGCGTTGGTATTTATCGGTTTTGAATCTGAAAACACTAAATAATTATGGTAAAGTCACCTTATAATTTTGTTCCGGCACCTGAAGAAGGAGAAGTATTTACGCCTGAATGGGCTGCATTAGTGAGTCATGACGTTCCATTTGAAGATGGTGAAAGCGGAGAAATAACCGTGAAAATCACCGCTGAAACGCCGATTTTTATTAGGAATGGCCATGCGGAAGGCAAGGATGAAAATGAATTTTGTCATGTGGGTGATGGAGAAAATAAGAAGTATTTTATACCCGGCAGCTCTATTAAAGGAATGCTTCGTAATGTATTGGAGATTATGAGTTTTTCACGGATGAAGCAGGTAGCAGATGACAGATATGCATTCAGAGACTTAACAAGAAATAGTCTCTATATGCGGTCTTATAAAAGCCAAGAGGTTAAGGCTGGATGGCTGCATCAGTTATCAAATGGCGATTGGCGAATTGAAGAGTGTGAAAGTATGGCATTTATAAGCCATGTTGAACTCGCTAAAGCCCCCTTCAATATGGGTTTTAGAAACGAATTTCTTAATAAAAGTCCAGCTGATAAAAGTAAGAATGCCGTATACAAATATCAAAAAATTGAAAACCAAAGTCTTAACTATAGCTTTAGGGTTATAATTGACAGGCGCAATTCTAATAAACCAACGGCTGAATTTGATGAAATTGGTATTCAAGGCACTTTGGTTTTCACTGGCCAGTCTGGCAAACGTCAAGAAGATGGAAAACGCCATTCCGGAAAAATAAATGAATTTGTTTTCTTTGATAATCCAAATCCAACTATGATTGATGTGAGTGAAAAACAGATTAAGGATTTTAAGTTTATCTATCTTGACCACGACAGCAAGAACATATCAACCGACTGGGAATTCTGGAAAAGTAAATTAGAAAATAATCAACGAATACCCATTTTTTATTCTAAAGATAGTCAAGGGAAACTCAAACATTTCGGATTGGCATTCATGTATAAATTACCATTTGAATATAGTATACATGAGATAAAACCTATTGCCGGTTATAATAAAGGAGGTGTCGATTTAGCAGAGCTCATTTTTGGATACTCTAAAAATAAAGAGTCATTAAAAGGCCGGGTGATGATTTCTCATGCTTTTTCTGAAAATGCAGTACCCTTAGAATTGAGAAGAGAAATATTTGGTAGTCCTAAAGCCTCTTATTATCCATTCTACCTAAAACAATTTAAAACAGCGCATGACGGTAAAACCGAATACTATACCTATCAAAATAATGAAAGTTCGCTAAGGGGATACAAAAGGTATCCAACCCAAAAGGGGATTCCGACAGGATTATTTGATGCTAGGTATTCTGAAGAACAAAGAAAGAACTTTACGGTTTTTTCAAGTTTTATTCCATTAAAAGAAGGAACTGAATTTACGTGTAAAATTCGATTTCATAATTTAAAAAAAGCCGAAATAGGTGCTCTCATTTCAAGCCTTACGTTTCATGGTGATACCAATCAATACTCACATTCTTTGGGCGCAGCAAAGCCTTTCGGCTATGGTAAAGTGAAAGTCAAAATAGTGAAATATCAAGACCTTAAATTCGATGCCTCTGAATACCTGAAATCATTTGAAGATTTAATAGGTGAGGATAAACTGTTTTCAGAGCCTGTCAGACAATTGTTGGCGATGGCTTCTGCCAATGAAAACCTGAGCTATCCTAAATTGGAGGAGTTTGTAACCATAAAAAACAATGAGGAGACTATCAGCAATTATAGTACTTCGCATATAAATGCAATTTCAATTACCAGAAAGCTGCAAAAAGAAAAGAAAAGAGAGGAGTTAAGTATGGATTATGACTTATCGGGAATATTGAGTTTCAGAGAATTGAGAAACAAAATTAAAGCGGATTTTGAAGATGAGGTGCCAGCTGGAATAAAACAGGCAATTTATGAATGCATTAAAAGAGTTTTTGATGAGAAAGAAACAAAAAAAGCATTCAGAGATAAAAAAATCCTGGATAATCCCTGGCAATTACCAATCTCTATCTGGCTTGGCCCAGAGCAGGCAAAAGCATTATATGATGAACTAACCAAACCATGATACAATACAAGATTACGCATTCAGAAAATTGGAATTTATTAGAGTTTGAATTAGCTCAGAATATACAACCTGCAGATTTGAAGAAAATAACACTGCCAGATTTGAAGGACTTCTATAATAAAGGGGTCGTCATTTCTGGTCGTGGGCCTGTGTGGCTTTATGGGGTGCTGATTCATCATTTTCATCCGACTCGTTTTATTGCCACTTTTGAACCCCGCCTGAATGCAGGGGTTGTGATTGAAACACATGAAACTGAATTTCAAATAGGGAATTTGATACAATTATAATCATAAAATGATACAGCTATGAGTAAGGAATTTTACCATTTTATTATACACAAATACTCATCCAAAATATCAATCTGGATAGGAGTATTTGTGTTTTTTGTTATCATTCTAGCCATAATAAATAAGAGAAATAATTTATGTTCTCCTGATGGCTGGTGGTCAGACGTAATTGACCCTGTAATTACAATATTCGGACTTGTAATGCCTGTTTTATTGTGGGTTTTTCTGTTGAAAAATGAATGGGAAGAAAACCTGGATAAGAAATTGACGGTTCATTTTAAACTCAAGGATTACTACGTGATGTCATGTTTTGAAGTGTATCTTTCAAGTGCTTCTGATATACGTAACTGGGGCCAGCAAATCGGGCAGCAAATGAACAGTGGAATGATTTCGTTTTATCCTTATCTGAGCCAGAAAGGGCCAGAAATAAAGGTAGACCAACATAAGAAGAAGTCCTATTTGCTTTATGAGCTCACAATTTATTTAAAATCTGACGAAAGTGGCAAGTATATTCCCATAGCAAAGGGAGCTTCGGAGCTTAATCCGGATGAATATAAAATATGGTTTGACCTTGACAGTGAAATTGCTGGTTATGAAACGTTAATTCTAAAGCCGCAGAAAGTACTGCCCACCTTAGAGGAAGTTAAGGCAGAACACTTCCGAAGGAAACTTTAACAATAATATATGTCAAGTCAAATAATCCCCTCCATTCTGGTAAGATTCCTGGAGTACGAGCTTCGGCCTGACCAGATACAGGATTTTAAAACACAAATTAATAAAATTGTAGATGGGCAGGTGGCCGAGTTTCATAACCATATTGATAATAGCCAGCAAACCCGGCTTGGTTATCCGTACGTACAGTATCGTTCTATTAAAACCCTAATGCAGAACGATAGAGGCGATATGCGAAACTTTCATCTTGCCGGATTGTTCGGTGTTGCCGATGGCGTTGAGATAATTCTTGATTTGCTCAACCGGATTTATCAGACAGGCAAACCTAAAAGTTTATACCATTTTGAGGTAGAAGAATATCAGACATCGGTTATGATGACCCAAACCCCGCAAAAATATAAAATCAATCATTGGCTGCCGCTTAATACGGTTTTCAGAAAAGAGGAGAACCAAAAAACCGATAATTACGGAAAGTGGAAATCTGAAATGAAAATGACAGACAGAGTGCTCTTTTTAGAAAGTATTGTGGCAGGGCATATCAAAGATTTTTGCAGTGAAATAGGCTTTAGAATACCAGACAGGCAATTGTCGGTAAGCCTGTTGGATTACCGCACCCTGGGTAAAATAAAGTACCCTAACAACGACCACCACGATGTACGATACGAGGCCTTTGATGTAATTTATGAGGCCAATATTCAATTGCCCGAATACCTGGGCATAGGTAAAGGCAAGAGCAAGGGCTTTGGCTGGCAAACCACAACTGAACACCATCAATTGATTGACCCGCAACGGTTGAAAGACTACCAAAAACAAAAACAACAAAAAAACTGGCAGCAGAGCGGCTAAACTCAGATTAACTGCCCTTTTACCTACCGGCAATTGATTATTTTAGGTAATTGTATTGTGCTTATGGCTTTAAATACCGAAAATATTAAGTATTTCAGAACCCTGAAGAACGGACTGTTGAGAGCCCGAACTGTTGAGAAAATGTCTCGTTTGCTTGGGGTTGAATTAAGAATACTTGATTTTCTGGCGGTAGAACCATCATACGATGAATTTGATGTACCTAAGAAATCAGGAGGTTTCAGGCACATCGAAGACCCTGACGATGCACTTAAAGAAGTGCTCAGGTTACTCAATGATTATCTTCACAGAATTAGAACAAGAGTGGCAGATAAACTGCTTGGAGCCGGCCTTGAGCGAATTCAATATTCAGTATTTGCAGGGCCTCTTACTGATACGCAAAAAATTAAACTGTTGGTGGACATGGAAAAAATACTAGGAGAACTGCCCAAGAGTAATTTTTTATTGATACCACTCAGCCCGAAAAACATTGAAAATGCCTGTCATTTTGGAGAGGTTCCTCCTGATTGGGAATACCTTCTCGGGAAAAGGCTCACACTTTTTTTATAATTGCAAATTTAGGGCAAATGCATAATTTACGTAATTATAAAAACAACCAAATAAGTAGTATCTTGTTGACTATAAATGTATTATAACCCATTAAGGGTAGAAATGAAGACCTTTTCAAGATAGGATTACGACAATCATGCTTGGGAATGTTGAAGCGATTACTTTGTAGAAATGAAGACCTTTTCAAGATAGGATTACGACAGTCCATTTAATAACTGTGTGATGTTCAGTTTGTAGAAATGAAGACCTTTTCAAGATAGGATTACGACAGTCTCATGCTCTACAACATTGCAAAGCACTGAGTGTAGAAATGAAGACCTTTTCAAGATAGGATTACGACCGTTGAAACCTATCAATTGGAGTTAGTTTCTGTACTGTAGAAATGAAGACCTTTTCAAGATAGGATTACGACATCTGAAGCCAGAAGCTGAAGAGTTATTTCCTCTGTAGAAATGAAGACCTTTTCAAGATAGGATTACGACTTAACAATGTCAAATATTGAAGAATTTCTAAATATGTAGAAATGAAGACCTTTTCAAGATAGGATTACGACTTCAAAGAAGACGTTGCCCAAATACGACCAAAACTGGGTAGAAATGAAGACCTTTTCAAGATAGGATTACGACCCTACTGCCTTACCCAGTACTAAATCTTTGGTAGAAATGAAGACCTTTTCAAGATAGGATTACGACCCTACTGCCTTACCCAGTACTAAATCTTTGGTAGAAATGAAGACCTTTTCAAGATAGGATTACGACTACGTCTTTTTCAAGCGAGATTTTTTTGCCTCTGGTAGAAATGAAGACCTTTTCAAGATAGGATTACGACACTTTCTTTAGTCTGAAAGGTTTCTAAAACTTGTGTAGAAATGAAGACCTTTTCAAGATAGGATTACGACAATAACATTAACCTTTGCCTCGTAATCGTTTAATCTGTAGAAATGAAGACCTTTTCAAGATAGGATTACGACAACAAGTCAACTAAATACCTTTCGATATTCCCGTGTAGAAATGAAGACCTTTTTGAGATAGGATTACGAAATTGTTTACAGAAGTAATTAGATGTGCCATTTTTGTAGAAATGAAGACCTTTTCAAGATAGGATTACGACTATACGTCGGCTGCCGGCACTCCTTTTCTGATTGTAGAAATGAAGACCTTTTTGAGATAGGATTACGACTTTATTAAATCCAACACTTGCACCAACTCTCATAGAAGTAGAAACGAAGACCTTTTTGAGATAGGATTACGACATCAGGCAGAACAACATTAGCGTCTAACGGTTGGTAAAAACGAAGACCTTTTTGAGATAGGATTACGACTCCAAAAACAAAAGTAGATAACTTCCGTTGGAGTAGAAATGAAGACCTTTTTGAGATAGGATTACGACACTACAACAATTGACTTAGCAGCAGAGTCTAGTTTAGTAGAAATGAAGACCTTTTCAAGATAGGATTACGACCATTGTGCTCATCGCAGATGCCGACGATTTCATGGGTAGAAATGAAGACCTTTTCAAGATAGGATTACGACATGATCCATCACACGCTCGCTAAGGACAGCATAAAGTAGAAATAAAGACCTTTTCAAGATAGGATTACGACTTAAACCGAACCATCCAGCACCATACTCATACTTTGTAGAAATGAAGACCTTTTTAAGATAGGATTATTTTTTGCTGTAACTTTATATCACTTCATAAATGGTATTTTACTTTAAATTTCTTTGCTATGATTATGCTTTGTGTTTCAACTGAACAAAATACCACTAACCTTATACCGGCTATTCAGCTCACTGAAATTGATACGGTAGTAATTATTGAATCAGCAAAAGCCGAAATGAAGCATTGGTCGTTTGGGATGATAGAGGTTTTGAAAAAAAGAAAGATTAAGACCGATAAAATTGCCCTGAAAGCCGGTGATGGAAATGGAGGTGAAGACACCCAGGTGGAGTGGATTGTAATGAAAATAAATAAATATCTGGAGCAAAATATTAAGCCTGCAGATCCCATTTACTGGAATATCGGCGGGGGGCTCAAGCCTTTCATCCTTGCCATGTATCAATGCTTTATTCAAAGAAATGGGCGGCTTGATAAAATATGCTATACTAACCCATTTAATTCTAAACCAAGTATTGATTTTATACAAAACCTTAACGGAACACAAATTAGCAGCAGTAGTATCATTGATGTCGATTTGAATGCCTACGAAATTATAGCAACCTATGGTTTGAAAATTAGTAGTGCAAGGCAATTTTACAGCAAGAAAGAGCCAAAAACTATTGATTCATTTCCTGACTATTTTAGATTTAAAGAATTTAGGAATTATGTTTTTGAATTACCGAAAGCAAGAATTGTTGATTTAACAGAAGATATTGATTTAGAAGACCTGGCAGATATTTTTAATGATCCACAAAAGTATGCTTTTTTTATAGACTCCATTAAAAATGAATTATACAAGCGCTTTAGTAAGGAAAGTGTTAGTAAGCAAGAAATTAAATCTGCACATGAGGCCATGCTTGCTGGAACAAACATAAAGCAACAACATTTTTTTGAAGGCGAAAAAATGAACAAATTTGTTGATTATCTGCGCTCGTTCATGATAAAAACAAAAGATGATTTTCATAATTCTCTTTTCGCCAAAACAATTAATTATCAAAATAAAGTTAATGAAATTGACATAAAAAATGAAGAATTACATACCCAATTAAATGCTAAAAGCATTAGGGTTGATGATACTCTTTTGAAAACACTGGGATTTAATAGTGGTGCAAGGTATTTTGAAGGTATAATTGAAAAAAGGGTGTATGAATTTTTAAAATCAAACAATCATAAAATCATAGAAGCATTTTCTAATGTAAGCGTTGCCAGCAACGATACTTTAATTGCCGAGTATGATGTCCTTTTGCTTACTAATCATGGTACAGTCATTGCTCTTGAAGCCAAAACCTTTGATTTTACACAAAAAGATATGGATGCAAGACAATTTAACCTTGAAAAAGCATCAAGTAGAATAGTAGAAATGTATATTGTATTTCCGTATGACCCGGAAGACTTTAATGAAGCCAATTTCCCCGGAAAACTTGCGGATTTACCTTTTAAATTAAAGGAAAGAAATATGAATTTTCTGGTTATTGCCGATAGTGTCAACAGTAAAGACTTCCGGGTTAATCGTGTAAATAATAAATTAGCAGAAGTCGATAACGGCGGGCTTCAAATAAACAAACTGGAAAGCCTTTTTGATAAATTAAGTAAGTAAAGATGTTTTAAGTTTTATAAACGACTAGTCCTAAAAGAGCGATACAGGCTTAATAATATGTCAAGTCCTGAATTAGGTTGACAGGTTTTATTGTGATAAAATTGTTTAAGAATTTTATATCTCGTCCTGAAATAAGTTAACAAATTTAAGTCCGAGTATTTAACTGAAGGCCATCCGATAAATAATCAATTGGATGGCCTTTATTTATTATATTGACCACCTGAACAGCAACCGTGTAGCCTAAAAAGCCAACAAATTTGAATACCAAAATAAAGAAAAGGAAAGTAAGTCTAAATGTAAAGAATTAGCCTTAGCGCAAGGACTTATAATGCGAGTATAGGGCGGTTTAATTTACAGTCTCGTCACGGCTTTTTATCTACTCTTTCAAAACTCCAACTGGCCTTACATTTTTGCCTTCTTTTTTCTGCAAGGCATCGCCTAAATCTTCGCGTGCCACATCAGCGACCTTTAGCAACTCGGCCACAATTTCGGGGTGCTGCAATTTTACATCGTATTCCTCACCTGCATCGCGTCTCAGGTCATATAATGCCAACTGAACCGAAATGATTCCATACTTGCCTGCAAAGCCGTTATTACCCGGCAAAACGCCCTCATAAGAACGTTCATATTGGTGTGGCAACATCAGTTTCCAATTGTCTCGTCGTACGGCTCTTAACTCGTTAAATGCATAATAATAATAGAAGTATTTGCGGGGACTTTCAGTAACGTTACCTTTCATTAAAGATAAAATCTCAACACCATCAATTTTCTGATCCGGTAGCTTCGTGCCACAGATTCTTGCCAGCGTAGGAAAAATGTCTAGCGTAGAAGTAAGCTGGTTACAGATTAAACCCTCAGGGATGGTGCCTTTCCAGCGCATCAGGCAGGGTACGCGCTGCCCTCCTTCAAAAACAGTACCTTTCCCTTCTCTCAATCCTCCTGTAGAGCCTCCATGGTTGCCAAAGTTAATCCATGGGCCATTGTCGCTCGTAAATATCACCAAAGTGTTTTTATCCAGACCATTTTCTTTCAGGGTTTTCATTATTTGCCCTATCGACCAGTCAATTTCCATCATCACATCGCCATACATACCCTGTTTGCTTTTACCTTTAAACCTGGCAGATACCCCTAGCGGAACGTGGGTCATAGAGTGGGGCAAATACAAAAAGAAAGGCTTGTTGCGGTTTTTCTTAATAAAGCCAACTGCTCTTTCGGTATACAGGGTAGTCAGTTTGTCTTGACCGGCCAGGTCATTGATGGTTTCCTTGGTATCATTGTTTTCTATTAAAGGTAAAGCAGGGTAGGTTTGCTTTCTGTAATCGTTTTCATTAGTTATAGGTTTACCGTCATAATCAACCGGCCACATATCGTTAGAATACGGAATACCCAGATACTCATCAAAACCCTGCTGCAACGGCAAAAATTGTTTATGATGCCCTAAATGCCATTTACCGAAAATACCAGTGGCATAACCCTTTTGTTTGAGCATTTCGGCAATGGTTACTTCATCGGTATGAAGCCCGATTTTCTGGGAAGGATCCAAAGCCCCGGCTATACCTACCCTGTTTGGGTAGCAGCCTGTCAGCAATGCTGCCCTGGACGCGCTGCAAACCGCCTGCGCGGCCAGAAAATTGGTAAAACGGATACCCTCCATTCCTAATTTATCCAGATTGGGAGTCTGGTAACCTAAGGCTCCGGTGCTGGTCAAGTCTCCATAGCCCATGTCATCCATAAAAATCAGCACAATGTTAGGGGATGATACAGCAGCCGGTTTTTTCCATGAACTGGCTCCCAGCAAAAAGGTAAATGCCAGTAAAAGAATCAGGTTAAGTCTCATGTTCGTAGTGTTTTTATGAAACAGCACATGCAAATAAAAAAATAACAGCCAATTTTTCAAATGGCTGTTATAGATATTATAGAGGTATAGATTACTGTAGTTTCAAGTCGAAGATTTTATCTGTAAAAATCCACTTTTCACCCGGCTTTGCAACAGGCAGGGCCTGCTGATACTTCCACATCAGGGTTTCCCATTCCTGCACTTTGGCATTAGTGGCATCCATTTCGGCTTTCCGTTCAAAAGAGAAATCATCCTTTGTTTCCATAATCATAAACAGGCGGTTACTGATGCGGTAAATTTCCATGTCCATAATTCCCGCCTCTCTTATACTCGCTGCTATTTCCGGCCAAATCCGTTCATGATATACCTCATATTCGGCTATCAGCGCGGGGTCATCCTTCAAATCAAGTGCCAGGCAAAATCTTTTCATCTTATATCAGGGCTCTGTCTAAATGTACATAACCCCCATCTACATGAATCAACTGACCAGTAGTATGGCTCGAGCGCTCCGATAACAGAAATACCACCATGTTGGCAATTTCCTCGGCGGTGGTCATACGATTCCCTAAAGGTATTTTCTCAGTAATTTTCTGCAAAGTCTCTTCCGGGTTTGGCAGGGTCTTTATCCACTTTTCATACAACGGTGTGTAGCATTCTGCCACAATCACCGAGTTCACCCTGATACCATATTTCAGCAACTCAACGGCCCATTCACGGGTTAGGGCGTTGCGTCCTCCATTGGCAGCCGCATAGGCAGATGTACCTCCCTGCCCGGTCTCTCCGGTTTTTGAGCCGATATTCACAATGCTACCTTTGCTTTTCTTCAACTCTGGCAGGGCATAGTGGGCAATCAGATAATAATGCACCAGATTTTTGTGTATTGATGCCATAAAGGCTTCATAGCTGCCGTTTTCCAGATTCACGCCATCGTTTACACCTGCATTATTTACCAGGCCGTCAATGCGGCCAAACTTGGCTATCACCTGTGCTACTGCATTTTTACATGCTTCGGGTTCGTTCAGTTCAGCGCCAACCTGAAAACCATTACCGCCAATGGCATCCAGCGTTTTCTGATTATCAGCTTCATTACGGCCAATAATTACAGGTATTGCTCCTTCATTGGCCAGAACCTTCACAATGCCTTCGCCAATTCCCTTGGCGCCACCGGTTACTATGATTACTTTATCTTTTAAATCGAGATTCATTTGATTCAGTTTTTTGAATAGTCTACTGCTACTTGTTTTTGGGTTCCCAGTCCATCAATTCCCAGTTCAACCACGTCGCCGGCTTTCAGGTAACGTGGCGGTTTAAAGCCCAGACCCACCCCGAAAGGTGTACCGGTTGAAATAACATCGCCCGGTAGTAAAGTCATGAACTGGCTCAGGTAATGAATCAGGAACGGAATTTTAAAAATCATGTCGTCAGTGCTGGAGTTTTGTAGTTTTTCTCCGTTCACTGTCAGCCATAATGGTAAGTTGTGTGGATTTTCTATTTCATCTTTAGTAGCGAGGAAAGGCCCCAGTGGAGCAAAAGTGTCTGCACTTTTGCCTTTCACCCATTGTCCGCCTCTTTCTATCTGAAATTCTCTTTCTGAGTAATCGTTGTGCAAAGCATAACCGGCCACGTAGTCTAATGCTTCTTCTTCAGAAACGTACGAAGCCTTTTTACCAATAACAACCGCCAGTTCAACCTCCCAGTCTGTTTTTACCGAGTTTTTCGGAATAATCACCTTATCGTAGGGGCCGCAAAGCGCGGTGGTAGATTTAAAGAAAATAATGGGTTCTTTCGGAATCGGTGCGTTTGTCTCTTCAGCATGCTTGGCATAGTTAAGGCCTATACAAACAATTTTTGAAGGGCGCGCAATGCAAGAGCCAATGCGCACATCAGCAGGTACTTTCGGGCAGCTGTCTGCATTGGCTTCTACCCATGCGGCCAGACGCGCCAACCCATCGGTACCGAAAAACTTCTCGGTATAGTCTTCTTCAAACGCTGAAACATCAATCCGGGTGCCATCTACTAGCTCAACACCTGGTTTTTCCTGCTCAAACTCACCAAAACGAAATATTCTCATAATCAAAATTTTTTATCTGTATTTACAAAAATTCATATTACAAATTCACCCCTCTTTTCCAGGGCATGAAATCGTCCTGACCCAGCTGCTGGGCCTTTGTCTGATAGGCACCGCTGGCAAGGCCAATGCAATATTCAAGTAATGCTTCAGCGGTCTGCTCAATGGTTTTTTCACCGGTTATGATTTCGCCACAATCAAAATCAATTATATCAGACATCTTTTTTGCCAACTGGGTATTGGTTGAAACCTTTACAACCGGACAAACCGGGTTACCCGTTGGTGTCCCTAAACCAGTTGTAAACAATATAATTGTAGCGCCAGAGGCCGCCTTACCTGTGGTGGCAAGTACGTCGTTACCAGGCGTACAAACCAGATGCAAGCCTGGCTCTTTAGCTAGTTCGGTATAATTCAATACATCAACAATCGGAGCAGTTCCTCCTTTTTTGGCAGCCCCTGCCGACTTGATGGCATCGGTAATCAAGCCGTCTTTTATGTTTCCTGCCGATGGGTTCATGTCAAAACCAGCGCCAACGGCTTCTGCTTTTGCAGCATAGTCGCGCATCAGGTATTCAAACTTCTCGGCTTTTTCTGTGGTTATGCAGCGGTTAATCAGTTCCTGCTCTACACCACACAGTTCAGGGAATTCGGCCAGATAGGTTGTACCGCCCAAAGCCACCACGAGGTCAGACAAATGACCCAGCACCGGATTGGCCGATATACCCGAGAAGCCATCAGAACCGCCACATTTTAAACCAATATTCAGTTTGGTAAGCGGGGCCGGCTCACGCGTCAGCTTATTGGCTTCAATTAAGCCTTTAAATGTCTCTTTAATTGCTGCCGACATCATGTCGAACTCCGTACCGTAAGCCTGTTGTTCAAATAACAGCACAGGTTTATCAAAATCAGGGTTACGTTTTTTGATTTCGTCCATCAAATCGGTAAACTGGGTTTTCTGGCAGCCCAGGCTCAATACAGTTATACCGGTTACGTTAGCATTATTGGCATAAGCAGCAAAAAGTGCCGCCAGTATTTCAGAATCCTGGTTGTTTTCACCACAGCCCGACTCATGTGTCAAAAACTTGATACCATCCAGATTCGGGAATAAACGGTTATCTGCTATGGAAGCCCCGTTTACGGCCTGATTATAGCTATCAACGCTGGAAGAATCACCTTTCTGATGCAGATGCACCAAATCTTCTACCTGGCGCAGATAAATATCCGGAAAAGCATAACCCAGCGCCTTGTCAAACGCTTCTTTCAGTTTTAGTATATTGCGGTTTTCGCAGAATACCAAAGGTACTACCAGCCAGTAATTGGCTGTACCCACCTGTCCGTCTGAACGATGGTAGCCCATAAAAGTTCGGTCTTTCCACTTCGACACATCAGGAGCCTGCCAGTCTGTCTGAGGCACTCTTTTGTTTACAGAGTACGCTTCCGACTCATGCTTCAGGTTAAAAGTAGTTATCTGTTCTCCACGTTTAATAGGCTGTGTAGCTTTCCCAACCAATACACCATACATGGTTACGTGGTCTCCTGCATTTAAATCCTCCGTTACAAATTTGTGCTTGGCTGCTATAGAACGTGGTAATACGTAATTTTCTCCTTCAAAATCTATACACTCTCCCGCTTCCAGATTCCGAAGCGCTACTATCACATTATCAGAAGGATTTACTTTCAGAACTTTATGTTGCATATACTAATTTGTGAATTAAATAATATCTTACAAAAATACAATTCATTCTTTTGTTTTTTTTATGAAATGTTATACACTTTTGATGAAATATTATCAACTTTACATCTTCAGGCGCATAATGTTAACATTATATCAATAATCAGTGCAGGCAGTACTTCGTAAAGTTAATATTTCGGCAGATTATTCATTCGTTTCCCGTAAGGACAAACTACCTGTTCTTTATGACAAATGGCATTTCCATCCTGAGCTTGAGCTCACCTATATTATAGAAAGTAAGGGTACCCGTTTTGTGGGCGACAGCATTGAAGAATTTGCTGAGGGCGATATGGTTTTACTGGGTGCCTACCTACCGCATGTATGGCGGAACGATGTGGGTTACTATGCCGAGGGCTCAGACCTGAAAGCCGTGGCAATGGTGGTGCAGTTTTTACCCGATTGTTTCGGTAAGGATTTCCTGCACCTGAAAGAAATGGAAAACATCAACCGGCTTATCGAAAAATCGAAGCGGGGCTTAAAGATTTCAGGCATCACCAAAGCCCATGTATTGGCCTTGTTTTCTCAGCTGGTTGAAAACCAGAATGGCGTGCAGCGTATCAGCCTTTTGTTACAGATGCTTGAATTAATAGCCAATTCTGATGAGCTCGACTTCCTGAGCAGCGAAGGCTTTGTTGAGTCTTACCATCGTTTCGGTGCCGATACCATCAACCGGATTTATGAATTTACGCTTTCACATTTTAATGGTAAAATTCTGATTGAAGAAGCCGCCACAATTGCCAATATGTCGGTACCTAATTTTTGCCGCTATTTTAAAAACCGTACTCAAAAAACCTACATACAGTTTCTAACCGAGGTACGCATTGGCTATGCCTGCCGTATGTTGATAGAAAACAAAAAGAGCATTCAGCAGATTGCTTTCGACTGCGGCTTTCATAATCTTTCTAATTTCAACCGTTCTTTCCGCTTGCTAAAAAAACAAAAACCTACCGATTACCGGCAGGTTTTTGGGGGGTTAAAATCCTGATTTTATTATTTCAGTGAATTTATCCAGGTAGCAATTTTTAAGGCATCCTCTTTAGGTACCTGTGGCATAGGAGGCATCTCGGTAGCGTAATCAGGCCAGTTTTTAGGATTCGGCTTTGCAATTAAACCCACAATTTTGGTATCTGAATAATTGCGTTTGGCTACGTCTTTAAAGGCAGGGCCTACCTGGCGTTTATCTGTTTGATGACAGGCAACGCAAGTATGTTTCTGCAATAATGGTTTTATTTCGTCATAAGTCGGCACCACTTTTTTGGCAGGGGTTTTGGCTGTTCTGTCGTCAGGTGTTACCAGTTTTTCAGCTTTTACGCTTGTTCCGGTTACTGGCAGATTAGCAGGGCGAACCAAATGGCCTGTCAGCTTTTCACCAGCCGGAATATTATTAAGTGTATAAAACGCAGTATTGTGCAGCAAACCTTTGCTTTCAGCATCTTTTACACCATCGGCTTTTATTTCATGTATAAAATGGTCTCTCAGGCCTTCCACCAACAATCTTACTTTCAATCCGTCTTCCGACACTTTCAGACCTTTTACATTCAGAAACTTCTCGCCTACTGTCGGGCTGCCATATACCGGATGATACTTGTAAATAAAACTGCGTACCTGATAATTTTTAAAATCGGCAGCGGTAGCTTTGTTTACGGGTTTGGTAAACTCAATTTCAAAACCATCAGGCATTGCTCTTACGGCTTTCATTTCAAAAGGTGTTTTGCCCGTCCAGACAAGACGTTCTACTCCGGCAGTTGTATTTCCGGCCGAACCCCATCCACGGTTGGTTTCCCCTAGAAATAATGAGCCGTCTTTGCCCCAGGTCATACGTAAAATACCAGACTGAAAGCCCTCACGGAACATGAAAGAAGCGCCCTGGTATTCGCCGTTTACTTTTTCAATAAACACTCTTGAGATATTACTCTTACCCTGGTCGCCAACAAAAAGCTGCCCTGCAAATGGCCCGAAGCCCCCTGCAGTTTCATCTTTCAGTATTTCAGAGGTAGAAATCCCCAGCACACCGTGCGGCAACCACACGGCAGGTGTTTTCAGTTCAGGAATATCCTTTTTCAGTTCAAAAAGATACACGCCTCTTTCGTTTTCAATGTTTTCGGGCTTTATGTAATAGCCATTGGCATCTTTGTCTCTTCTTGGGTTCACTTTGGCAAACAATTGCTCTGCCGTCAACTTCACCGGCGATGCCGGGTCGCTTGTCCAGCGTAAACCTGCCGGATGCCCCATAAAATCGCCTTTGTTAACCTGAGCAATAAACCCAGAACCCATCCAGTCTCCCTGGTTGTCGCCATACCAGAACTCCCCGTCAATCATACCAATACCACACGGAGACCGCATACCAGTGGCATAAGGCTCTATTTTGCCGTCTTCGGTAATTCTTACTGCCCAGCCTCTCCAGGGTACTCGGCTTTCGCCTCTCCACCATTCTTCATCACCAAAAGCTACGTTGCCGGTAACAATCATTGAGCCATCCGGTAAAAATTTAGGGCCGTAGCTGTATTCATGATAATGGCCTGAAATCGGCAAAGTTGCTATGGTTTCATATACATCTGCTTTGCCATCACCGTTTTTGTCAATCAGTTTGGTCAATTCGCCTCTTTGTGCACAATAAAAGGCTCCGTTTCTGTAAACCAGACCCAGAATCTCGTGTAAACCACTGGCAAATTTCTTAAAATAAGGTATAGCCGTACCTGCCATTGAGGGGTTGCTAACTACCCAGATATCTCCCCTGCGTGTGGCAAGCGCTATGTCTCCATTGGGCAAAGTAGTAATACCGCCCACTTCAAGCAGCATGTTTTCTGGCACAGGAAGCGTAATGATGCGGTAATATTCATTTTCGGCGGTATTCTGCGCCCATGCAGCAGACATTATAGCCACCGAAAAAAGGATTGTTTTAAATATTTTCTTCATGCTTATAGAATTTTAAAGCCTCTGTTTTACCAAATAATCGAATAACTGATTTTCTCGCCCAACGGAGCCACCAACTCCTGCCTGCCACCTAGCGTTCTGATGCTGGCAGTTCCTTCATTTATTTTAATCAGATAGGCGTTGTCTCCTATAATGAAAGTTCCGTCAGCTTTCTTGCTGATAACCTCTGCACTTGCCAGTCGTGCGTACAAGTTGCTTGCTGTTCCGGCAACAGAAATATCGCGTTTCAGCATTTTGCCTTCTTCTACAGGCACTATTTTGTCTGATACCTTAGCGCCATAAATTTCATATTTAAAAGTAGGCTGTCCGTTTTCATCGAGTTCATATCCTTTGGTACGGAAAGTCGCATCAACCAATCCCCAGGGTTTGTCTTGCGTTTCTAAAACAGCCAGCAAGGGGGAATCGCCAAAAGGCATTACACTGCCCATAGGTTTCGAGCTGCCATCGCCTCTGTCAAGCCACATCGGGGTGGTGTTCAGATAATTTCCTTTCCAGGCCTGAAACAACGCACCGTTATCAAGATTATAAGTAAAGTGTACATTTTCTTTGTTACCAACCGAAATGGCATGCACAATACGCTTGTTTTTACCTCCCTCAGTAATATCCATAAACGAGCGCAGCAATACCGGTTCAGCAGCTGTACCTAACAATATAGGCGACGACGGACTATTAACCATTGCTGAATTAGCCGAATGCAAAGGATGCTTACGTACCGTTTCTGATTCTGCATATAAACCCAACATTGGCTGTAACCAGCCGTCGGCTTTCCAGTAATATAACTCAAACGGTACTTCTCCGGCTGGCAATGTTACTGTTACGCTTCTTCCCTCCAGGTCAGATGCCCTCCAACCATTTTTAAATGCTTTCTGGCCGTTAATGCTCATTTCTGTATTACCGCCATGCGTAGTAGTAAAAGTGTATGTTCCGGCATCAGGCACTACAATTTTACCTGCATATTTTACGGCAAATTCATTTTCAGCGTTTGATACCGCCCAGTTCAGAATATTACCGGCACCGCTGTATTCAGGTTTTATTTTTTCTATGTCGGCAATTGTTCTGAAGTTCCCTTTATACACACCATATTTCAGGTCTTTAAAGCTCAACACTTTCTGGTTATAGCTTTTGTACTTAATGTTTCTGATAGCCACATTGCCGTGGTCTCCCTGAAAACGAAGAGGTCCCATGGCTACTTCGTTGTCTTCCCATGCACCTCTGGTTTGGCCGGTAAGCTCTACATTCTCATGGATTAATATTCCGTTCAGGTAGATTGACAGAATTCTTGCGTTAGCTATTTTTTTGCCAGAGGCATCAAACCTTGGCGCTTGAAAAGAAATCTTAATATTTTGCCATATACCCGGCGCTTTGGCCACGTTGATGCGCGGTGCTACACCCTGATACCCTTTTGAGCCCTCTGGCTTTGTGTCGTCCCATCGTTCGTAAATTCCGCCCAGGTCGTTGTATTTCGGTAATTTTTTACCCCAGCTGTCAAACAACTGAATTTCGTAACGGCCTTGCAGATAGATGCCCGAGTTTGACCCCTTGGCCATCATGAAATCTAAATCAAGGTCCAGGTCTCCGTGCTCCATTTTGGTGAGCAGATCCATTTCAATGCCATATTTTCCCTGAGGGTGCTCGCATAATAAAATGCCTGTATTTACACCGTTTGCAGCATCTTTTTTATGTAAATCATTAGCTTTAGTGAGGTCTGCTTCCACCGCACCGACAATACTCCATTGTCCTTTGGTAGGTCTGAATGCATCCATGTTATTCAATGGAATTACCTGCTGTGCTGAAACGGCACCGGCAAATAACCCACAGAAAACGAGATTCGTGAGGAATTTTTTATTCATTGCTTGGTTTGATTTGAAACAACAAATGTAATAGCATTTATCATTAATTGAAAATAGCTATGGTTAGAAATGAATTTCAACGTCTTCTGAGAGATATATCTGCAGCACCTCTGTGCCTGCTTCTAACACTTTCTTATAAAGTCGCTCATAAATACCTGTTGTCATTCGTTTTGTTTGTAAACTTGCATCAAAAACCCTTAGCCTTTCCTTAGTAAATGAAATCGAATCGTATCATTCTGCTGCTTATTTTCTTTGCCGTTGGTTTTGTTCTCTATTATAAAGACCAACCCGGGCCTCTAGGCAAAATATGGCAAACGGCCAGCCATTACATAAAAAACAAAGATTCTGCTCAAAATCAGTTAAATCCGTATAAAGCGCCTGAACCGGCCAGCCAACCGTCTCAAACGGGCAGGAAATCAAAAAACCATAAAAAGGAAGACAACTTTTCTGCAACCAATGAGCCAACGTATGAACCTGACCAGATAGACCTTACTTTACCTGATTACGTATTACCTGCCATTCAGAAAAACGATGAAATTATCAGGCACAAAAACTACACGCTGCGGTATGAAGAAAAATACGAAATACCTGCCTGGGTAGCCTATCAACTGCGTGGAACGTTTACAAAGGGTAAAGCCGACAGAAGTGAGAACCAGTTTGTTCCAGACGGTAAAGTAAAAGAGGCGTCTGCTTTATCTGCCGATTATACAGGTTCTGGTTATGACCGGGGCCATATGGTACCTGCCGGAGATTTTAAATGCTGCCAGGGGTTAATGAATGAAACATTTTTTATGAGCAACATCTGTCCGCAAGTGCCTGAATTGAATCGCGGAATATGGGAAAACATCGAAAGCCGTATCAGAAGCTGGGCTTTAAGAGATAAAGAATTGTTTATTGTAACAGGGCCTGTGCTGAGCAAAAACATGAAAACCATTGGTAGATATAATACGGTTTCTGTACCAAAACACTATTATAAAATTGTGTTGTATTACCCTAAAGGCAGCACACAAAAGCCACGGGCCATCGGGTTTCTGCTCCCCAATTCAGCCGAATTGAATAAAAAGATGAACACCTACGTAGTTTCTATTGACGAAATTGAGCAGAAAACCGGCCTTGATTTTTTTAGCAAACTGCCCGATACCATTGAAAAACAACTGGAAGCAGCAAGTGATTGGTCAGCCTGGACAAAAACACAAAAGTGAAGCGTTTATAACTACAGTATTTGCATTGAAAATCCCCCTCCTTTTTCAAGGAGGGGTGGTTAAATTTCATAAACTCTATAAGCCTTTGTTCGTAGAACTTGCCTCACTACAAAACCCTTTGAATGATATTTCCGGTGGCCTTTTCTTTCAGAATTACCTTCTTGCGGCCGTCTGGTAAAAATTCATCCTTTATATGCCAGTGGTCTGCATCAAAATCTACAAACGGCGACGGCTCCGTTACATCTGTTCTCCCTCGCCAGTCTATAATTTCTACCGGCTCCCACTTTTTAGTTTTAGCCGATTTGTAGCAGGCATCTATTACCGCATTAACTATGTAGCCGTCATAGAAACTTTCCATTGGCGTACCTCCGTTATCCAGGCTATCAAACATATCCGTAAACATATGGGTATAGCCCAATGAATTTACCTCATCGCCCACCGGAAACAACCAACCTGAGGCACTTTCTGCCTTTTCAGCCACGTAGCTAGACTCCTGCGCTGCCGTAAACATTTCAAAACCGGTACGCATAAAATGGTCTGTTCTGATAACCCCTTCCGTGCCTGACACTTCGTCTCTTAAATCCATGCCTCCCCTGAACGACCAGCTCACTTCAAACTGTGCAATAGCGCCACTGGCATATTTTACCAGAGCAATGGCATTATCTTCTGCTTCTATGGGCTTTACCTGTGTGGCAGCCCAGCACATCACCTCAACGGGTCTTATATCTTTGCCTATGTAGTTGCGGGCAATTTCAATACAATGGCAGCCCAGGTCTACAATTGCGCCACCACCGGCTTTCTTTAGATCCCAAAACCAGCTTGAGTGAGGCCCGGGATGCGCTTCTCTGGAGCGCGCCCACGTTACCCGCCCGATTACCCCGTTTTTCACCGACTGCAGGGCATGCAGGGTTTTAGGGGTATAGGCCAGGTCTTCCAGATATCCATGAAAAATACCGGCCTTCTCAACCATTTCAAGTATTGCTCGGGCTTCATCTCCTGTGCGGGCCAGAGGCTTTGTGCATAGCACCGCCTTTTTATATTTGCAACAAAGTTCAATAGCCTGAAAATGCAGGTCATTAGGTAAACCTACAACTACTACGTTTATGTTCTCATCTTTGATGGCGTCTTCCATGCTGGTGGTATACTCGGGTATCCCCCACTCTTCGGCAAAAGCTTTGCCGCGTTCTTCGCTTCTTGAATAAACAACTTGTACACGGTCAGGTCTGCGATGCTCATGAAGAGATTTGGTATAGAACCAGCCAATAAGGCCGGTGCCCAGCATAGCAATTCTATGAGGTTTGTTACTCATGGTTAAAATATTTTAAGGTTGATAGATTGGGGGCGGCTTGTCTATACAAGCCCAATGCAAGATACTAAAGAATCAGGAAACCCAAGAGGTAGAAATAAAAAAGAATCTGCCACACAGGTAGCAGATTCTTTTCCGGTAATATCGGTATGCACGGCAGGCTTAGCCGTTAAGTTTCAGACGCATTTCTTTTTTAGCGGCTCTGAACCAGATAAAAATCAGAGTAGGCACTGAAAGGTAAGTAATAACAAGCAGATACAATATTCCGTCATTAATACCTGTTCCTATTTCGCCTCTGCCTTCACTTAAATTGCTGCCAACGGTGGCACGGCACATAGCACATTGCGCCATTGAAACTGAGCAATTAAATAAAACCACAATAACCGTTACCGCAAATAATTTTAAGGCTTTCATGTTTTTAAACATAATATGGTCTGATCATAATATACGCAATCACACCTGTTATTGAAACATACAACCAGATAGGAAATGCAATTCTTGCAATCTTTTTGTGTCTGCTCATCTGATTACTCCACGAAAAATAATACGTTCTTAAAACCAGTGGCAACACTATAAAAGACAAACCTATATGGCTTATCAACACAAAGAAATAAATGTAGCGTATGGTACCTTCGCCGCCAAACTTAGTGCTCGGATTCGAAATATGATAAGCTACATAACACAAAAGGAATAATGCACCTAATGCAAACGCACCCGTCATTACACGCTTATGCTGGTCAATCTGCCCCTGCTTAATTAAGTAGAAACCATACAATAACAATACTGCCGTTAAAGAATTAATCACCCCTATTACATGAGGCAAAGTACTTGTCCAGGCACCAAAATCTATCTTTTGGGGAATCCCCAACAACAATGCTACTGCTACCGGTATCACAACCGACAACAGGTTTATCCACAACATGGATTTTCTTTCTAATTGCGCTTCCATCTGCTTATTTTCCTCTATCGAGATTTGTTTTGATCTTTATAAATTTCTTCTAAAACTTTTATTTCTGCCTGCAAACGTTCTATATCTGCATTAAAAGTTCCATCATATATTCCTCTTATGTAGCCATCTTTATCTATCAGCATTATCTTCTCTGAATGGATAAACATCTCATCTACATTTTTTATGTTCTTATCATACTCTGACGCATCTGCCACAGGTAATTTATAACCTTTAATAGCCAAATCATAAATTGCCTTTTTTTCGCCCGTCAGAAAAAACCACTTCCCGTTTTTGGCATCAAATTTCTTTGCATATTCTTTCAATACCTGAGGGGTATCATGGTTCGGGTCTACCGAGTGAGAAATCAACAATACATCCGGGTTATCCATAAACACATCCTGTACCCTAAGCATGGCCGAACTCAGTTTAGGACAAATAGTGCCGCAGCGGGTAAAGAAAAAATCTGCAACGTAAATTTTGCCTTTGGTTTGCTCTGAAGAAAACTTCTGCCCATTCTGATCTGTCAATTCAAACGCAGGTATCTGATGAAAAACCGTGTCGGCACCTTTCATCAAAACCATTCCCCTATCGTCCGTTTCAGGCATAAAATAGGGTAGCTTGTAATAATTATTTCCGAACAACTTCAGAAATATAAATATAAAAGCCGGAACTACCAGTATCACTACTAGTATTCCGGCTTTGATAGTATTTTTACTCATTTTGGAAATATGAAACGTTCGAAACCGATATACCCACCTTCCACAATCAACGCTATAATCAACCAAACCACAAAGATACAAGGTAAGATGATTGTCCATATCAAAGATTTCACTTCATGCTTTAAGTGCATAAAGATACCCACAATATAATAGGCTTTGACGATAGTCAGAATCACAAAGATTCCAATCTTTGTCCATTTATAGTGGTCTGCATCAATTAAAAATGCAATTACGAACTCAAATGAAGTAATGATTAAAAGTATCCAAAACGTTTTCCAGATCTCTTTTGTTTGCGCTGGAAGTTTTTCTCCGTGAGGTTCTGAATGATGAGCCATTTTTTGTCTAATATTTTAAGTTTACTCAATCTATAGATTGAATTTTCTGAAATCAATATCCAAGCCAACTACACAAGGTAGAAGAAAGTAAATACAAATACCCAAACCAGGTCTACAAAGTGCCAGTATAAGCCAACTTTTTCAATCATTTCGTAGTGTCCGCGTTTTTCATATACACCATTAGCGGTGTTATAAAAAACCAGTACGTTAAGCACCACACCAGACAACACGTGAGTTCCGTGGAACCCTGTTATGAAGAAAAAGAAATCAGCAAATGCAGGAGGCCCATATTGGTTTTGAACAAGGTTGGCACCAAAAATTTTGGTTCCGTTTGCCAGGGTTAGGCCCTCTTCTGTACCATGAATAAAGTGTGACCACTCCCATGCCTGAGAACTTAAGAAAGCTATACCACCAAGGATAGTCCATAACATATATTTCTCAACATCAGCTTTATCACGACGATGACCTGCCTCAACAGCTAACACCATCGTAACCGAACTCATGATTAGAATAAAAGTCATGATACCCACAAATACAAGTGGAGCCTCTATACCATGCAAAAAAGGTACGGCTTCAAATACACGTTCTGGTATTGGCCACCAGGTAGTAGAGAATTCAAAGTTTTTTCTTAATCCTTCAAAGGTCGGAAAACTAAACCGTACCAAACCATAAGAAACCAGTAACGCTGAAAAAGTAAACGTATCTGAAAGGAGAAAAACCCACATCATCAGTTTTCCATATCCAACTTTCATAGGTTGGGTTCCACCTTTCCAAATCAAATGTTCAGCGGTTGTTGAGGTATTTGCACTTGCCATAGCTGATAGTTTCTGAATATCAAACCGGTCGGTTAGGAACCAGCCTGAATCTTGAAATTGTAAAATGTTTATCTAAAATACAATAAAAATACAAATAAATACACCCATAGTAGGTCAAGGAAATGCCATGAAGTGGCGCAAACCTCTACCAGTAAAGTATTCTTCGAGTTAATCTTGGTTCTGAACGCCATAATAAAAGTGGCTATCAGAATACCCAGACCAATAACCAGGTGCGCCATGTGCAGGCCGGTGAAAATGTAAAAGAATGAACCCGAAGGATTACCCTTTAAAAAAACACCCTGCTGCTGCAGATTTTGCCAACCCAGGTACTGCATAACCAGGAACGCAATTCCAAATCCGAAGGTAAGCGCTACTGCCAGCTTTAATGTCGGTTGTTTATCAGCCTTAGCTGCCCTCAGGGCAAAATGCATAGATATACTACTGATAACTAAAACAACAGTGCTAAACCAGAATATTTGAGGAATCTCGAATTCTACCCAGTTACCTTCTGCTCTTCTTACCAGATATGCACTTGTTTGCGATGCAAACAACATAATAATGGTAATAATAAAGAGCCAAACCATAAACTTCCACTTGTTTACCGACAAAACCACTTTGGGCTCTTCGGCAATTTTATTTGCAGGAATCTTTACTATTTTCTGACTCATCTTTTTTCGATATCTATAGGTCTTAAAGTTTATCCAGAAGGTATGCAATCTGCACAACTGGAAGATAAATAAAAGACCCGAACATTAATTGAAGTGCGGCTTTACGATCAACCTTTCGCATTAAGTGAAAAGTTTGCGCCAGAAACAACACCCCGAAAATCATGGCCACAACGGCCGAATTGATACCCGTAATACCCATGTAATATGGAACCCAACATAAGGGTAACAAAAACAAGGTGTAAATCATAATCTGAATAGCCGAGTTTAAATTTTGTCCACCTTTAGAAGGTAGTAACTTAAACCCTGCCTTATTATAATCTTCATCAAGCACCCAGGCAATTGCCCAGAAGTGCGGAAACTGCCAGAAAAACTGAATAGCAAATAAGATGCCTGGCTCCATTCCGAAATGGTTAGTAGCGGCTATCCAGCCAATCATCGGAGGAAAAGCCCCCGGTAATGCGCCAACCGCAACGGCAATGGGTCCCACACGTTTCAGCGGAGTATAAACAAAACCATACAGTACCATCGATAATAAGGCTACCAGACCGGCTCTGAAATTGAACTCATAAAACAAAATATACATGGCAACCGCAGCCAATACCCAACCAAAAAAGGCCGCCTCTTTAACAGAGAGCCTGCCACTGGGTAGAGGTCTGTCTTGGGTGCGCTTCATTAATTTATCCAGATCTTTTTCAATTATCTGATTAATAATGTTCGCCGCCGCCGTAGTTGAAAAAGCAGCTATACAGAAAAGAACTAACTTAAATGCATCAACTTTGTCAGCCCCTAAAATAAAACCAAAAGCACCAGAAAAAACCACTGTCGCCGATAACCGAAACTTAGTTATATCGTAGAGAGCTTTTAATTTTACACCAATTATATTTTGACTAACGGATTGATTCATTACTTAAATAAAACTCCTGAACTCCTCTAAAAACTCTTTCTTTATTTAATAAAAGATACAAAACAAATTGTATCCCCAACATCAAAATAGCTACTGTTAAATGTACAGGCTGGGCAAAATACGGGAAACCCAGATAATTTAAAAACAAACCTGTTAACATTTCAACACCTAACAAGGCTATCAAAGCAATCGAAAAACGGTTAATAATCCCTTTGCTACTACTATTTCTTTTTAATCGATAGTAAAAGAATAAATGCAAAACTGTAACTACAATTGAGAACCATCTGTGCATTTGAAACTTACCACCCAAATTAGCAATCCATTCAGACCGCATATCAGACCCCATTAGTATCGCAACCTGATCTATCGTTTCTCTTACCTGTGTACCCAAAAGAACCTGTCCAGTAGTTACCAGAATCAAGGCAGTAAGTAGAAAACTCAACGACCCTGCATCCTTTACCTCTTCAACAATTACAACTTTTGTGTAAGAACGGGCAACTGCATACAAAAGAATGAAAACAATTACAACAGAAAGCAACATGTGCAAGGTAATAATTACCGGATGCAATTCAGTTGATACAACAATTGAGCCCAGCCATCCTTCAAAACCAACCAGAACAAACGCCAGAAAACTTAACCAGACAATTGCTCTATCCTTCGCTCTAAAGGCTAAAAACGAAGAAATAAATGTAGCAAATATTAAAAGACCAATTGTAACGCCAACCAAACGGTTTACATACTCAACCCAGGTTTTAACGGCATTAAATTCAACTTCACCTTTAAGTTTTGCACCAAAAATCTCTTTATAATTAGGCGGAAGCTGCGAAGCGTCAGTAGGCGGAACCCAACTTCCAAAACACTTTGGCCAATCAGGGCAACCCATTCCAGAGCCAGAAGCACGAACAATCCCCCCTACCAGAATCAACACATAAACTGCGCCGATTGTCCAAATACCCAGTCTTCTGAAAACTTGCATACTTCTACGCTTTTCTTTAACCGGTAGTTCTATTGCTAAAACTACCGGTCTATATTATAACCTGAAAATCAATCAGGAATACTGTAATCATATTTGATACCTTCAATATCCTTCTCAGTTTTAATTTCTTCGTTCTCTTCTTCCAGATTTGATTCAGGAGTAGCCGAGAAAGGTATATTCTGAGGGATAAAGTCTTCAGCAGCACCGGGCTTGCTGTAATCATAAGGCCAACGATATACGGTTGGTATTTCGCCAGGCCAGTTACCATGGCCAGGCTCTACAGGAGTTGTCCACTCTAAAGTGTTCGAACGCCAAGGGTTTGCAGTTGCCTTCTTACCCCAGAACATTGAATAGAAGAAGTTGAACAAGAAAATTAAGTTAGCTGCAAATACTACAATGGCAGCAATGGTACTTAACTCTGCTAAATCCTGATATTTAGATGTAAAATCGAAACCTGTATAAGAGTAATAACGTCTTGGGAAACCAGCGATACCCAGATAATGTTGCGGGAAGAACACCACATAGACTCCGGCAAATGTTATCCAGAAGTGAATATAACCCAGAGTTGAGTTCATCATTCTACCAAACATCTTAGGGAACCAGTGGTAAACACCAGCTACCATGCCAAAGAATGCAGCAGAACCCATAACAAGGTGGAAGTGAGCTACCACAAAGTAGGTATCATGCAATTGAATATCCAAAGCACTGTTACCAAGAATAATACCTGTAACACCACCTGATACGAAGAATGAAACAAGACCAATTGAGAACATCATGGCTGGCGTAAATACTATATTCCCTCTCCACATGGTAGTAATATAGTTAAAGGCCTTAACCGCCGACGGTACCGCAATAATCAGGGTTAGCAACATGAATACCGACCCAAGGAAAGGATTCATACCAGACATAAACATATGGTGAGCCCATACAATAAACGCCAGGAACATAATTCCCAACATTGAGAAGATCATAGCACGGTAACCGAAAATCGGTTTTCTTGAGTTAGTAGCAATGATTTCAGAGGTCATACCCAAAGCAGGAAGGATTACAATGTAAACCTCAGGGTGACCCAGGAACCAGAACAAATGCTGGAACAAAATCGGGCTACCACCCTGGTTAGGCAATGCCTGCCCGTTAATATAGATATCTGACAAATAGAAACTTGTGCCAAAACTACGGTCGAAAATCAATAACAATGCTGCTGACAACAATACAGGGAACGAAAGAATACCCAATATGGCAGTAAAAGTAAATGCCCAAATCGTTAGCGGCATCTTATCAAACGTCATACCTTTTGTACGTAGGTTGATAACCGTAGTTACGTAGTTTACACTACCCAACAAACTAGATACAATAAATATGGCCATACTTACCAACCATAGTGTCATACCGGTACCAGAACCAGGAGCAGCACCAGATAATGCACTTAAAGGTGGGTAAACAACCCATCCGCCACCGGCAGGTCCATCTTGCACAAACAATGATGCAAACATAATAACACTTGAAAGGAAGAAGAACCAGTATGACAACATGTTCATAAAACCTGATGCCATATCTCTTGCTCCAATCTGAAGTGGAATAAGGAAATTTGAGAAAGTACCACTTAAACCTGCAGTCAATACAAAGAATACCATGATGGTTCCGTGCATTGTTACAAGCGCAATGTAATAGTTAGGGTCAAGCTTTCCGGCATCATCAAACCATCTCTCACCCAGAATCGGTTTTAACCAACCCAGGTCAATACCAGGATAACCTAATTGAAGACGAAATACTAATGACAGAAAACCACCAATCAGCGCCCATACAATACCTGAAATCAAATATTGCTTAGCAATTACTTTATGGTCTTCAGAAAAGATATACTTTCTGATAAAACTTTGCTCGTGGTGTTCGTGAGCGTGGTCATGGTCATTGGCATGTACGTCTGCGTGTGCTACTGCTGCCATAATTTATTACTATTTTAAGAATTTTCTGTTGTTATAAAGAATTACATAGAAGCCGCTACTGGCTTAGCTGTTGTGGTTGAATCAGATGCGGCCGCTTCACCACCAGTATATTTCAAGGCTTTGGCTTTCAGATTGGCCGGAACCTTGTCAATAAACTCAGGTTTAACAGACAATAATGGTTTTTGCTCTTTTTTCCATTTTTCATAATCTGCCGGCTCATCAACAATAAGATTCAGCTTCATAGCAAAGTGGCTACGACCACAAACCTCAGTACATGCAATCTCATATTTAAAATCAGGGTTACCTAATTCAGCACGCATATCAGCAGTACTTTTATCGGCAACAAACCAGAACTTGGTAGGCATACCCGGCACTGCATCCATCTTCACACGCATGTGAGGAATAAACACACTGTGCAACACATCTCTTGCTCTGATCTTCAACAATACAGGTTTTCCTTTTGGAATATGTAGTTCTGTATTACTTGTAAAATCATCAAATGAATGTTCGTCGGTGAAATCAACACCAAACTCATTACCTTCCGAATCGTTGATTAATTTGTAATTGTAGTTACCCAATTTCTCATCATCCACACCACTATAACGCACCATCCATGAAAACTGTTTTCCTACAACCTCAATTACTTCTGCATCTTCAGGCGCATCAGACATGATTCTGTTCCAGGCTCTTAAGCCCGTGAAAACCAAACCTGCCATTACAATCGCAGGAATCAAAGTCCATACAATTTCAAGGGTATTATTATGAGGATAATAATAAGCCTTTCTGTCTTTTTTATAACGGTACTTTAAAGGGAAGTAAAAAAGAACAGAGTTAACCAAAAAGAAAGCCAATGTAATAACAGTGATACCAAACCAGAACCAGTAATCAGTTTCTTTTCCATGTACAGAAGAGGCAGAAGGCATATCACCAAAAGCCATCAGGAAATCTTTCTTGGCATAGTTAAATGACCATACAACTCCGATTACACTAACAATCCAGAATATAAATAGACCAATGGCATTAGAATTATTTGCACCATCAACCACCGAGTCATTTTCTTCCTCCGTCTTTCCCTTTACACCTTTCAATAGAGTTTGGGTTTTGGAAATAACCAAAATGGTCAGTACCAAAAACACAACAGCTAAAATAACAATTAATGAGGTCATGTTACTAAAAATTTACAAGTTATAAGTGCCTAATCCTTGTATGTTTTAAAATTTAATCGAAAAAACCGGTACCTTAAAAAACTTTTCTGTATTAGATATCGTGGTGCAAAGCTTCCTCTTTAAACGGATGTTTCTGAGGAATAAGATTGGCTTTCGACAACTGATTTGCAACAAAATAGATAAACAAAGAAGCAAAAGTAAGTGTAGTACCCCATTCAATGATACCAATTCCACCCTGGTCTTTGGCAATACCAGGCATGTGCATCTGATAAAAGTCAAACCAGTGACCAATCAAAATAGCACCACAGGCAAGTTTCAGGAAGGTAGGTCTTCTTTTAGAATCACGTGCCATCAGCACAAGAATCGGGAAGAAGAAGTTGAGAACAAAGTTAATGTGGAATGGCCACCAGTAACGTCCGTCATACCCTGTGAAACGCTCGCGGAAATAAATTGTTTCTTCAGGTAAATTGGCATAGAAAATCAAAAGATACTGCGAGAACCAAACGTAAGTCCAGAAAATCGAGAATCCAAAGATGAACTTTCCAAGGTCATGCAAATGGCTGTCATTCACATACTTCATATAACCTTTATCTTTCAGAATCAGAACCGTAAACATAATAGCCGCTAAACCAGATACATGCCAGCTTGCAAGGTGATACCAACCAAACATAGTAGAGAACCAGTGCGTATCAATTGACATTGATAAGTCCCAGGCTGCAGTAGATGAAGTAACAGCAAAGAACAATAAGAATACTTTAGAAATATTACGGCTTTTGTAATAGTTATCCAAACCGGCTTCCTGATCTTCAAGTAAAGAGAACTTGCGAACCTGCATCCATAGGAAGTACCACACACCAACATAGGCAATCAAACGGATGGCATAAAAAGGAGTGTTCAGATACCATGCTTTGGTTGCGATAATCTTGTCATAATTCTCGCTTCCTTTATCCATAATTCCCTCGTGAGTCCAGTGAAGAATCATGTGGCGGGTTGAAGGAATAGCAAAAAGGATAATAAGAATGATACCCGGAACAATAATGAATGATGGGAAGGCTTCAGCTACACGTTTGATAGAAACAGACCAACCCGCTTTAGCAACGTAATTGTAGGCAATGAAAAACATACCTACTACTGAAATTCCAAGAAAATAGACACTATTCATCCATAGGTTTCCGATGAGACGGTTGATAAGAGTAGCACCATGATGCTCTCCACCACCATGCTCGCCATGACCACCGCCATGGGCTGCAGCGGCTCCATGCTCGGCGCCGTGCGACTCCCAAACGCCGATTGACCAGCCTTTGTGTAAAAGAAACATTCCGAGCGCAACCAAAACCACACCTAAGGCTGCAGCAATCAACAACTTGCTTTTCAATCCGGAAGTAAACTCAAATCTTTCTTCTGTTGAAGGAATTTCGTGAGTATTATGAGCCATTATTCTTGAAATTTGAACCCCTCCCCTAAAGAGGGGTAATCATATTAATATTTCTAACACGCCCCATTAGGGATGGGGGTGAGTTATTAATTTCCTAATTGTAATCTGTGAACGTAGTGTACAATTTTCCAACGTTCTTCAGGATTAACCTGAGAAGCATGAGGCCACATTCTGCCTTTTCCATAAGTAATTACATGGAAAATATGTCCGTCGTTCATATTCTTGTAAGCATCACTGGCATAATTCGGTACCCCTTTGTAAACCTTACCTACAGGGCCGTCACCTGCTCCGCCGTCGCCATGGCAGTGCGCACAGTTTCTTTCGTATAAAACCTTACCTTCTTCTTCTGCGGCTTCAGACCACGGAATAGGGTTCTTCAAGGTTACTTCTGCAACGGCAATACTGTCTTTAGGCAGATTATAAATCATCAGGTCATTTACCTTAGTGCTATCATCCAGCATGAAAGAAGTATGATAGTTTGAGCGAGGAATAGTACCCGCCACTGGCGACCTCATGTTTTTGCCATCCACATTTATAGTATTCTCACGCCATTGTGTCAAGGGCTCGTAAGCACGAGAATTGTACATGTTAGGTGCAAACTCCCAACCAGTGCTGTTATTATCTTTACATGAAGATAAAACAACTGATGAGAAAGATGCAACTGCTACTGCAAGCGTGATATTTCTGACTGAAAATTTCATTTGAAAACAAATTAATGTATAACTATCTGAGCCCGTTACCGGATACCCGTCAATGTTCTGTATGTAAATTGTATTGAACAACCCTTCGGCAGTTCATTGTTTTCTGATTTTATGCCTCTTTCACATTTACTTCAGCGGCACCTGACTTCTTTAAAATATCAGTTATCTCGCCTTCTGATAGTTTATTTTTAGCTAAATCAATTGCCATCACAAACTTATCATCTGTACTTCTTACATCAAAGATGATTGGTTTGGCGGTTGGCCCCATACCCTCCATAATAAAGAAAGTAAACGACATACCAAATGAAGCTAAAAGTACGGTCAGCTCAAATATGATAGGTACGTTGGTAGGCCATGGGAAAAAGTTCTTACCACCCACGTTAATCGGCCAGTCGATACCCATTGTCCAGAAGGTTAAAACAAGCGCGCATATTGTTCCGGTAATACCAAACAGGAATGCAGCCACACCCATTCTTGGGCGGTCATAACCTAAAGCACGGTCAAGTCCGTGGATAGCGAAAGGAGTATACACCTCATGAATTTTAACACCGCTGTGTCTTACTGAACCCACTGCGTGTAATACCTCATCTTCGTCTTCAAAAACACCAACTAAATATTTGCTATCTGCCATTGTCTGATAATGGTTTCTTAAATCTAATAATTATGCTTGTTTCTTTACTTTTTCAGGATATTTTTCTGAAGATGACTTCAAAACTGATTTTACCTCGGCCATATTGATAACTGGTAAGAATTTGGCAAAAAGGAAGAATGCAGTAAAGAAGAAACCGAACGAGAAAATATAGTCTGAAATATCTCCCATACGTGGGGTAAAATATGTCCAGCTTGATGGAAGGTAATCTCTGTGAAGAGAAGTTACGATAATTACAAAACGCTCAAACCACATACCGATATTTACTACAACCGCCATCACGAAAGATATAACGATATTCTTACGGATTTTCTCAAACCAGAACAACTGCGGAGAAAGAACGTTACAAGTCATCATGGCTGCGTAAGACCACCAAAGCGGCCCCGTAGCTCGGTTAATAAATGCATATTTCTCATACTCAACACCCGAGTAGGCGGCAATGAAAAACTCAGTGATATAAGCAATACCTACAACAGAACCCGTAAGGGTTATGATTTTATTCATTAACGAGATATGCTCAAGAGTAACGTAATCTTCCAGTTTATATACAACACGCGTAACCAGCATCAGGTTTTGAACCATTGCGAAACCTGAGAAAATAGCACCCGCCACAAAGTACGGAGGGAAGATGGTTGTATGCCAGCCAGGAATAACCGAAGTGGCAAAGTCGAAAGATACGATGGTGTGAACTGAAAGTACCAGAGGAGTAGAAAGACCTGCAAGAATTAACGAAACGTCTTCATATCTGGCCCAGCTTTTCGCACCACCTGTCCAGCCTATTGCCAATGCACCGTACACTTTTTTGCGAACACCGGTTGCACGGTCACGGATAGTTGCCAAATCAGGAATCATACCAATGTACCAGAATAAACATGATACTGAAAAGTAAGTAGAGATAGCGAAAACGTCCCAAACAAGAGGAGAGTTAAAGTTAACCCATAACGAACCGAAAGTATTTGGTAATGGTAATGCAAAATAAGCTAACCAGGGGCGACCCATGTGCATTACAATGAATGAAGCCGCACAAATTACGGCAAAGATGGTCATCGCTTCTGCCGCACGGTTAATGGAGGTTCTCCACTTCTGACGGAACAATAACAATACTGCCGAGATAAGTGTACCGGCGTGACCAATACCTACCCACCATACGAAGTTGGTGATATCCCAGGCCCAACCTACAGTTTTATTTAAACCCCACACTCCCAGACCTTCCCACCAAGTCCACAATACCCATGCAGTACCATACAATAATACCAGTACTGATATTCCGAATGCTACTTTCCACTCTTTGGTAGGGGCGCCTTCAACCTGCTTACAAATATCTTCTGTTATATCATGGTAAGACTTACCACTCAATACCAGCTTCTCTCTTATAGGTGAAACTACGTGCATAGTTTTTTTTGTTTATTGAAAATGCTAAATTCTTAAAAAATTGACTTTAGAAGTCTTAATTATGAATGTGCTTCGTGTGCCGCTTCTTCTTTAACTCCTGCAGCTTTAACTTTATCTTTATTACGGATTTTAGTTAAATAACTGATTTGCGGTTGCGTGTTAATCTCTTCAAGTACGTGGTAAGCTCTTCCTTCTTTTTCTACTGCCAGTACTTTTGAAATTGCAGACTCGGGGTCAAGCATATCTCCAAACACAATTGCATTAGTAGGACAAGACTGCGAACAAGCTGTTTGGATTTCTCCATCAACCGGACGACGTTTTTCTTTTTTGGCTACCAGCTTACCTGCCTGAATACGTTGCACACACATTGAACACTTCTCGATTACACCTCTTGAACGAACAGTTACGTCTGGGTTCAATACCATACGACCCAGGTCGTTGTTCATGTTGTAATCAAAATTGTCATTTTCAAAGTATTTAAACCAGTTGAAACGACGAACTTTATACGGACAGTTGTTGGCACAATAACGAGTACCGATACAACGGTTATAAGTCATTTGGTTTAGACCTTCAGAGCTGTGGGTTGTTGCCAAAACTGGGCAAACAGTTTCACAAGGAGCATTAGAACAGTGCTGACACGTCATCGGCTGGAATACAACCTCCGGGTTATCAGAAGCAATTTCCATCGCTCTGAAACCACTTGGGCTATAACCTTCTTCATGTGGCGCATCTGAGCTATAATAGCGATCCAGACGAATCCAGTGCATTTCTCTGGCACGGGCAACTTCTGCCTTACCTACAACCGGAATGTTGTTTTCTGCCTGGCAGCTTACAAGACATGAACCGCAACCGTGGCAAAGGTTCAGGTCAATGACCATTCCCCAGCTATGGTTTTTCTTTTCATGACCATTCCAGAGGGTAATCTGGTTGGTTTTCTTGATACCATCTGAAGTCTGCAAAGTAGGCTCAAAACGGCCTGCTTTAACATTCTTAACATATTCACTTAGAACAGACTCCTGAATTATAGACTCACGACCCATTACGGTGTTGTGCGTTTGTGTCTGAGCTAGGGTATATCCGCTCTTGGTTTTTTCTAATTTAACATCACCAGCCCAGTATTGACCGTTGGATACTAATGGGAAAACATTGGCACCTACGTTACCAGCCTTACCTGCTGCTGTACGACCATAGCCTATTGCTACAGAAACGGTTCCATGCGCCTGACCCGGTTGAATCAACACAGGTAGTTCAATTGTTTTACTACCTACAGTTAATTTAGCCCAGTCTCCCTGATCAATACCTGCTTCTTTGGCTGTTATTTGCGAAATAGCAATGGTGTTTTCCCAGGTTACTTTAGAGATTGGATCGGGCATTTCCTGTAGCCAGGGGTTATTTGCCTGATTACCCGTACCTATGGCAATAGATTCAAACGCAGAAAGCTCAATACCAGCACCTTTTATACCAGCTATAGCAGTAGCTGCACCGGCCAGGTTACCGCCAAAAGAAGCAGCAGTTGCTAGAGCTCCTGCACCCGGCTCATAAACACCGTCATGCAATGCCTGCACCCAAGACTTACCACTTAATATATTTTTGGTCCAGTTTGATTTCAGATAAGCCTGATAATCACCTGAAGCACCAGCCCAAATCAATAAGCTTGATTCAGCCTGACGGGTATTAAATATAAGAGAGATAGTTGGCTGAATTAAAGAGTAGAAACCTTTCTTTGGTTCAGCATCACCCCATGACTCAAGATAATGTGGAGCCGGAGCAATATATTTACATCTTTGAGCTGTTTCGTCGGCATTAGCTGCAAAAGAAACCGAAGTGGCAACCTTGCTAAGCGCTTCACCTAACTCAGCACCTCTGATGTGGTCATAAACAGGATTTGACAGGAACAATACTGAACTTACCTGACCGCCTTTCACTTCGTTGATGAAGGCGTTCATTTCAGTATCATTACCCTGACGGAAATAAACCGGATTGCTCAAATCAATAGTTGTTCCGTAGCTGCCAAGCAGGCTATTCAGAGCATTTACTACCGTTTGAACTGCCGGATTATTTGAACCAGACACTACCAATGCCGAACCTTTGGCAGCAACCAAATCTTTAGCACATTTGTCGAGGTTCTGAACTTCAATGGCAGCACCTGAAATGACGGCACCACCTAAAGCAGCTGCTACTTTATTATATAGTGCAATTGCTACCGCTCCTTCTTGTGAAGGTTTAATCATTGAGCGATAATCAGCAGATGCACCTGTAATCGTCATACCGGTTTCAAACTGATAATGACGTGACATATCGTTTTTACCGCCCTTGCCACTAATTAAACGGCGATTTTCAGCCCATTGAGTAGCAAAAATATCTGGTGAAATCCATGTTCCCAGGAAGTCAGCATTGATACCTACCATAACCTTAGCCTTGCTGAAATCGTAGCTTGGCACAACTGCCTGTCCGAATGATTCGGCATTGGCTTGTATCAGACCTGATGCTGAATTAGCATCGTAAGTTACATGCTTGGCAGTAGGGTATTTGGCAACAAAATCAGCAATTACTTTCTTGAAAGTTGGAGAAAGTATTGTATTGGAAACAATTCTGATATTACCTCCTTTTGAAAGCCCGGCAACCACTTCTTTATCCAGGTCTTCCCACGATATGTCTGAAGTGCCTTTTTTAGGGGCTTTCAGTTTTTCGTTATCATAAAGACTCAATACTGAAGCGTGTACACGTGCGCTTACTCCGCCTTTGGTAAGGCTCGACATCTTGTTACCTTCAATTTTAACAGGACGTCCCTCACGGGTTTTAACAAGAATGCTTGAGTAATCACCACCTTCAGCGTAAGTTGAGGCATACCAGTTAGGAATACCCGGCTCAACATCTTCAGGTTTGTTCAGATAAGGAATAGCCTTACGTACCGGTGCATCACAAGCAGCCAGCGAAACCGCAGCCAATCCAAAACCTAATACTTTCAGGAAATCACGGCGGTGAGTAGGTTCAACCGTGTCAATATCGTCTAAATTAAATTCACGATTGGCGTTTTTAACGAACTCAATATCGTTCTTTAATTCTTCAACCCCTTTCCAATACCTTTTATTAGTATTCTCCATGAGCAAAAATGCTGATTTAAGTATTTATATGTTAAATCCTTGTTAAAGGGACTTAATATCTTTGATTAATTTATTCTAAAACTTTACGTATTCGGTTTACAGATTAATAGTGGCATCTTGCACACTCTAAACCACCGATATCAGAAACTTTCATTGTACCGTTACTTGCGGCATTGTGGGCTTCCATTAGCTTATCATAATAAGCGTTATCTTTACCATTTACCTCAGTTTTACGGTGACAATCAACACACCAGCCCATTGTAAGTGTGGCACGTTGTTGCACTACTTCCATTTTAGCTATCTCACCATGACAATTGTTGCAATCAAGACCGCCCACATTTGTGTGTTGCGCGTGGTTGAAATAAGCAAGGTCTGGCAAATTATGTACACGAACCCATTCAATTGGTTTGTTGGTTTCAATTGCCGTGTAAATCTTCTGGATTTCAGGCGACTCACGCTTGATTGTGTTATGGCAGTTCATACAGATGTTAGCTGAAGGAATACCAGATTGTTTTCCTTTATAAACACCTGTGTGGCAATAAGCACAGTTGATTTTCATTTCACCGGCATGTAGTTTGTGAGAGAAAGAAATAGGTTGTTTAGGAGCATAGCCCTGATGAACACCTATACCATACAAACCGTCAAAGGTAGCTTTGGTAGCCAGTAACACAAACACCCAGATAATGGCTGAACGAACCGTTTTGTTAGAAACAATCTGCTTAATGCTCAATTGAATTTTCTCACCCGCTGACACCGCAGAACCTTCTGTGCCTTCTGTTGTACCGGTAAGCTTGTTTAACAACTGTAGAATACCCAACAAAGCAACCAGTACAAGACCCATGATTACCAGCAGGGCAATCATAATTACGGTTACAAACTTGCCGCTTCCGGTATCACCGGCAGTAGCAGTAGCAGTTGTACCACCACCGGAACCTGCCGTAGGAGCAGCCGGAGCAGAAGCAACTTTAACGTAATCAAGTATGGCGCGCACCTGCTCGTCAGTAAACGACGGGAAGGCGGTCATAGGAGTTTTGTTAAACTTTACGAAAAGCTCGTTTGCATACTTGTCGCCGCTTGCAATAACACCCATTGGGTTGTTAATCCATTTTTTAAGCCAGGCAAAGTCTCTGCGGGTTTCTACACCGGCCAGACCAGGCCCTACTACTTGCTCACTCGTCGGAGCATGACACTGCGCACAGTTTTCTTTGAATAATTTCTCTCCAAGTGCTGTGTCTCCTCCCCCTGCAGGTGCTGCTGCGGTAGCTGTTGAATCTTGTGCAAATGCGTTGCTGAAAGAAATGGTAACAACAACAGCAAGAGCTAAAAGTGATTTATAAAAATTACGAATCATATTATAAGTAAGTAGTATAACCTAATTTTCTGACTGCAAAACTACGCCAGTAATGTTTTCAATCAAATAGCTTTTTTAACTTTTTTTATTTTTTGCAGTAATTTAGAATAATTTTAAATAAAAACATAAAACACTGCAAATCAGCATTTTAACAAAAAATACCATTCCATGATTCACCCGTGCAGGGGTGCCTGGAATGGTATTTTAGCAAGATTATACGCACAAAAGAAACGTATATTCATTCTTAAATGTTAATTTTTTTCAGTTTAGGTCAGGGTATTAATGTCGTGACAAATATACGGCCAAGGGCGCTCTGTTACAATAGTTTAATCATAAATTTCTAGCATTTTAATCCTGCTCGCTGGCAGTACTCTGTCTTCAGGCATCTGCAAAAGGCTTAAAACCAGTGCGTTGTATTTTTACCTGTTATACGCAACTCAATGCATGCTGTATTTCTTTACAACAAAATAATTTGGCCTGCACTTCAAAAGTATATATACGCACAAAGCTAAAACCGGCCAATCTCTCTTATCTTAGGTGTGTACTATCAAAATAATAGGCTAAAATTCCGCACAAGGCTTTTAAAAACATAAGCCCATCAATAACTGTAAGATAAAAAAAGATGGTTCTTCGCTGTTTGAGCGCATAAGCCACCAGAATCATAGCCAGAAACGGAATCAAATTAAAAAGCAAACGGGTAACAGAAAACCCATTATAAATTGCAAAAGCAAGAAAACTGGCCATGCCAGCCAATGTAAGCGGCACAATGATACTGAAAATGGTAAACCGCAGCCCTTTGGCTACTACAAAAGTTTTGATATTGTGATTGGCATCAGAAGCATAGTCTTTGATATCGAACATGATACAAAGCACTGAAACAAACATGAAGTTCTTTAGAAAAAGCCACCACCCGGTGGGGCTCATGCTTTGGTTGGTCTGATGCGTAATATGGTAAAACACCACAGGGGTAAGGGTTATTAAACCCGCCCAGGTAAAGCCTATGATAAATGGCTTCAGCCACCCTATTCTTCTGAGATTAAAACTGCCCAAAAAACTTAAACCATAATAAAGCAGCGCGGCCAAAGGCGTAAGCAGCAATGGCCATAGTTGCCCTTTGCTGATGCCCGTTAGGCCAAACCTGTATTTGTACAAAAAATACAGAAGTATGATACCACTGCTTATCAGACACAACCTCTGGCTATAAAGAACGTAAACTCTGTACTGAATAAACCAACGGGTTCTGGGGTTTCTGGACGTCTTAATTGACGGGTCTTTTATGTACGCCAGCGTATAAAACCAGACAGTAATCGTAAATACCAGAACATAAAACAAGGGTGGGTTTAAAGAATAATTTTGCTGCAAAGAAGCCTCAATAGCCAATGCCACTGCACAAATGCCATAAAAATAGTTTCCGAAGAAAACTGTTTTGATAATAGACTGAAACATTAGACCGGCTAAATAATAAAACAGTTAATAAATGCCTGCGGGGCAATTCAGTTTCTGACCCAAACAACTGGAATACCCAGGTAAAGATAGTTGCTTTTGTAAGAAAACAAATGTCATAAACTTATAAATTGCCCATACACTCTGTTTGCTGTTGAAGCAAAACCATAAACCTATAACCCCGCTGCAACGGGTGCTACTACCGGCTTACAATAAATTATAAACTAAAAAGAGCGCACCCGAAAGCACGTTCTTTAAAACCAACTAAACCCCATTGAATGCCGATACCACTTAAGATACCGGATACTTCTTCATTATTTTGGCTACTCCTTTTTCAATCTGCCTGTCAAGTTTTTGGTTATTGATAGCAGACGAAATACTACCCTGCCATACCAGCTTATTGGTTTTGGCATCAATGGCATCAATTACCAGTGTACCCTCAGTGTAGGTGTATGGCGATGAATACCCCCCACCCCAGTATCCCATGTTATAAGGTACAATGAAACGGCCAATACGGGTGTATCCTATCATTGGGTAGGCTCCGCCATAACTAAAGCCACGGGTGGTTTCTTTCTCGGCATTCGTATGAAACCTCAACAACAAATCCGGTTGGCTGGTATCAATACTCAAGCCTTTGCTTAGCAAAGCCTGGTCAACATCCGTCTGAATTTTCTTGCTTACCAGTTCATTATTATATAATGGATTATTCGTCCGTATATCCGGCTCAACCCAGGCAAAAGTTCTGAACTTACTAAAATCGGCCGAAGGGTCTTTATGTGTAATAACCTGTGCGTCGGCACCTGAGATGCCCAGCCCAATCATCCCGATCAGCAGGGCTATGTTCAATAGGCTTTTCATCTTTTAAAAATTGTTTGTTCTGAATGATTGAAAACAACTTTTAGACAGCCCACGGTAAAAAAAGTAAATTACTACCTGCATTAAAATTTGTTAAAAAAATAAGCAGACTCAAACATAAAAAAGCAACAGATTAAACCAGTAAAATTGTTTTTGTAGATACCATTTAATCAAAAATTCAGGGTGAAAGATATGAACTCTAAGAATTTTTATTATTTTTGATTACAATTGCCAAACCAGAACTTATATGATTTTTAAAATTCAAATTAGCACTGATTTTGATAATCATCTTGAAAAGAGCTTTACCTATAGCCGTGAGCTTTTAACTTTCGACCTCCACACTGTGCCGATTGTAAAATCCACACTAGATTCAGACACCACATTGAGTAATTACCCTGAATACGTTTCGTATAACCACACCCTTGAGGGCCAAAGGCCTTACCAGTATTCTTAAGTGGTATTCCATACAACCAAAGTTAAAAATTTAAATCAGGTTTATTTTTAATTCAATTACTATGGAAAACATCTACCTTAATCACTGGGCAGTGCTGGCTTGTGCTGTCTTAAGCCTTGCCTTGGGTGCCTTATGGTATTCACCGCTTATGTTTCTAAACGGCTGGAAAACGGCCAATAATCTGACAGATGAGCAACTGAGAGCTAACAATCCGGCAAAAACCTTCGGCATTACTTTTGTGCTGGCGCTGATAACGAGCTATAATCTGGCGTTTTTTCTGGGAGACGACAAAACCGATATGGCATGGGGCGCTACGGCAGGCTTTTTAACCGGTTTTGGTTTCTGTAGTGCCATTTTTACAATTGTTGCTTTGTTCGAACTACGTTCGCTTAAATACATCCTCATTAATGGTGGATACATAACTGTTTACTATACCCTGGCCGGTCTTATTCTGGGTGCCTGGAGGGGCTAAGTATCGTTTTACATAAGCATATTTAAAAAACACCATCGCACATTGCAAGGGGTAAACGTAATTCATTAATAACTAAAACCTCTTGCTTTGCGCTAAAAAACAGTCACCCGGGTCTACCGGAAGCACCCTGCTGATTATTGTTAAAACCGATACTCAGCAATACTCAAATATTATATAGATTCCTTCCACCGATATCCCTTTCTTTTTTTGTACAAATCCACATTTTTTATAGAATGCTATAGCCGCCTGGTTGGCCTGCAGGCATTTCAGAGTAATTGGGGTCTTTAATTGCTGAATCATGGCATCAACCATCAATTTTCCAACTCCCATTTTCTGATATGACAAATGGACATAAATATGGTGTATAAAGCTATCAGGCTCATAGGCAGAAATAAACCCAACTATTACCTCATCAATAAACGCAACAAGGGTGTATTCACCCTGGGTATCGGTGTCGTAAGATTCTAATTGATAATGGCTGGTATTTAACCAGGTAAAGGTAGCCTTTCTTACCTGCATGTATAATTCTCTTAAAGCAGGTAAATCTTTCAATTGAAATGCTTCTATTTTTACTTTCAAAGTCTTTTAATTTTTTATTTCGGGATTGTCGCCAAAACTATTATGGTTTTTTGAATTTGCCAAACATCGCTTTCCAGTATTTTGAATATTTAATACCTCTGCAATGGCGTAGGCATAATTTTTATTAATTTAGCTTTATAACAACAGCACAACAGATATGAACGAAGAACTACTGAAAGAAATAGCAGCCCAACTGCGCCAGCCGCATGGCGAAATGGGCAATGAAATGGGCGACAGAATGAACCAGAGTAATGCCCTGATGAACCGCTTTGTCATTAAAAACCTTAATGCGGCTCCCGGTGATGCCGTTCTTGAAATAGGCATGGGGAACGGCTTTTTTGTAAATGAAATACTCAACAATAACCACGCGATTGTCTACACCGGTTGCGACTTCTCTGAAGCCATGGTTACAAGGGCTATACAACTCAATGAAACTTTGATAAACCAAGGGCAGGCGACATTCAAATTAGCCAGCGCCAACGATTTACCTTTTGATGCTGAAAGCTTTGATAAGGTTTTTACCGTAAACACCATCTATTTCTGGGATAACCCAACAAGTGTATTGAATGAAGTAAAGCGTATAATGAAACCAACTGCGCAATTGCTGATAACGCTGAGGCCAAGGTCTGTAATGGAAAAATATCCGTTTACCAGATTCGGCTTTACTATGTATAGTGCTGATGAACTAACGGCTTTGCTACTGGCAAACGGTCTTTCGGTAATCTATATACTGGAAGAAAACGAACCAGATCAGGAAATGGCAGGAGAAGTGATTAAGTCTTCTTCAATGATTGTCTGTGCACAAAAAAACAATTGATATACCTCTCAGCTAACCCACCATACGATTTGCAGCCTGGGATGGCTGAAAGCCGAAAAATTATCTGACCGATAGCCTTACAAAAACAATTATTTACCTTTGATGTAGATTTGAAGGTTTAAGCAAAAAAAATATGATCCTTAACTTATTAATATCGTTGCTACTCATTCACGCCGGTGAGCATCCGTCTGTAAACAACTTAATAAATGTAAAGGCAAATGCAACCAGTGTGGCTACACTCCAACGGCATGCACTTAAAGACACCACTTTTACCCTTAAAATTGAAAACGATAAGCGAGTAGTTGACAATGCCCTGAAGGCCAGACTAACAAAAGAAATAAAAACAGCTATTGTGGCCAATAAGCTTAAAAAACCTTACAAACTGGCAATGGGCTTTACTCGTGGTGCCCGGGATGTGGAGACCTTTCTGTTTGGCGAGCAGCTATTCTACTCTCTGGCCGAGAGTGGCTTTACAATTAATGGCAAACCCATTGAGTTACCTGATGCAAAACCAAACCCCATACCGCAGATAAAAGTCATAGACAATATAATATACGTGGTGCTGTCTAAAATGTAACCTGTCTGATGCTTTACTATTTTATAACGTCTATGAAAATTCTAAAAACCCTGCTTTTAATATGCCTGCGTCTTGGTTTGTTGGCTCAGTCAGAAACCAGCACGCTTAAACCTTTTGTATTAGGGTACATTGATGAAATCAACTCAGTACAACTGGGAGAGAAAAGGATTTTGAACATTTATCTGCCAGAAGGTTATTCAAAAACAGACACCACCCACTACCCTGTTGTTTATCTGCTTGATGGCTCTTATGATGAAGATTTTATTCATGTAACAGGCCTTTATCAGTTCAATAACTTCTCATGGATTAACCGCGTACCAAAATCAATTATAGTAGGTATAGCCAATGTAGACAGGAGAAGAGATTTTACATATCCAACTACGATTCAGAAAGAAAAAGATAGTTTTACAACCGCCGGGAAGTCCGCCCGGTTTATAGGTTTCATAGAAAAAGAACTGCAACCTTATATTACAAAAAAATATAATGCCGGTGGGTCAAAAACCATTATCGGGCAATCGCTGGGTGGTTTGCTGGCAACAGAAATTCTTCTTAAGAAACCTGCCCTGTTTAATCAGTATATCATTATCAGCCCAAGTATATGGTGGGACAACGGCTCATTGCTTGAACTGGACTCAGACATTCTGAAACCTAACTTTAACCAGCCGCTAAAGGTATATATCGGCGTTGGTAAAGAGGGGCTGGCGCCGTCTGAAACCCCAAGGATAATGGAAGTAGATGCCAACCTGCTGGTTGAAAAACTGAAAAAAGCGACAAACAAAAATCTGCATGTATATTTTGATTATCTGCCTCAGGAAGACCACGCCACTATTACGCACCAAGCCGTTTTTAACGCTTTGCGCTTGTTGAATCCGGTTACTGATAAAAACTGAATTTTAAATCGTTGATTAATCTCTTACCTTATTTTAATCGGCAAGGAAGGTCATTAAATAGCTTATGATTTCTTTGCGCTGTGGCTCGGTTGCATCCTCGTCCATATCATTATGAATAGTAGCCGGCAGTTTAATAACCGTCATTTTGTATTTCTTTTGTTCTTCTGCTGTTGGCAAAACACCCTCATCTGCGGGTTGGTCGCTTGACCGTAATGAATAAACCCTGGGCTTTGTTGTACGCGGCAGTTCCATTCTGCGGTTATCCAGAGTAACAATCTTGCTAATTAAATGTGGGTACTTATGCGCAAACAAAGCTGTCATGTCTCCACCGTTAGAATGCCCCACTAAAATTACGTGCTTAAAGTCAAGATGCGGACTCCTTTTTTTAAGTTCACTCAAAACAAAAAGTAGGTTAGCTGCACCCCTTTCCCAATTAGAACGCCTTACCACTTGTGGTTTACCGGTTAGTGGCAAAAGGCTGTCGGTAGGCAGTTCATGCTGTACACTAGCTACCAGGTAACCCTCTGATGCCAGATGATGAGTCAGGTAATTATACGCCAGATTAGCGCCTCCTTTGTTTTCGCCATAACCATGGCTGAAAATAACCAATCTCTGATGTTTAACCTTAACAGCAGGTGTAAAAAATGCTATAGGAATTACCCTTTTACGGGCAGTATCAAACCATCTGACGGTGTCAAGCTTTACCTCAAAATTCTTTTGAGCCAGTAAAACAGAAGAAAATGCAGAAAAAAAGAAAGCTAGTATAAATGCAGCAAAGCTTTGGTGATGGTTGTTTTTCATTAAGCACGTTTTTCGTGCAATTTATGAATTATCCAAAGAGTCTTACAGAGTGCTTCAAAGAAAATTGCTAGGCAGAAACCTTGTCATTCCCCTTTCAATCTTAAATGGTCTTCCATGACCGTTCAAATAATTTTACGGCACAAGAACTATAACATGATATAGTTTTGCCAGATATTTTAATCATAAAAGTTTCACCCTATTGTTATGAAATTTCTTAGTTCGTCGTTAATGCTATGCCTATTTGTTTTGCAGGCCATTTGCCAGCCTTTAAATACCAATAAGCTGGATAACCTCTTCAATACACTTGCCGAGAAGAAATTGGCAATGGGTAGCCTGGCTATCAGTATAAATGGCAAAGTACAATACAAAAAAGCAATTGGTTATGCTGATATTAACAACCATATAGCTGCAAATACGGGTACCAGATATAGAGTCGGTTCGGTATCAAAAATGTTTACTGCTGTAATGGTGTTCCAACTGATTGAAGAAAAAAAGCTCTCATTAACTGATAAACTAAGCCAATTTTATGGTGATATTCCTGATGCTGAGAATATTACGATAAGCCACTTGCTCAATCACAGAAGCGGATTGCACAGTTATACAGAAGATACCGACTACTCTACATGGATGAGCAGCGCTCGATCGCACGCCCAGATGCTGGCAATCATCAGAAAACTAAAACCTGACTTTGCGCCCGGTACAAAAGCCTTTTATTCTAACACCAATTATTTATTGCTCAGCTATATAATTGAGCAAATAGACCAAAAGCCTTATTCAGAAGCTCTCAAGCAACGCATCACCTCAAAAACAGGCTTGAAAGACACATACTTCGGGGATTTAACTGATATCTCCAAAAATGAAAGCTATTCATATAAATATAATGAAGGAAACTGGCATCAAATAAAAGAAACAGATTTGAGTATACACAGCGGAGCAGGCTCAATCGTATCAACCCCAACAGACCTGGTCAAATTTATTGAAGCGCTTTACGAGCGCAAATTAATTGGCAGTGCAAGCCTTAATGAAATGCAAACCATGAAAGACGGCTATGGAATGGGGATGTTTCCTTTCAGTTTTGAAGACAAAACTGCCTTTGGACACAATGGGCGGATAGAAGAGTTTTATGCGGCAGTCAGGTATTTTCCTGAAGAAAAAATGGCAATGGCCTATTGCACAAATGGTATTCTTTATCCCAGAGCAGATATTCTTACAGGTATTCAGCGTATATGCTTTAATAAGCCTTATGCTATTCCGTTTACTAATCCTACTCCATTGAGTTCGCATGATTTAGACCAGTACACAGGTATGTACACTTCAGACAACAGGGCAATAGTAGTGAATGTAGGCAAAAACCAATCAGAATTGCTTATAGAAACCAGAGGTAAAGCATTTGAGGTGCAACCCATTGGAAAACACTACTTCATGCAGCAAGGTTTGGGTTATTTCTTTGAATTTGAACCTAAAAAAAACACACTCCTGATTAAAGAAACAGATAATATTTACTACCTGAAACGTCAATAGAAATTTAATGACAACAGGAACGCTCTCATCAGCAATAACAGAATCCAGTAGCACAATACCACGGGATTCTGTTAGCGGACTTCAAAATTATGCCTTTTTACGGCAGGTATTTATACCGAATATTGAATAAAGCGGACAATAGTTTATCAAAGCAGTAATCAGGAAAATACCTCCTGCTACTAATGCCACTATGCCCCAAACCCCCGTTAATACTTTTGTAAAATAGAGTATCAGGGCCAGAAGTGCAACCAGGAATCTGACGATACGGTCGGTGCTGCCAATGTTTTTCATAGTAAAAGAGTTTAAAAATGGTATTGTACTACTGAAACTAATTATCGCCGCCGGGTTTTTGCGGTTGTTTATTCAAAAAGTCTTTCAGTAAATCGCCGAAAAAGAACCCGAAATACCCCCCGATTGGAATCATGGTCTGCCACTGCGATTTAAGCGGGCAGGTACCTGTCAGGCAGCCTATTTCTTTCCAGTACAAGTAACCGCCCAGGGCGCCGATGGCTGTAAATACCCAGACAATGAATCTTTTGTTTTTCATATAATATTATGTTCTGCGTCTATACCGGCGGTTATCAGGGATACTGCAGCCACCGGGGCCGCAACCAAAATTCATTACGGCCTGCACCACCAACAGCAGCCCGATAACACTGAGAAGCAACTGGTTTTCAATAAAGGCCATGATAATAATACCCATACCAGCTACCAGCCTTATGATGCGAACGGCGTTCCAGTCTTTCAATAAAGTTTTCATATTGCCTTTGTTTATCGCGGATAGCTTCCTATACCACCTGAAAGGTTGTAAACATTTTTAAAGCCCTTACCTGCCATTAAATGACAGGCCTGCGCACTTCTGGCGCCACTTCTGCAATAAAGCAGGTAAGTTTTCTGAGGGTCCAGCCCATCCAGCCGATTTTGAAAATCGCCGCTCATGATATCTGCATTAATGGCCCCTTTAATGGCCCCCTGTCTGTATTCCATGGGTGTGCGTACATCCAGCAACACAGCCTCTTTATTTTCGTTCAGCAGTTGCTTGAAGGCTTGCCCTGACACATCCTGATACTGCTTTTTGGTTTTAAAGAAATCGAACATTTTTTTGCCGTTTATAAATTAATTATAAACCAAATGTCAGCAAAAAATGATACCCCTGCAGTGATTTTTATCACACAGAGATAATTTATTTCAGAGCAGGGTTGTTGGACAAACATAGTCTGTTACAGCTACCCTGCCGGTTTGCTTAATTGCTGCAAAACCACCGGCCACGTCAATCAGGTTATGAAATCCGCGTGCTTTAAGAATAGAAATGGCTATCATAGACCTGTATCCTCCGGCGCAATGTACATAATAAGTATTGCCAGGGTTTACCTGAGCCATGTAATCATTCAGAAAATCAAGCGGCATATTCTCTGCACCCAAAATATGTTCTGAGTCATACTCACTTTTCTTTCTTACGTCTATTACGGGCAAGGCTGTTATTGTATTCATTAAATCGGCAAACTTTTCAGCGTCTACCTGCTGTACACTATCAGTCTCATGGCCTGCATTTATCCATTCCTTAACACCGCCTTTTAGGTATCCAATGCAATTATCATATCCTACACGAGCCAATCTGGTAATGGTTTCTTCTTCTTTGCCTTCTTCTGCAACCAGTAAAACCGGCTGTTTTAAATCTTTGATTAGCGTACCAACCCAGGATGCAAACTGCCCGTTAAGACCAATATTTACCGACCCCGGAATAAATGCCGCGGCAAATTCTGCCGCACCTCTTACATCCAGTATCAGGGCATCAGTTTCTTGTGCGGCTGCTTCAAACTCGCGCACATTTAATGCCCGCATGCCACGGCTCAACACATTGTCGAGGCTTTCGTAGCCTTTCAGGTTCATTAACACATTAAACGGAAAATAGGCCGGAGGTGGTACAAGGCCTGTCAATAAATCTTTAATAAACTGCTCTTCAGTAAGCGACGGGTTCAGCGCGTAGTTTACCTTTTTCTGATGCCCCAGTGTATCAAAAGTGTCTTTGCTCATGTTTTTACCGCAGGCACTACCCGCACCATGGTTTGGATAAACGATGAGGTCGTCGCTTAATGGCATTATTTTGTTTCGAAGCGAATGATACAGGTGCGAGGCCAGTTTTTCCTGTGTCAGCTCTGCTATCACATGCTGCGCCAGGTCTGGCCGGCCAACATCATTAATAAATAGGGTATCGCCTGAAAAAAGCGCCGTCTCTTTGCCACTTTCATCAATCAGCAAATAGCATGACGACTCCATTGTATGCCCTGGCGTGTGCAGCAGTTTTATCTTTACGTTACCTAAAGTAAATACTTCGCCATCGTGGGCTACGTGTGCTTCATAGCCCGGCTTTGCCGTAGACCCGAATACAATGGTGGCTCCGGTTTTATTGGCCAGTTCAAGATGACCTGATACAAAATCGGCGTGAAAGTGGGTTTCAAAAACATATTTTATCTGGGCATTGTCTTTCATGGCCTTGCTCACATACGTATTACTGTCTCGAAGTGGGTCAATCACTGCGGCCTCACCCGCCGACTCTATGTAATAGGCTGCCTCTGCCAGGCAACCGGTGTACATCTGTTCTATTTTCATTGTTATTGTGTTTAAGTTTAAAATTTTAAGCTGCTACAAATGTATTTGCCCGCCAATTGCTTGTCAGTAACATTTCTCACACTTGTAATACCTTATCTTAAAGCACCTAAAATTATGAAGCTTAAACACTACAATTAATGACGGATGTCATAACGGCACAAAACAAAAAGAACGGAAACCGCCAGAGGCAATTTCCGTTCAGAAAACTTATTCTTTAAACGGTATGTCAGAGTAATTCAATCCTGTTTCTGGACAGCTTTACTTTTCCGAGTTTTTCTAATTGTTTCAGCAGTCTGGACACCACCTCTCTTGACGTGGCCAGTTCATTGGCCAGCTCTTCATGGGTTATCACAAAAACCTTACAATTACAGGCTTTGGCTTTCCGTTTCAGCAGCATCAGCAGGCGGTCGTCCAGCTTATGAAAAGCTATCTGGTCAATGGTGTTCAGCAAATCTTCAAAGCGTCGCTGATAAGTCATAAAAACAAATTGCCTCCAGGAGTTATACCGGGTCATCCATTCTTCTACCTTCTCAACCGGAATGCTGATAAGGGTGGTTTCTTCATCAGTTACGGCAAGTATTTCGCTTTGCCGGTGCCCCAGACAACAGGTAAGAGACATGGCGCATGAGTCCATACCACCCAGGTAGTATAGCAAGGCCTCGCGCCCTTCTTTATCTGGCCTGAGTATTTTTACCGACCCCTTTAATATAATAGGTACAAACCTGATATAGCCGCCGGGCTGCATCAAAACATGCCCTTCTTCCAGTACAACGTAATTTCCAACCAGTGCTAATTCCTGCAACAATTCGTATTCAAATATGCCTGTAAAATTTTCCTGAAGCAATGAGATGCCGGGCTTCATAATAAAAGCTTTTGTTTAAACATCAAAAATAGGTATATGCCTTAAATGCTTATGTAACAAATGTTACATTGTTTTAGTGGCATGCTGAAACCGGAAATTTACTTTTTAAAAATGGATATATTCATAACACACACTTCAGGAGAGAAAAACGAACTAAATTTTACCTTGAAGGTATTGAGTAATCTGACGAAACAAGTGAGCCTGTGATAGATATGGTAGCCATAAATTTATATTTTCAGACAACCACTGTAGGTGCCTCTGACAATTTCCATAAAAACGTTTAAGAAATAAATTTATTCAGGGCATATTATTTAAAAAAAGCACTTTAAAAAGCCAGAATTTCACGTGCAACCCGCTCGCCTGAACGGATGGCGCCGTCAATGTACCCATTCCAGACATCAGCCGTTTCAGTACCAGCCCAATGAATATGGCCTACGGGTTCTCTTAAAGCTTTGCCGACGGAGGTCCAGGCACCGGTAGGCATTAATCCGGCATAACAGCCGCGGGTAAACTCTTCTTCTGCCCAGCTATGATCAAGGTACTGAACAGGTTGCCGGGCCTTCTGCCCGTAAAACCGGGCAAAGGTATTCAGCACAGATGCTTTTCTTTCTTCGGGCGATAGTCTTGCAAAAGCTTTGGCCTGATTCCCCAGCACAAAACCCATCATAATTCCTTTACTGGCATCTTTGGGCGAGTTATCGAAAGTTACTGTCACGTAGCCATCATTAGTAGCCGCCAAACCGTTCAGTCCATCTTCCCGCCAGAAGGGTTTGTCATATATGGCATACGTTTTCCAGACATTGCCCATTGGCATACGCTGGGTAAGCTGCTCTCTGTTAACAGGCATAAGCGGGGCGTACTGTATCCTGCCCGCAAGCATGGGTGGCAATGCCACTATAACTTTTGAAGCCGTCAGCTCAAAGCCATCGCCTTTTACGGTTACCAGTGTGCCATCCTGGCTGATGCTTCTGACGATGCTGTTTAAACGGATGTGTTCCTTAAAAGTATCTGCAAGCCGTAATGCCGGTTGCGCGGCCCCTCCTACCAGTCGTTCTTCCTGCGCCCCGTTCTTTACATTCATCAGCATATCCAAGTCCCCACCTGACCTGGTATAAAACAGCGCGTGCAGCATTGATATTTCGTTGGGGTCAGCCGCCCAGATGGCCTCTGCCGCCAGCTTAAACATAACTTTTGCCGTTTTGAACGACATCTGTTTGTCCATCCAGGCTGCCAGAGTCAGCGAGTCATAATAGTCAGCATTGGGCGTATTCCAGGGGTTTTGCAGGTCTACTGTTTTAGACAGCTTATTCATACGCTTAATGGCCATATCCAGACTTAGAAGCGCGCCTATGGGCAAGGGCGGAATTATCCCTTTATAATATTTCAGTTTATTGTTAAAGTAAAGGGTGCTTTTCCCTTCGTCAAAAGTCGGAAAAGTCTGCACGCCAAACTCCTTTGCCAGGGCATAGATTTTGTCTTGAGTGGGCCCTACCCATGCAGCGCCCAGGTCTACGTAGCTGCCGTCTTCAAAATATTGGGTATGCACCCTGCCGCCTACGCGGTCGCGGGCTTCCAGTAAAATTACTTTTTTTCCGGCTCTGAGCAGTTCGCGGGTAGCGGTTAGCCCGGCATATCCGGCACCGACAACAATGGCATCGTAGGTTTGCATAAGAAGGTTAAAGATTAGGGAATCCTAATTTGAATATTTTTTTGTAAAAAACCAACATCTTTTATGAAAAAACTACTTTGCCTGCATCTACACTACAAAACTTAAAAAACTGAAAGTATGATGCCATCTTTCCAACTCAATGTAGATAATCCATGCCACGAGCGATGGGAATCATTTTTGCCCACCTCCACAGGTGGTTTTTGTGCTTCATGCGCTAAAAATGTAATTGATTTCAGCCAGATGTCTGAAAGCCAGGTGGTGGCTTTTTTCAGAGACCGACAAGCATCATCAGATAACGTCTGCGGGCGTTTTAGAGATGACCAGTTGAAAAAGAATTATAGAATTGAAGATTGGTTTCCTGAATGGAGCGAAGGAGGCAATCAGGTCTTATATGAGATTCCTGTAGCGAATTTACGATCTCATGCGCAAAATCAATTGATTAAATTACCACCCATGCGGTCGGTTAAGGTGGTTCGGAACATAGCCGCCACAATCTTAACTTTCTTAATGATTGAAGACGGAATAGCCCAGAATAAGATTATTTCGGGCAGGGTTATTGATAATGAATCAGGTGAGGCTTTACCTTATGTAAACATCAGAGTAAAAGGAACCGAACAAGGAATTATGACAGACAGCAGCGGCAGTTATCAAATATCAGCTAATGAAAAAGATACACTTATTTTCAGTTTTTTAGGTTACGAAAGTGTGATGAAGCGAGCTAATGAGAATAATAAAAATGACATAACTGCCATGAGTGCCGCAGTAATGGGTTTAGCCGAAGTTAATATTATAAGCTATAGTTCTATGGTGAAAAGAGTGATGGGTGCTGGAATCGTTCGTATCTATTGCAGTTCTGAAATAGCAGCTCCTCTCCCAAAATTTGCCTCAGAAGCAACCGTATGGGGCAATGCTGTTCAAAATGGAGAACTTACATTGGTACCGCAACTGTCAGCATCGCCCGATTCTGCAGGAACATCTTATGAGAGGTCGGTACATGAACAATGGTTACAGCAAAACGGGTTTCAGGAAGTACAAAGCGTTCAAATATATGATAATTCGGGCCGGGTATTTACAGAGAGTTTCTCAAAAGTATCTGACGGCATGGTTCGGGTAGATGTAAGACATGTTCCCCGAGGCTCCTATATTGTCAGAATAGTTTACCGTAACGAAAGGAGTATTGCAGAACATGAGGTTTCAACAGTACGGATTATTATTGAGAGATAAGCCAGGGCCAAATTTATGTGGCACGCCCTAAGATGCAGGCAGGCTTATGGTAGCAAATGACACGGTTAACATGGTAGTATCTTTACCCCCAGATGCAAACCAGAACAACCAATTGCTCTTCAGTTGTGGTTGGCAAGGGTAAACTTTATAAGATTTACTGTCAGGTATCAGAAACTATTTGCCTTTCTTTCCTTGAACCTGAGATTTCAGAATTTGAGTACGCATTTCCTGGCCTAATGTTGTAACCTACTGCCTACAAGCAAGAAATATTCATAAAAAACAAAACCTTTTTGATTTTCTCAAAAAGTATTCATAATTTTGCACCCCGAAATACAATTCTAATATTAGCTTGGAATAAAAGTTTCTCAACAATATTGTCTGATAACCAGACTCTTAAAAACATTTTTTCAAAAATCTAAAAAAATGGCACGCGATTTAAAATTTACAAGAAACATCGGTATTGCTGCCCACATTGACGCAGGTAAAACAACTACCACTGAGCGTATCCTTTATTATGCCGGCGTGAGCCACAAAATCGGTGAGGTACACGATGGAGCTGCTACGATGGACTGGATGGAGCAAGAGCAGGAAAGAGGTATTACCATCACATCAGCTGCAACCACCGTTGGTTGGAATTACAGAGACCAAAAATATCATATCAATATAATTGATACTCCAGGTCACGTTGACTTTACTGTAGAAGTAAACCGTTCACTACGTGTATTAGACGGCTTGGTGTTCTTATTTAGTGCGGTTGACGGTGTTGAGCCTCAATCTGAAACTAACTGGCGTTTGGCCAACAACTACAACGTAGCTCGTTTGGGTTTCGTTAACAAAATGGACCGCTCAGGTGCCGACTTCCTTAACGTGTGTAAGCAAGTAAAAGAGATGTTGGGCAGCAACGCAGTGCCACTTCAATTGCCAATCGGCGCTGAAGATAACTTTAAAGGTGTTGTTGACCTTGTGAACTTCCGCGGTATCGTTTGGAACGAGCATGACAAAGGGATGACTTTCACTGAAGTACCGATTCCTGACGACATGATGGAAGAGGCTACTGAATACCGTGAGAAATTGTTGGAAGCTGTAGCTGAATTTGATGATACTTTGATGGAGAAATACTTCGAAGACCCGAATTCAATTACAGAAGACGAAATTCTTGCAGCGCTTCGCCAGGCAGTTATTGCCATGAAGATTGTTCCGATGCTTTGTGGTTCTTCATTCAAAAACAAGGGTGTACAAACCATGCTTGACTACGTGATGGCCCTGTTGCCTTCACCATTGGATAAAGAAGCCATTAAAGGAACTAACCCTGATACAGGTGCAGAGATTTTCCGTAAACCAACTGAAAGCGATCCTTTCGCGGCTCTTGCCTTCAAAATTGCTACTGACCCTTACGTTGGCCGTCTTTGTTTCATCCGTGCTTATTCGGGTGGTTTAGATGCCGGTTCTTATGTATTGAACAACCGTTCAGGCAATAAAGAGCGTATCTCTCGTATCTTCCAGATGCACGCCAACAAACAAAACTCAATTGAGCGTTTGGGTGCCGGTGACATCGGTGCGGTAGTAGGTTTCAAAGATATTAAAACCGGTGATACACTTTCTGACGAGAAAAACCCAATCGTTCTTGAATCAATGGTATTCCCTGATCCGGTTATCGGGTATGCTATCGAGCCTAAGAAAACAGCCGATCAGGATAACTTCTCTAAAGCAATCACTAAACTGATTGAAGAAGACCCAACTCTACAGGTTGAATCAAACGAAGAAACAGGTCAGACCATCATCCGTGGTATGGGTGAGCTTCACCTTGAAATCATCATCGACCGTATGCGTCGTGAGTTTAAAGTAGAAGTAAACCAGGGTGCACCACAGGTGGCGTACAAAGAAACCATCACCAAGTCTATCGAACACCGTGAGGTTTACAAGAAACAATCGGGTGGTCGTGGTAAATTTGCCGATATCGTATTCGAAATCGGACCACGTACAGACGAGAAAACAGGTCTTGAGTTCGTAAACAACATTGTGGGTGGTATCATTCCAAAAGAGTTTATCCCTGCTATCCAGAAAGGTTTCGAATCAGCTATGTCAAATGGTCCGTTAGCAGGTTTCCCTGTTGACTCAATGAAAGTGCGTTTGTTCCACGGTTCATTCCACGACGTTGACTCTGACTCATTGTCTTTCGAGCTAGCTGCTCGTATGGGCTTCAAAGAAGCTGCTCGTCAGGCTGGCCCTAAATTGCTTGAACCAATCATGGCAGTAGAGGTAGTAACTCCTGACGAATACACAGGTCCTATCACAGGTGACTTGAACCGTCGTCGTGGTGTGATGAGAGGTATGGATACTAAAGCTGGTTCGCAAGTAATCAAAGCTGATGTACCTCTTTCAGAATTGTTCGGTTACGTAACAGACCTTCGTACGATGTCCTCTGGTCGTGCTACAGCTAACTTGACGTTCTCACATTACGAAATCGTTCCGCAAAACATTGCAGATGGCGTAATTGCAAAATCAAAAGCTTAATAATAGCTTTAAGTATATAAAAAACACCTGCTTCGGTTTCGAGGCAGGTGTTTTTGTTTGGTACTCACGGTCATAATCTTTTCAACATCACTCGCCTGTATTTTTACAATTATTTGTTGCGCCTTCTCTTAATTACTCCTTACCCCATTTTAGCCCCCTTAATCATCAGAATGGTTTTAACCGACTCTTCTTTTAAGGGCAAAAATTTCATACGGCCGTCGTCTTTCATAAAGCCCAGTAAGTCGCTTTCATGCTCAAAAGAAACAATATGAATTTCATAGGGTTTCTCTTCTTCACCAGCTATATAGGCGGCTGCATCAGGCCGTATCCGGTACAATAACTTGCCGTTATATTTCTCCATCAAGGGTATGGCAAAATTCTCAAACTCATGAAAAACTTCTTCTTTGCCCTCTTTAATAAAAATAAGCTGAGTAATGTAAATCATACTAAATATTGATTCAGGTTCTATTATCTGATTTTGTTTTAGCCGCAATCGGTAGTCTTGCCAGAAGTAATTTTAATGATGCACCAGACTTGAACCAGATTTGGTATCGGTTTGAACAGGTAACACCTTTTCTTTTCTACAAATTTGCCAAAAAACAATCATGCCATTGGCAAAACTCCATTTTTTATTGTTAATAAAACCAGCCTATTTATGAAAAAGCTACTGACTGTCTTCTTCTTCCTTATGTCTCAAATTGCGTACCCGCAAGGCAATCCACCGAGAGCAGACTTTAAAAATCCATCGCTCTGGCTTATTTACAACAAGCCCACACCGATATGGAAAGATACTTTACAGCTAGACAAAACAGATAACGACGGCATGATGGTGCTTAAAGATTTTGAAATGACCAACGGCACGATTGAATTTGACGTAAAAGGGGCAAACCTCTTACAACAAAGCTTTGTAGGTGTAGCCTTTAATGTGCAGGATAGCCAGACCTATGAACACGTTTATTTCAGACCATTTAATTTCATGAACGCCGACACGGCCCGCCGGAGCAGAGCCGTGCAATATGCCTCACTGCCTGATGCCCCCTGGTTTAAACTGCGAGATGATTTCCCCGGGAAATACGAAAACAAAGTAAAGCCTGTACCAGACCCGGACGACTGGTTTCATGCCAGAGTTGTTGTAGGCCGGCCGTTTATCAGGGTGTATGTCAATAATCATCCTGCTCCCTGCCTTGAAGTGAAGAGTCTGGCCCCTGCAAGGCCGGGCAAAATTGCTATCTGGGCCGGGCCGGCTACACGCGCTGAATTTACAAATCTGGTGGTAACACCAACCGTTAATCATTAATACTAATTCCTATTGGCAAGGATACCAATCAGGGCTTGTTTTCTATACCAACACCAGGTTGGTATTTTCAAAAAATGCCACAGGCGTATAAATACTAACCATACCCGGGGCAATCTTCTACTGCTGCACAAATTCTTACTAGCCCCGTGTATTACTATTTTTAGATATTTTATTACTAATCCGGCATACGTTTTTATACCATTCAGCAGCCTGGCCAACCGCTTGTAAACCTCACAGCAACCACCTGTAATTCAATTAAGACACTCATCGGTTAATATCAAGTATTCATCATCCTAAATGATACACTTATCCATTTTTGGTTTCAGTATTAGCTTTTCTGAACCAACTTTGTAACGTTAAAAACTAAATCATGAAAAAAAGTAATTTACTAATCATTCTAATCGCATCTGTTTTCACCTCATTTACGGCAGCTCAGGCTCAGTTCCCGATGGGCGGGGCACCAGCCACCAAAGCATTGCCGGGTACAGCAGGAGACCAGACACCCAAAGGTAATAGCAAAATTTCGGGTATTGTGGTAGACTCAACTACCAATAAAACTGTTGAATTTGCCAGTGTTGCCCTTCTTGATAAAACCACCGGCAAGCCTGTAGATGGCACCATGGCCGACGAAAAAGGGAAATTTACCCTAAGCAAAGTGGCTGCCGGTTCGTTTAAATTACAAATTACATTTATTGGTTATACTACCAAAGATATCAATGTAACCCTAAGCAAAGGACAAGAACTTGACCTGGGCAACATTCTGATAGCCAGCAGTGCCAAATTGCTGAATGAAGTTACCGTAACCGGCCAGTCTGCCCTGATTGAAGAAAAAGTTGACCGCCTGGTTTATAATGCAGAAAAAGACATTGCAGCCAAAGGCGGCGATGCCTCAGACGTATTGCGTAAAGTACCTTTATTGACAGTAGACCTTGACGGCAACGTTTCGTTGAGAGGTAGCCAGAACATCAGGGTTTTAATTAACAATAAACCCAGCACCATAGTTGCCAGCAGCGTAGCCGATGCCTTGAAGCAAATACCGGCCGACCAGATTAAAACCGTTGAGGTTATCACCAGTCCATCTGCTAAATATGATGCTGAAGGTTCTGGTGGTATTATTAACATCATTACTAAAAAGAACAGCCTGCAAGGTTTAAGCCTGAATATAGATGGCGGCGTTGGTAACAGAGGCTCATTACTTAGCCTGAACGGCAACTACAGAAAAGGTAAAGGCGGCGTAACGCTAGGTGGTTTTGGCCGTGGGATGTATAACACCATTACCAAAACTTCTCTCGACCAGACAAGTATCGTAAACGGAGTTTCTACGCTTACCAAACAAACGGGTGATGGTTCAAGTCACGGGTTGTTTGGCCAGTATAACCTGGGATTCGATTACGACCTGGCCAAAAACCAAAGCCTGACAGCTGGTGTACGTTATGGCGTTCGTAACTTCAGCACGCAACAAGACCTTGTAACCAGGTTATTCCGTAATGGCAGCCTTGACGCCGACGCCAGCTCAAGAAGAGACGTTGACGCAGACAACCTGTCAGGAACAGTTGACATGAACATTGATTACCTGCACACTTATAAAAAACCTCAACAGGAATGGAGTATTTCTACACTTTATAGCCGTAATGACCTTAAAAATAACTTTGACGCCAACCTGATGACCCAAGGCGGAGAGTTATTGAACCGTCAGCGTAATATTAACTCAAATCTGAATCAGGAATTTACCCTGCAAAGTGATTACCAGACCCCAATCAGAAAAAACCAGATGCTTGAATTTGGCGGAAAGGGTATCTTCCGTGAAGTAACCAGCGATTACAAGTTTCTGATTGCAGGGCCAACCGGCAATTTCTCAACTGAAATCAATCAGCCGCAGGGTGCACTTACCTACCACCAGAATATAGCAGCAGCTTATAGCTCATATACTTATACTACCAAAAAACGTTATACCTTTAAAGGTGGTTTGCGCTACGAACACACATTTATAGATGCCAGCACAACAGAAGGCGGGCAGATTGGTGTAGCAGATTACGGAGTATTGGTGCCAAGTGTAAATGCCTCAAAAACCATTAAAGGTACTACCTTTAAGCTGGCTTACAATAAGCGTATTCAACGCCCGGGTTTGCAACAGTTAAACCCGAACTTTAACTCGGCTAACCCTCAGAATATCACTGTGGGTGACCCTACTCTGAAACCAGAGATAACTGACAACTTTGAATTAACATTGAGCAAAAACATTAAGAAAACCTTTGTGAATGCTTCGTTTTTTGGTAGAGTAACCAATAATGCCATATCGCAGGTTCGTATTCCGTCAGATACCCTGCCCGGTGCAATTGTTACTACTTACAAAAATATCGGGCGCCAACATGCGTATGGTTCCAACATTTTTGCTAACGTTGCAGCAACATCGAAAATTAACGTCGGTTTGTTTGCCAATATCATCTACAATACGCTTGAAGGACAAGTATTAGGCATGAACAATGTGTCTGAAACCATAACTAACTCAGGCTGGAATATCAGTGGTGGTGTGTTCTCGCAGGCTACCTTTAAAAACGGATGGGGTGCACAGGCCTTCGGGTTTCTGCAAGGAAACCAGGTTCAATTACAGGGTAACCAGGGTGGATTCGGCTTCTATACCATTGGTATCAAAAAAGACTTTAAAAACAAAAAAGGAAGCCTTGGCCTTGCCGGCGAAAACTTCCTGAACAAAAGTTTCAATATCCGTAGTGAGTTGAAATCGGCGCAGTTCAATCAGGTAAACAATATTTATATGTATAACAGAGGTGTGCGCCTTACATTCAGCTACAAAATTGGTAAAATGACAGTAGATGCACCTAAGAAAAAAGCCCGCTCAGTAAACAACGACGACGTAAAAAGCGATGGCCAAAGCGGCGGACAAACCACAGGTGGCACTACAGGCGGCGGGCAACCAAGACAATAACCAGCCCCTCCGGCTTTAAATCCGGAGGGATTTACAGATAAGCCCCTTAATAAACTAACGAATAAACTTAATTCAAATCGAACAATGAAAATGAACAAACTTTTTGCAACAGCATTTGCAGCTTTGGTTTCAATAAGCAGCTTTGCCCAGACTGTCGATGAAATAGTAGACAAGCACATTTCGGCCCTTGGCGGAGCAGATAAATTGAAATCGGTAAATACCCTTTACATTGAGCGCTCGTTGTCTGTACAAGGCATGGAAATACCAAGCACCAGCACAATGGTAGTAAACAAAGCAGTACGCTCTGAGTCAACCGTGATGGGTAACTCAATGGTTCAGGCTTATGATGGTACTTCAGCCTGGATGGTTCGCCCGACAATGATGGGTGGCACAGGCGAGCCGGAAGATATGCCTGCTGAACAGGCAAAACAATTAAAAGGCCAGCTAGACCCTTTCGGTCCGCTTTTCAATTATAAAGAAAAAGGCAATAAAGTTGAGCTGGTGGGCAAAGAAAAAGTAGACAAAAAAGACAGCTACCATCTGAAAGTAACTTCGGCAACAGGTGATGTGATTGATCAGTATATAGACGCCACCACCTACATGTTGACCAAAACAAAGGCTTCAGCCAATGGTGTGGAAGTGGAAATCAGTTTCTCTGATTACAAAGATGTAGACGGCATTAAGTTTGCCTATTCTATGGACATGGTAAATCAGATGGGTAATCTGGCATTTATAACCAATAAAATCAAGATTAACCCTCCGGTTGATGCAGCGGTTTTCAAAAAACCTAAATGATAGTCATTAGCATTTAATTGAACAAAGAGGCGCGCCTGCAGGCACGCCTCTTCTGTTTTACAGGTACCGGTAAATAATTTTTTTTTGCTACATCAAAAAAAAAAATAAAATTGCAGCACGACTGCTACTATGTATTCAATAAACTAAACCAAGCTGTGACTCACCGAATGAAAAAGACAATCGCTTTTGCCTTATCTGCTATATGCCTGGGCCTGGTTGTTGCTTACTTTATCGGTCTATATCCATTTTTTATTTTCGATAAAAACACCACCTCTCAAGCCTCTATTGTAGCAATCAAAGACGAAAACAAGCCTTTTCAGCAATTTAATTTTCAGGAGGGCAACTACACCGCCTATGTAATTATAAGTGTTACCGACCTCATGAACTCCTGGGCCGGTATACCACGCAACAGGGTATTAAAATCGTCTGACAAACAAATACTAAGCCAGCTGAAAAACTGCGAGTTTATCAGAAATGGCAGCGACTCACTTAAAATTGAAAGCCGTATATATCTGCTAAAAAACGACTCGCTTATTTACCAGAGTGGGCTGGTGCTTGATCAGGACTTTGAGGGAATCCATAATAATGATTCAGGCTGGGCAGAAAGCAAACAAAAAGGGCAGTTACTGCGTATTCTGCGGCAGTTTGAAGCCGAAACAAAGCCGGTAGTATTTTTACAGTAAAAGACCGGGCATGCCAGCCATGCCTTAAACCATTATCTGGCCATATCGGCCAAGCCAGCTACAAAGCCCCAATTCTGATGCTGTTTTCTTCCCATAGCATTAAAACCTTCACCAAAAAAAGAGGCGTCACCCTCAATAATAAATACCAGCTCATTATCACCTTTCTTCAGTTCCAGGGCTGTGCAGTTCTGATAAAGTTCCAGCCTTTCCAACTTAAATCTGGCGTAATTATAAACCTCTTTTCCGTTCAGAAAAACTTTTAGCTTACCGGTAAAATCAAAGTACATCAACTTGGGTTTATCAGCTTCAGAAACTATGTTACATCTGGCAAAAACCGTTCCGTTAGGGTATTCATAATATCTTTTCAGATTCACCATTTCGTCTCTTCTATCATTAATTTTAGTCCAGTTCTTAACTTTCTTTATGTCTGTGTATTCGTAAGTTTTGTCTCTTACCAACTGCTCTGATACAGACCATTCGTAAAGTATTTTTGGTAACTCCTCAATATACACATTGGCAAAGTAGGATTCTCCGAACATACTTCTCAATAAAATACTTCCATTGTCAGTATCAGTATCCAGCAGGCTCACAATCAAATCTGGTTCTTTTTTATAGTTCACAAACACTTTCATAATTCTGCCGCGCACCTCTATAGTGGCATGAAACCACTCCAGCTGAGCAATGGCTGCTTTGGCCTCATAAATCGGATAATGGTACATTACCCAACTTAAGCCCCCATTATAAATAGGCACATACTGAATTGCCTCCTGCGTGCCACCGTAGCCGGGCCTGAAATACAGAAACTGGTAGTTCTGTTCGTTCTTTACATGGAAGCCGATTCCGCCCATTACACGGCTGGCGATATCGAGGTCTATTCTGAAATTTTCATATTTTTTATCCTTTTTAATAATGATAGCCTCATTTTTACCATCTAATTTTATGCAGCTTTTATCTTTATAGGTTTGCTCGGTTAAAATGGCTGGCGTGTTGTTTTCAGAGAACCCCTGCCAGTCTTTAAAAGCGTTCTGTGCCGAAAGACTAAAAGAAAGGCCAATAAAAAAAGTAACAATTAATGATTTGATTCTGAGCATTTTCATGATAATTTGTTTTAAATTTTGAGTAATGATTTGAGGCTGCAATATGCCAGACACCCGGATAATTATCGTTTGCAAGATTGAACTGTTTTACAACTGTTTTGCGATTGTTTTTTAACCCATCTGATTATGAACGACATCAACCCTATCGATAAAGAACTTCTGGATAGGCTAAAGCAACAAATTGAGGAAATGGCAGGGCTCAGCCTGCACGAAAGCCGGGGGCAGAAAGATTATGAGTTTCTTACATTTTTTATTGAAGAGAAATCGGGTGTAAAAATCAGCCTTACCACTATTAAAAGAATCTGGCGCAATGAGTTCAACCGTTTACCGCATTTGTCAACACTTGATGCCCTCAGCAAAATTGCTTACCATAAAGACTGGCTCACACTCAAACTTGACCTGGCCCAAATACTTACAGGCAAAACCGTACCGCCAACTGAAACTTTTATACCCCACCCCGATAAGCCCTTTGAAAAAATCAGACCTCGTTCTACCCATACAAGGCTGTTCGCCATTACTGGCATTATTCTGGTTCTGGCCTTACTGGTGTTTAAAAACAACCTTTTCAAAAATGGTATCCGTGCAGGAGACGTTCAGTTTTCTGCCAAAACCTCTGTTTCTAATACCGTACCTAACACAGTTGTTTTTACTTACAATATCGATTCTGTTAATGCCAGGAAGTTTTATATTCAGCAATCGTGGGATAAAAAACGAAGAGTAGAAATTACCAAAGGCAATTACCAGCAAACGGATATTTATTACCTGCCCGGCTACTACATGGCCAAAATCATTGCAGACGACTCTATCATCAGAGAGATTCCGGTACATATCAAGACCGACAACTGGGTAATAGCGGCACACCAGCCACCGATAGAGAATAAAATACTGCCGGAGGCCGATTGGGTATCAAAAGACATCATCGGCGTAAAGCCCGATGTTTTGGTCAGTAACAAACTAGATACCAAAGAACCCTTTATGCTCACTTTTCATAATAGCCGCGATTTTAATATTGATGGGAACAGATTTGTTTTCAGAACTGATTTCAGAATGGATTCAACAGGCGTAGTTTGCCCGGCAGTGGCCGTGCTGCTTAAAGGAGAATATGAATATATGTATGTTAACCTGGCCCATAAAGGCTGTGAAAGTAACATAAACCTAAGTATCAGTAACCGGAGGTTTGACGGCAAAAAAACAGATTTAACCGCTTTTGGTGCTCAAATGTACCGGTGGCAGCATGTGAGCATAATCAACAGAAACAAATTTGTGAGTATTGCATTAAACAATCAAACGATTTTTGAAACACCCTATAAAAAGCATCTGGGTAAACTCAAAGAAATTGGCTTTATTTTCAGGGGGAATGGCATCATAAAAAATACACAGATTACCAGACTTTAAGCTCGGTCGCTATTTTTAACATTTTCGACAACCTAAATAATGATACATATTACCACGCCCGAAGCATTCAGTTATCAGGAGTTGCTGAGGTTTTTATCGCGTAATGAAAAAGAGTGCCTGCATACCATAAAGGGAGATACTATCTACAAGGTTTTAGACATGGGCAATGAGCTGGTGCTGTTTTCTATTGCATATCACAACGGCCTTGCCGTTCATATCCATACCGAAAAAGCCACGCCAGAAGTGCAGCAGCGCATAAAAAACTATATTGAAAACTGGTTTGACCTGACCGCCGACCTGAACGTTTTTTATAATGCCATACAGGCCGACCCTATAATGCAACAGCTTTGCCAGAAATACTATGGCCTGCGCATGGTAGGTATGCCCGATTTATTCGAGTCGCTGGTTTGGTCGGTTATCGGGCAACAGATCAATCTTAATTTTGCTTACGCGCTTAAGCAAAGGCTGGTACACAACTTTGGTAAAAGTGTAACTTTTGATGGTGACACATTTTATGCACTACCCACACCACAAACACTGGCGGCACTTAAGGTGGAAGACTTCCAGCCATTTCAGTTCAGCAGAAGTAAGGCACAATATATAATAAATATTTCGCAGGCATTTGCAGAGGGTATTCTGGCGCAGGAGAAACTATCCCGGCTAGGGTATGAAGAAATCAAGCAGCAATTAACTGCCATTAAAGGAGTAGGAAACTGGACAGCCAACTACTCCATGATGAAAAGCCTCAGAAGCTACGATGCGTTTCCGGTTGAAGACGTAGGCCTTCATCATGCGGTAAAAAACCAATATAAATTAATGGCCAAACCCACCATTGCCGAATTGCACCAGATGGCTTCCCTGTGGCCGGGCTGGCGTGGTTATGCTACATTTTATTTCTGGCACTCATTGCTGGAATAAAAAATAGCAGCTGCTTCAGGCAACTGCTATTTTTTGTAGTCAATAGTTAGCACTATAAAAGTTCTACCGGCCCAACCTCTTTTTTTTCTTCCGGCAGAATAAACTTCATGGCATTGGCAACTTTGCCGGGCAATAATGCTATTTCCAGCACTTCCTGCACGTAGTCTACGTAATGGAAAGTGAGGCCTTCAGTATATGCGGCACCTACTTCCTCTACATCCTTGCGGTTTTTGTAGCACATTACAATCTCTTTTATACCCGCACGCTTGGCAGCCAGAATTTTCTCTTTTATACCGCCCACAGGCAGTACTTTTCCGCGCAGGGTAATCTCGCCTGTCATCGCCAGATTCGGCTTCAGTTGTCTTTGGGTATAGATAGATGCCATTGAGGTAACCATTGTAATACCTGCAGACGGGCCATCTTTTGGCACAGCCCCCTGTGGCACGTGTACGTGCAAATCGTAATTCTGAAAAATGCGGTAATCAATACCTATTTCATCGGCATGCGATTTAAGGTAAGAAAGCGCCGTAACGGCCGACTCTTTCATCACGTCTCCCAATTGGCCAGACAACGTCAGCTGGCCTTTACCCCTGCTCAGGCTAGACTCTATGAAAAGTATATCTCCACCTACCGATGTCCAGGCCAATCCGGTTACCACACCTGGCAACTCATTGCCTTCATATAAATCCTGGTCAAAAACTGCACCACCCAGTAATTTCTCAACGTGTTCAACTTTTATCAGTTTCGGATACTCCTCCTGCATGGCAATAGATTTGGCAACTTTTCTTATCAAAGTTCCAATCTGCTGTTCAAGACGACGAACCCCAGATTCTCTGGTGTAGCCTTCAATTACCCGTTGAATAGCCTTGTCTTCTATTTTCAGGTCTTTTACCTTTATACCGTGTTGCTCTAACTGCTTAGGCACCAGGTGTTTTTTAGCGATTTCTATTTTCTCCTCAACCGTATAGCCTGAAATCTCAATTATCTCCATGCGGTCTCTTAATGGCGCCTGAATAGTATCTAAAGAATTGGCAGTGGCAATGAACAGCACCTTAGATAAATCATAGTCAACCTCCAGGTAATTGTCTTTGAAGGACGAGTTTTGTTCGGGGTCCAGAACTTCCAGCAGTGCCGAGGAAGGGTCACCTCTGAAATCGCGGGAAACCTTATCTATTTCGTCTAAAACAAATACCGGGTTTGACGATCTGGCTTTTTGCAGATTCTGAATCACCTTGCCCGGCATGGCGCCGATATACGTTTTTCTGTGGCCGCGTATTTCGGCCTCATCATGCAAACCACCCAGCGCCATCCGTATGTAATTACGGCCCAGCGACTTGGCAATTGAGCGCCCCAATGATGTTTTACCAACACCCGGAGGCCCATAAAGGCACAGAATAGGCGCTTTCATATCGCTCCGTAATTTTAATACGGCCAGATACTCAATGATACGCTCTTTTACTTTCTCAAGACCCGAGTGATCGGCATCTAATATTTTTTTAGCCCTTTTCAGGTCAAAATTATCTTTTGTGTATTCTGCCCAGGGCAGCTCAATCATGGTTTCGGCATAGGTTAATGAAACCCCGTATTCCGGCGCCATTGAGTTCATGCGCAGAATCTTGTTCAGTTCTTTATGAAAATGCTCATTGGCCTCTTTAGACCATTTCTTTTTGGCACCTTTGGCACGCAGTTTTTCTACTTCCTGATCAGGCGTTTCCATGCCCAGTTCTTCCTGCAATACCTTTATCTGCTGGCGCAGGTAATATTCCCTTTGTTGCTGGTCAATATCAAGGCTGGCTTTGCTTTGTATATCTCTTTTGATTTCAAGCACCTGAATCTCCTTCATCATGTGTTCCAGCAGTTTGTGCGCCTGCTCGCTACCGTCGTAAGTCTCCAGAAGCAATTGTTTCTCGCTAATCTCTATATTCAGGTTAGAAGACAAAAAGTGCGTCAGGAAACTAGGGCTGTCAATATTACTGATGGCCATCTGCGCATCTTTCGGTATTTCCGGATTCAGGCTCAGAATTTTATAAGCCGCCTCTTTCAGGCTCTGTATCAGGGCTTTTACCTCTTTTTTGCGTACACTCGGAAAATTATCAGCTATATACTTAACCGTAGCGCTTAGGTGTGGTTCGGTCTGGATATAGTTAATAACCTCAAAACGGCGGCGTCCCTGAATAATAACCGTCACATTTCCATCAGGCAGCACAATCATTTTAAGAATGGTTGCAATCGTACCTATTTTATATAAATCTTCGGGTGTAGGTTCGTTGGGCGTATGGCGTATTTGTGCAACTACACCAATGGTTTTATCGGTGCGATAAGCCTTTTTTACCATTTTAATAAATTTGGCCCTTGTAACAGTAACAGGTATAACAATACCCGGAAACAGAACGGTATTTCTAAGCGGAAGAAGCGCTAGTTCGGTTGGAAGATTATTTTCATTCTCCATCACTTCATCCGGTGAAGCGATTTCAATCATTTCCACATTTTCTACGTCTTGGCGTCCCATCATAAGGCTGGAGATTAGTTCACGATTCATGTACCACAAATTTAGGTTCTTCTATAAGGCTTTTTCTTAAAAAAACCCGTTTTATTTAACAGCAAACATTAGTTAATTATCTGGTAAAAACCTGCTGAACACCCTTCTAAAAAACCATTAATGACTCGTATTTATCTGCCAGAATGTCAGAGTGAATGTACAAAACGTTTTGTATAATTAAAATATTTCTGTGCTTTTTTTATTGCTCAAACCAAGTGCCAATTCTATATACATGGCATAGTGGCAGTAAAATCATTAAATATGCTCTGGTTTTTGAAACCATACAGATTTATTGTCTATTTTTGATTTCTGTTCCGACAAAATCTTAAACTCATGAAAAAAGTATTCCTGCTCTGTTTTCTGTTTTTCAGTCTGCTATCTTCCTTTGCTCAAAAAAGCCCCGATTTCCTCAATAACTATAACCAACGCTGGGTAGATTCTGTTTTCGCAACCCTGTCGTTAGACGAAAAAATCGGTCAGTTATTGATGCCGCGGGGAAATACTTCAGGCCAGGGATATAACGTTGAAAAGCTCAGAAAATGGGTACAGGATTACAAAGTGGGCGGTCTGGTTTTCTTTGCTGGCCAGCCAACCACACAGGCTCGCATTGTAAATGAGCTGCAGGGGATGTCTAAAGTACCCATGCTGATAGGAATGGATTTAGAATGGGGACTGGCCATGAGACTGGATAGTACCGTTCGGTTCCCTTATCAGATGACGCTAGGCGCCATCAGAGGTAAAGAAGCAGATATACGCGAGATGGGCGCTGAAATAGCCCGTCAATGCCGCAGAATGGGCGTGCACATCAATTATGCCCCTGTAGTAGATGTCAATAATAACCCCAACAACCCGGTTATCAATTTCCGCTCGTTCGGTGAAAACAAATATGACGTGGCCTCTAAGGCCATTGCCTATATGCAGGGCATGAACAGCGAGCGCATTCTGACGTCGGCCAAGCACTTTCCGGGGCATGGTGATACAGGCGTAGACTCTCACTATGATTTACCCCTGATAAGCCACGACAAAAAACGGCTGGATAATATTGAGCTTTACCCTTACCGTATGCTCATGAACAGCGGCCTCAGCGGTGTCATGACAGCCCACCTGAGTATTCCGGCTTTAGACAGCGCTAAAAATCTGGCGTCTACGCTCTCAAAAAATATTGTTACTGATTTGCTCCGTAATGATTTAAAATTTAAAGGTCTTGTATTTACTGATGCCATGGATATGCAGGGAGCGGTAAAATACTTCCCTAACGGGCAAGCCAATGTAAAAGCCATTCTGGCAGGTAATGATATCCTTGAAACCTTCGAAGATGTGCCGGCAGCCATAGCAGCCATTAAAGCAGCCGTTGCCAATAAGGAAATAACCCAGGAAGAAATTGATTTCAGGGTTAAGAAAATCCTGATGGCTAAATCATGGGTAGGTTTAGATAAATATAAACCAATAGAAATTAATAATCTGATACAAGACCTGAACACCACGAAGTCAGACGTGCTGAACCGTCAGTTTGCCGAAGCAGCCCTTACACTCATAAAAAATGAAGAAAGTGTTTTGCCCGTTAAAGACCTGACAGCCAAAATTGCAGTGGTTTCTGTTGATGCTGTTCAGCCAACGGCTTTTCAGAAAATGGCGGCTAACTATACTACGGTTGATAATTTCAATTTACCGGCCAATGCCACCGATGCCGACATCAGCAAAATGCTGGAGCAAGTCTCAGGATATGACCTCATACTGGTGGGTGTACACCTGAATAATATTCGTCCGGCTGCTAAATATGGTGTTACTGATGCCAATAAAAAGGCTGTAAAAGCCCTGGTAAATACCGGCAAAGCCGTAGTAACGCTCTTTGGCAACCCTTATTCGTTGGATAAATTTGAAGACCTTGACAAGGCTAAAGCCGTTGTAATGGCGTATCAGCTAACCCCCTACATGGAAGAGGCCTCGGCACAAGCCATTTTCGGGGCTATTCCGTTTATTGGTAAGCTGCCTGTAACTGTTAATGAAAATTATCGCCTGGAATCTGGCAAACAAACCCAGTCAATCGGTCGGTTGGCTTATGGTGTACCCGAAATGGTTGGGCTTGACAGTAAGGTTTTCAATGCCCGGATGGACTCGGTAGTAAATCTGGGTCTGAAAGAAAAAGCATACCCCGGTGCGGTACTTGAGGTAGCCAAAGACGGAAGGGTTATTTACCACAAAGCATTTGGATACCATACTTACGAAGCCGCCAAAGCAGGCCTGAATACAGCTAATGAAATGGTTTTAAGCGCCGGTAATAAAAATGATGTGATGGACGAAAAAGTAAAAAGCGCTGCTTCTATACAGGCAGGGGCGGCACAAACCAATGCGGTATCAAACGGCAAGGTAAAATTAACCGACCTGTATGACCTGGCCTCGGTTACCAAAGTAAGTACATCATTACTGGCTGTAATGCAGTTAATGAGCGAAAACAAGTTTGACCTCGACAAAACCTTTAAGGACTACTACACAGAATTTGACAACTCAAATAAGGCAAATCTGCGGTTCAGAGACATGCTTACCCATAAATCAGGCCTGAAAGCCTGGATTCCGTTCTGGATGGACTGCATAGACTCGGTAAAGACCGTAATGAACAGCCCCATATTTAAAGCTAAGTATGCACAGAAATACAAAAGGAAATTTTTAATGAGCAAAAAGAAATACTATGCCATGCTCATGAAAGCCATTAAAGAAGATAAAAATCTGTGGAAAGAAACGCTGTCGCCTGTTACATTGGTTTGGAAAAAGAATACGATTGCTAACGAGCCGTCGGATGATTACACGGTTCAACTGACAGACAGCCTGTGGCTGCACAAAGATTACAGAGAGAAAATTTTCAATGCCATTAAAGATTCGCCTGTTAAACCCGAGCAGGGCTATGTGTATAGCGATTTACATTACTACGCCTACCCGACTTTTATGCCGCGCATAACAGGCATGCCCTGGGAAGACTACCTGAAAAAAACTTACAAACAACTAGGGGCAAACAGCCTTACCTATAATCCGCTGCGCTTTTATCCTAAATCTCAGATTGTACCCAGTGAGCGCGATACTTTATTCAGGCATACACTCATACACGGGCGTGTGCATGATGAAGGCGCCGGTATGCTCAATGGCGTTTCGGGGCACGCAGGTTTGTTTGGCAATGCCAACGACTTAATGAAACTGATGCAGCTTTATCTGCAAAAAGGAACTTACGGCGGCAAGCAGTTTATTAAGCCCGAGGTGGTTGATGAGTGCACCCGTTACCAGTTTCCTGAACTAAAAAACAGAAGAGCAATTGCATTTGACAAAATAGACTTTAACCCTAAGGTGGCCAACGGGCCAACACTGGCAACACCTGAAAGCTATGGTCATTCAGGCTTTACAGGTACTTTCGTTTGGGTAGACCCTAAATATAATTTTGCCTACGTTTTCTTATCAAACCGTGTTTACCCAACCCGTGATAACACGAAGATAAGTACGCTGAACATCAGAACAGCTATTGGCGATGAGATTTACAAAACCGTAAAATAATACAGGTGGAGTAAATTAATGTTTTACTTCTTAGAAAAATGCAATATCTGAAACATAGAAAGTTTGCCGATGTTGAGCTTTTCCGTTTTGGTTATGCTCCTATCGGCAAACCCTGGTTTAATGTGTACTGTTTTGTTTTTGACCACGTATTAATTGATACCGCCCAGGCGCACTGCCGAGAAAAAGTAAAAGCCACATTTAAGGACAAAAGAATTGAAAAAATTTTGCTGACGCATTTTCATGAAGACCACTCAGGTAATGTAGCTGCGCTGGCCATTGAGCATCAGGCTGAGGTATTTGCCCACGCAACAACCCAAGAAAAAATAAAAAAAGGCTTCGGTCTGCATCCTTATGAGAAAGTGCTTTTCGGGCATATTACACCTTATGAAAGCCATATACACCACTTCCCTGCCATTATTGAAACGCCAAACCACCAATTAGTACCTATTTATACACCGGGGCATTCAGACGACCACACGGTTTTTCTTGAACCCAACAAAGGCTGGCTGTTTTCAGGCGACTTGTTTGTGGGTATCCGGATCAGGGTTTTCAGAAAAGGCGAGAAATTCTGGCAGCAGGTAGCGTCTATGAAAAATATACTTCAATACAATTTTGATGTACTTTTTTGTGGGCACCACCCCCGGTTAAAAGATGGTAAACAGCAATTACAGGCCAAATTACAGTATTTTGAAGACTTTGGCGGGCATGCACGCAGCCTGCACCAAAAGGGTTTGCCGGTTAAAGACATCATGCGAACCATGAAACTGCGTGAAAATCATCTGATGCGGCTTTTGCTATCCAACGACGTATCCGTCAGATACATGGTAGAAGCTGCTTTGAAAGACGAATAAGCAGATCAAGCATAACAACCTGTTTAGTAACACATTAGCATACAGAACCTCTAATCTTTAGACCTATGAACCGCAGAAATTTTGTACAAACCACAGGCCTTACTCTTGGGGCATTTGCTCTTTCTGGCAAAGAATTACTGGCCAATATTCTGGCGCAGAATCCGTATAAACTGAAAGATTTACGCGGTGGCGTAGGTGTTTTTACTGAACGCGGTGGCACTATAGCTTATCTGGTTACGCCTAAAGGCCTGGCCGTGGTAGACTCTCAATTCCCTGAGCAGTCGAATCACCTGATTGGTGAGCTGAAAAAAATATCAGAGAAACCAATACAACTGCTTATCAATACCCATCATCATGGCGACCATTCGGGCGGCAACATTGCTTTCAAAGGCATTGCTGAACATGTAGTTGCCCATAGTAATTCACTAAAAAATCAGAAATTAGCCGCAGAAAAGGCCAAAACTGAAGACAAACAGTTATATCCTGACATAACCTTTACCGACACCTGGAAACAAAAAGTTGGTAAAGAGACCATTAAAGCCCATTATTTTGGACCCGGACATACCAATGGCGACAGCATTATACATTTTGAGCAAGCCAATGTGGCTCACATGGGCGATTTGCTTTTTAACCGCCGATACCCTTTTGTAGACCGTGCTGCCGGGGCATCTGTTAAAAGCTGGCTTACCGTGCTTGACAAAACGCTGTCAACTTTTGATAACCAAACGCTTTTTGTTTTCGGCCATGCGTTCGACCCTGAAAAAATAACCGGTAATAAAGAAGACATCAAGGTGTTTCAGGACTACCTGGCAAAGCTATGGAGTTTTGTAGAAGGCGAAGTAAAAGCCGGTAAAACGAAAGAAGAAGTTTTAAAGACCACGGCTATTCCGGGCGTAACCCAAATGCAGGGCGATGGCATCCAGAGAAGCATTCAGGCCACCTACGAAGAGATTGCAGGGGTATAAAAAATCTTTGAATTAGCCTAAAGCTAACTTAGAAAAGTGCAAAAAAATGGAAATTCTGAAATTTTATTTTAAAAAATTTGGAATTAAAAAATCCTTTCGCCTACATTTGTATAGAATACGATTCGCACTTAGCGAATTTTCGCAAATAGAGAAGTTTATTCATGAGCCAACATAGAGTCATTATCGTTCTAATTATTCACCTGCTCGCCTAGCGAGTGTGAAGGAGGACGCATGACCATAGCCTGACGACCTTCTTCACACAGTGAAGAAGGTTTTTTTATGAACAAAATATTATTTAAGACTTAAATCACCCCATTCAATTTCAATGACCACTCTCAATAAATACAGTCGAACGCTAACACAGGAAGTAACAAACCCTGCCGCACAAGCCATGCTATATGCCATTGGCCTTACAGAAGAAGACATGGAAAAACCCCAGATTGGTATAGCCAGTACCGGTTATGAGGGCAACCCCTGTAACATTCACCTGAACGGGCTTTCGGTGCATGTAAAAAAAGGCGTGCAGGAAAACGGAATGGTTGGGCTGATTTTTAATACGATTGGTGTTTCAGACGGAATGACCAACGGAAACGACGGCATGAGTTACTCATTACCCAGCCGCGATATCATTGCCGATTCAATTGAAGACGTGGTGTCGGCTCAATGGTATGATGGTGTAATTGCCGTTGTAGGTTGCGATAAAAACATGCCGGGCGCCATGATGGCCATGGCACGCCTAAACCGCCCTGCCATATTGGTTTATGGCGGCACCGTGAAGTCAGGTTATTACCACGGACAGAAGCTGGACATCGTTTCGGCTTTTGAGGCATTGGGTAAAAAGTTTGCCAATAATATATCTGACGAAGATTATAAAGGCGTTATCCAGAACTCAATTCCGGGCCAGGGTGCCTGTGGTGGTATGTACACAGCCAACACGATGGCGTCATCTATTGAGGCAATGGGCATGAGCTTACCAAACAGCTCATCATACCCGGCCACACACGAAGGCAAAAAGGCAGAATGCCTTGCCATTGGTGCCGCCATGAAAGTGCTTCTTGAAAAACAGATACTACCGCGTGACATCATGACACGCAAGGCATTTGAAAATGCACTTACAGTAGTAATGGCATTAGGTGGTTCTACCAACGCGGTGTTACACTACCTCGCCATTGCCTCTTCGGCAGGTGTAGAATTTACATTAGATGACATTCAGGCCATTTCAGACCGCACACCTTTATTGGGCGACCTGAAACCTTCAGGTAAATATTATATGGAAGACATGCACCCCATTGGTGGTGTGCCGGCAGTAATGAAGTATCTATTACAAAACGGTTTGTTGCACGGCGACTGCATCACCATAACGGGCAAAACCGTTGCCGAAAACCTGCAGGATGTACCAGACCTTGATTTCAGCACACAAAGTATAATTCGCCCGGTTACCAGTCCGCTTAAAGCCACTGGCCACTTACAGATTTTGTACGGAAACCTGGCCGAAAAAGGTGCGGTAGCAAAAATAACCGGAAAAGAAGGCGAAAAATTTGAAGGTATCGCCAAAGTATGTGAGCGTGAAGAAGAAGTAATTGAGTACTTGAGCAAAGGCGAAATAAAAGCAGGGCATGTAGTGGTAATCCGCAATGAAGGCCCGAAAGGCGGGCCGGGTATGCCAGAAATGCTTAAGCCAACCTCAGCAGTAATGGGTGCCGGACTCGGCGATTCAGTAGCCATGATTACCGATGGCCGTTTCTCGGGTGGTACACACGGTTTTGTAGTAGGCCACGTAACACCGGAGGCATTTGATGGCGGCACAATTGCCTTGGTAAAAGATGGCGACAAAATTACTATTGATGCCATTGACAACAAGCTGATTCTGCACGTGTCAGACGAAGAACTGGCCGAACGCAGGGCAGCCTGGCAACCGAAAGAATCAACATTTAAAAGAGGAGTACTTAGAAAATACATCAAAAATGTAAGTTCGGCTAGCGAAGGTTGCGTAACTGACCTGTAACTGACAAAGCCGGTAAACCGGAACAGCGGCTTCAGCAATATTTGCAAAAGATAACCGGCGAAAAGACTTACAACAATATAAGGATACATTAAAAACCACTCTGACATGGGAAATTTATTAGAAGTAGAAGCCAAGCAGGAGGTATTAACTTTACCCCTTGAAGAGCCCCAAAAGAGAGAATATCTTACAGGTGCACAAGCCATGATGGAGTGCCTGCTGGCCGAAGGCGTAGAAACCATTTTCGGATACCCCGGTGGCGCTATTATGCCTACTTATGATGCCCTCTATGACTATATAGACCGTCTTAACCATATACTTGTCCGTCATGAGCAGGGTGCCGGCCATGCCGCGCAGGGTTATGCGCGTGTCAGTGGTCGCCCCGGTATTTGTCTGGTAACATCTGGCCCGGGTGGCACAAACCTGATAACACCCATAGCAGACGCCATTATTGACTGCACCCCATTGGTTTGTATTGTAGGCCAGGTTAAATCTACTTTATTGGGTACAGATGCATTTCAGGAAACTGACATGATTGGCGTAACCACGCCAGTTTGCAAGTGGAATTACCAGATCACCAGCCCTGATGAAGTACCAGAGGTAATGGCCAAAGCATTTTACATTGCCCAGGCTGGCAAGCCCGGCCCGGTTGTGATAGATTTCACCCGCGACGCACAGGCAGGTAAAATGACAGACAAGTTCAGTTACCAAAAGGTAAATAAACTGGTAACGTATCGCCCTCGCATTGTGCCTAAGCAAGAGCAGATTGAAAAAGCCGCCGAGCTGATTAACAAGGCTAAACGCCCCTATATATTGTTTGGCCACGGTGTATTAATTGCTGATGCCGTACAAGAGCTGCTTGAGTTTATTGAAAAAACAGATATGCCTTGCGCCAGCACCTTATTAGGTTTGTCTGCCGTACCGATTGACCACCCCAATTATATGGGCTGGCTGGGTATGCATGGCATGTATGCACCTAATGTAATGACAGACCAGTGCGATGTGTTGATTGCCATCGGGATGCGCTTTGATGACCGCGTAACCGGCGATGCAACAAGGTTTGCCAAACAGGCGCGAATCATTCATATAGAAATAGACCCTTCTGAAATAGAGAAAATAAAGAAAACCGAGGCGCCTGTAGTTGGCGATGCCAAAGAAGCATTGAAAATGCTGATGCCGCTGGTTAAGAGAGGAGAATTTACTGCCTGGAAAAACGAATTCAGGAAACTGGATGCCAGAGAACACCAGAAAGTAACGCTTCGCGATTTGAAAGGTGAAGGTAAGATAAAAATGGCAGAAGTGGTTGCCATGTTGTCTGACAAAACCAAAGGTGAAGCCTGTATTGTGGTAGACGTTGGCCAGCACCAGATGGTAACGGCACGGTATTACCAGTTCCGGAAGCCTAATTCTTATATTGCATCCGGCGGATTAGGTACTATGGGATTTGCTATTCCGGCTTCATTCGGCGCCAAAATGGGAGCGCCTGAACGCGAAGTGGTAGGCATTATTGGCGATGGCTGTTTTCAGATGACCATCCAGGAGCTGGGAACCATTGCGCAAAGCGGGCTGGCAGTTAAAATGATTATCCTGAACAACAATTATCTGGGTATGGTACGCCAATGGCAGCAATTGTTCTTCGACAACCGTTACTCATTCGTTGAATTAAAGAATCCAGATTTCATTACCATAGCCAAAGGATTTGGCATTGAAGGCCATACCTGTGCTGAAAGAGAAAACCTCAGCGAGTCGCTTGACAGGCTACTGCAGTCAGACAAAGCCTATCTGCTGGAGGTATTGGTAGAAAAAGAGGAAAACGTATTCCCGATGGTTCCGGCAGGCACAAGCGTGTCTGAAATACGACTGGAGTAATAGTGAATGGCTAATGACGAATGAGCGAATCAAACCGTTTGTCATTCAAATTATTCGCTAATCCGCTAATTCACTAATTCCTGATTATTAATGACAACATACACTATTTGCGTATTTACCGAAAATAGCATCGGATTACTCAACAAAATCACAATAATTTTTACCAGAAGAAGAATCAACATTGAATCTTTGACTGTTTCTGAAACCGAACGAAAGGGTATCTCACGCTTTACGATTGTCATCAAACATGACAAACGTGAAGAGGTAGAAAAGCTGGTACGCCAGATTCGTAAGGTTGTAGAAGTTTTAGCTGTTTTCGGTTATCTGAATGAAGACATCGTTTACAATGAAATCGCCCTCTTTAAGATTTCAACCCCTATTGATGGCAAGGTAATAGATGTTGAAAACATCAATAAGGTTTATAAGGCCTGGGTAGTTTACTGGGGGCTTGATTACGTTGTGATTGAAAAAACCGGTACAGAAAGAGAAATATTTGATTTCTTCCGGTATATCAAACCACATGGTATTATAGAGTTCGTTCGCTCAGGAAGAGTAGCGGTAGGCAAAACCCCGCAGGGGCTGATTGAATACCTGCCCGAAGAAATTACAGAATGGGAGTATTATTTATAGTAGTATCATATTTTTATCGCATAAACACAAAACAAAAACAATAAAATGGCAAAGTTAAATTTTGGCGGTGTTGAAGAAGAAGTAGTAACCCGCGAAGAGTACCCTCTTGAAAAAGCAAGAGAGTTTTTGAAAAACCAAACCATCGCAGTAATTGGCTACGGAGTGCAGGGGCCTGGTCAGGCAATGAATATGCGTGACAATGGCTTCAACGTAATTGTTGGACAACGCCCCGGCAAAACATACGACAAAGCAGTTGCAGATGGTTGGGTACCGGGCAAAACACTTTTCAACATTGAAGATGCATTGAAAAAAGGTACTGTTATCTGTTTCCTTTTGTCTGATGCAGCTCAAATTCAATTATGGCCAACCGTTAAACAACACCTTAAAAAAGGTAAAACTTTGTACTTCTCTCACGGTTTCGGCATCACTTACAGCAAAAAAACGGGCATCAAACCTCCGAAGAGTGTTGACGTCGTATTGGTTGCCCCTAAAGGCTCTGGTACTTCGCTTCGTCGCCTGTTTGTAGAAGGTAAAGGTTTGAACTCAAGCTTTGCCGTGTATCAGGATGCCTCAGGCCATGCCCGCGAAACAGCCATTGCCATGGGTATCGGTGTAGGTTCAGGATACCTGTTTGAAACTGACTTCTACCGCGAAGTAACTTCTGACCTTACAGGTGAAAGAGGTACTTTGATGGGCGCTATTCAGGGTATCTTTGCGGCTCAGTACGAAGTACTACGTGAAAACGGCCACTCGCCTTCTGAAGCTTTCAACGAAACTGTAGAAGAGTTAACACAATCATTGATGCCATTGGTAGCAGAAAACGGTATGGACTGGATGTACGCCAACTGTTCAACAACTGCTCAACGCGGTGCGCTTGACTGGTGGAAGCCTTTCCGCGATGCCAGCAAACCGGTGTTCAAAAAACTATATAACAGTGTAAAAACACAAAAAGAAGCCGCTCAGTCTATTGAACGTAACTCTCAGCCAGACTACCGTGAAAAACTGGAAGTTGAATTGGCCGAACTACGTGATTCAGAAATGTGGCAGGCAGGCGCTACTGTACGTAGCCTGAGACCTGAAAGAAACTAATTCTTGCATTAAATAGAATTAAATCATTCAATGAGTAGGTATTTTGCCTACTCATTTTATTTTTTATTACATTTGGCAAAAAATTCTTTCGGGTATTTATCTACCGCCCGAATGGGTTCTTATAATTATTTCAGGTTAAAAACAGATTTAACCAATGACCAGCATCAACAAAACAGTGCCAGAAAAACAACTGACTCTTCCGGATATTGACAATATGTATGTAGCAGCCGAAAGGCTGGAAGACGTAGCTACGCACACACCTTTAATGCATAATCTGAATCTGTCTGAACGTTACGGAGCCAATGTGTATCTGAAACGTGAAGATTTACAGGTAGTGCGTTCTTATAAAATCAGGGGCGCTTACAACAAAATGGCCAGCCTGCCAAAAGAGCAACTAGATAAGGGTGTGGTATGCGCCAGCGCGGGTAATCATGCCCAGGGCCTGGCATACGCCTGCCGTAAACTGGGTGTAAAAGGCACCATTTTTATGCCTACCACTACCCCTGCTCAGAAAATAAAGCAGGTAGGTATGTTTGGCAAAGAGTTTGTAAAAATAGAGCTGGTGGGTGATACCTACGACGACGCCTACTTTGCTGCCAAAAACTTTTGTGAAGAGCAGAAAGCCACGTTCATCCATCCGTTTGATGACCTGCAGGTAATTGAAGGACAGGGAACCGTAGGCCTTGAAATATTTAAAGATGCCAATTTCAAGATAGACTACCTCATTTTTGCCATTGGTGGTGGCGGACTGGCCTCAGGGGTTTCTACGGTTTTTAAACAACTGTCGCCACGAACAAAGCTGATAGCGGTTGAACCGGAGGGCTCTCCTACCATGAAAAAATCGTTGGAAGCAGGCCACGTTGTAACACTGGAAGAAATCAATAAATTTGTTGACGGCGCCGCCGTAAAAAGAGCAGGAGACCTGACCTTTGAGGTGTGCAAACAAAACCTTAATCATGAAATTATCCTGATTCCGGAAGGGAAAGTGTGTTCAACCATTCTGGAACTGTATAATGAAGAAGCCATAGTTGCCGAACCCGCAGGTGCTTTGTCGGTTTCAGCCCTTGATTTTCTGAAAGATGAAATCAAAGGCAAAAACGTCGTGTGCATTATAGGAGGTGGTAATAATGATATTACCCGTACTGAAGAAATCAAAGAACGGTCGCTGCTATATGAAGGGCTTAAACATTATTTCATTATCCGTTTTCCTCAGCGCGCCGGTGCGTTTAAAGAATTTCTGAACGATGTACTGGGCCCTACAGACGACATCGTATATTTTGAATACTCGAAGAAAACTTCTCGCGAGCGCGGCCCAGCACTGGTGGGTATAGAGTTGAAACAGAAATCAGACTACCAGCCTTTGATTCAGCGTTTGGAAGAACACAATATACCATTTGAATACATCAATAAAAAGCCTGATTTGTTTGAGTTTTTGATATGACCGTAGGACAAACTGACATAACGTCTTACCTTTGCACCCAACGAAACCACCATTTTTGAATGTATTGGATATTTCTGTTCCTCTTTTTGGGTTTTATATGGCAAATCCATCGAAATTCAGTTTATATCTCTGAAAGCCTGAGTGATTACTCCCTGAAACTGTTTCTTGGGCTGGTGTCGTGCATTATTCCTACTGGCTTTATCTTATCTGAGTTCAATCTTATTAACCAGCCCTGGGCCTGGGGGGTGTCTGTCAATTTGATTGCCCTGTTGTTTTATGTTGTTTTCAGGCAGGTTAGTAATCCGCAGAACTTTACTCTGGCTAAAGGATTCAGCCAGTTAAACAACAAAGCAAAAACTGCGTGGGCAGGTCTTTCGTTTGCAAATAAGATTTCATTTGGCGTACTTTCATTTGCAGCGGTGGCTACGGCAGTTCTTAATCTTGTTATTTTCTTTGTTACCTACCCCAATGAATGGGATAGCATGACAGGCCATCTGGTAAAATGCGCACTTTACCTGCAAAACGGCAACATGAACAGGTTGCAAGGCACCACCTGGACCATCGATTTTTATCCTAATTCTCTGCCAACTTTGCAGATGTTTTTCTTCCATTTGCTAGGCGAAAAAGGATTTAAAGTAATACACTATCTGTCATACTGGATATTTGGCTTGTCAGCTTATGCCCTGGCGTTTAAAATCTCTAAAAACTTTGTTGCTTCTGTTTTTACCGGGTTGGTAACACTTTTATTACCAACGGCATTGATACAGGCCACCACTACCGAATCGGACATCGTACTTACAGCTTATCTGGGTATTCTGGCTTATTGCTTATTTGCATTCAGGCAAAAACCAACACCGCTTAACATACTATTGATCAGCCTGATAGCCGGTGTCTGGATAGGCCATAAAGTTACCTTTCTTTTAATAGCACCTGCTGCCTTTGCAGTGGCAGTTTACACGGTATTAATCAAAAAAGAATTCTATAAGAATATCAATCTGTTTCTGATTAGCTTTATGCTTAGTGTAGGTATATATGCGCTCCCGACAGGATACATCGGCAACATAAAAGAAGTTGGCCGGTTTAGCCTGGGCAGCCTCTCTGCCCCGCCGATAGTGATGAAATGGCATGGGATAGAAGATTACAGCACAAAAGATAAAGTAAAAAACATGGCTCTGAATGCCGGGCGTTACTCTTCTGATTTCCTGAATTTAGATGGCTTGCGCAGCACGCCTGCTGGCAAACGGGTCAATGATGTATTCAGAGTAATACCAGACAAAATGCTTGGCCGGCTGCATCTTGAAGGAGAAAGATTTACTGTAGTATCTTATTTTTCTTTCGACCACCCCATCCGATTCTATATCGAACGCCCTTACTGGGGAATCATCAGTTTTGGTATGGTGCTTCCTGCATTGGTTATTTTACTGTTTAGATTTATAGGCCGTTACCGCGCCATCACCCCGCTTGAGAAAGGCTTAGGAATTTTAGCAATTGCTGCCCTGTTGCATTTTTTATCATTATGTTACTCAGCACCCTACGACCCCATCAAGGCGCGTTATTTTCTAAACATGGCTGTGTGGTGTATGCCCTTACTTGTTGTGTTCTATTTATTTAGCATAAAACGCAAGCTATGGCAGTACTGGCAAGTGGTATGTTGTATTTTAATAGCGGTTTCGGCCATTTGCACCATATTGTATACAAGGATTCATCCGGTATTCGGAGAGAAAAACATCTTCAATATGAGCAGGATGGAACAGCTGACGGTTGCCCGACCAGACATTTATGAAGCCTACCAGAAGTTTGATGAAATAGTACCCAAAGATGCCGTGGTTGCCTTAGGTACGCAGCAGGAGCATGAAGATTTTGAGTATCCGCTATGGGGAAAAGACTTTAAACGCAGGTTAATACCTATACACCCTTTCCGCAGCAGACTGAAACCGATTCCGGCCGAGGCTGAATATCTGTTCTACTCGGAAGGAGTATTGCCATTTGAGGAAGGAGACATTGAATTGAGTAAAAAAGATGAGCACAATGATACACCTGTTAAAGAAAGTTCGTTTTTTCTTAGAAAATTAAAAACTAAAGCCACTGACAAGCCATGACAATCGGAATCATGCAACCTTATATTTTTCCATACATTGGTTATTTTCAGTTAATCAATGCGGTTGATAAATTTATTGTGTATGACGACGTGGCCTATATCAATAAGGGTTGGATTAACCGCAACAATATATTAGTGGCGGGCAAGGCATCACTCTTTACACTGCCCTTGGTTAATGCCAGCCAGAATCGACTCATCAGAGATATAGCAGTTGATAACCTGCAGGCATGGTCAAAGAAATTTCTAAGAACCATCGAGCAATCATACAAAAAAGCGCCTTTTTATAACGAAACATTTGCGATTCTGGCAGAAGTTTTTCAGTCAGAACCGGCAAATATTGCCGAGTTATGCACCAAAAGTCTGAAAACAACCAGCAGTTATTTAGGCATTAAAACCGAATTTGTAGAAAGTTCGGTTGTTTATAACAATCAGCATCTGAAAGCACAGGAGCGGATTCTTGATATCTGCAAGCAGGAAAACGCCGGCCATTACATTAACCCGATTGGAGGAATGGCCATCTACGACAAGCAATTATTTGCTGATAATAAAATCTTACTTAATTTTATCAAGGCAAAGCCGATTCAGTACAATCAGTTTAAAAATGAATTTGTGCCCTGGCTTTCTATGATTGATACCCTGATGTTTTGCCCGGCAGATGCAATTCAGCAATATTTAAAAGAATTTGAGTTGGTTTAAAATAAAAACACCAAAATGGCAAAAGTAGTAGTTTTCGGTACAGAATTAGTGGCAGAACTGGCCCATTATTATCTCACGCATGACTCAGAACATGAGATAGTAGCCTTCACAAAAAACAGAGATTACATAAAAGAAGGTGAAACTACTTTCTGTGGTATTCAGCTGGTAGCATTTGAAGATGTGCCTGCTTTGTTCCCGCCTACAGAATACAAGTTCTTTGCCCCCTTGAGCGAACGTAAAATGAATCAGATCCGGGCTAAAATCTACGGAGAAATAAAAGCACTGGGCTATGATTGTATCTCTTACATCAGCTCTAAAGCCACAGTTCTAACCGACCAGATTGGAGAAAACTGCTTTATACTGGAAGATAACACCATTCAGCCTTTTGTAAAAATAGGCAATAATGTAGTGCTTTGGAGCGGTAACCACATCGGTCATCATGGCGAAATCAGAGACCACGTCTATTTCACTTCCCACGTGGTGTTATCGGGTAGATGTCTGGTCGGAGAATACTCATTCTTTGGTGTCAACGCTACCATCCGCGACGGCTGCACCATAGGCGAAGGAACACTGATAGCCATGGGTGCCAACCTAACCAAAACCAAAACTGAACCTTGGAGTATCTGGAAAGGGAATCCGGCCGTAAAAGCTGAGGTTTCCAGTAAGGATATAAATTTGTAAATACTATTTAGTGCCATTTACTTGTTGGCCTAACTAACAGGTTTTTACAGATAAACCGCCCAATAGAATAAACCGGATAAACATGGTTTTTTCATTAAAAATCTTGAACTTTGACGCTTTAAATCAGAATATACATCGATAATGACTCAATTTTTTGACCAGCTTATTTGCCCGAAAACCAGAACCAGACTTGTTGTATCGGCCGACGGCAAAACCCTTCATAATACCTCTCAGGAAGAACCTATCTCTTATGATATAAACAACATTGTTGATCTGGTTTATCCGAAAGAACTCTTCGAACAAGACCGCAAAGAACAGGTAGCCTATAACGATGCACATTTGCGTTACGACCGTGGGGTTTCCTGGGTTTTTCAATCTTTACATGCCAATGAAGCCGCAACTCGAAAACTGATGATTGGCTTGTTGAAGTTGAAACCCGGCATGAAAGTTCTGGAAGTAGGCGCTGGTACAGGAAAAGATTCAGCCTTTATTATTGATAAAATCACTCCGGGTGGTCATGCCGTTTTATCTGACCTTTCTCCTGCCATGCTTGGTCATGCCAAAGAAAAGTTTGCTGATAAAAAAGATGTTAAAATTGACTATTTCATCGGTAACGGTTCTTATCTACCGTTTGAAGATAACTTCTTTGATGCCGTTTTTCATTTTGGTGGCATCAATACCTTTGCCGAAAGAGCCAAGGCATTTGAAGAGTTTAACCGTGTAGTTAAAATTGGTGGCAGAGTGGTTGTAGGTGACGAAAGCGTAGGTGCCTGGCTGAGAGACCAGAAAACCTATCAGATTCTGATGGATGCTAACCCCATGTTTGCCGACCAGGTGCCATTGCAGGATCTACCTAAAAATGTAAAAGATGTAAAACTGCAATGGATTTTTGGTAATGGGTATTACGTTTTGGAGTTCAAAAAAACCAAAAAAGCCCCAACCGTAAACGTAAACCTACAGATACCGGGTAAAGATATTAAAGATAACTGGAGAATAAGGGCTGAGAGGAATAGGAAGAACACCCCCCGCCCCTAAAGGGGAGTTAAAACAAAAAGCCATCGATATCATTGCACATGAAAGAGAATATGTTTTATGGGGCAGGCAGCATTATCTTTGAAAGGGCAGCAAAGTTAAGAGCGAATTCCACACCAATGGAGGAGCATCTGTGGCATTATCTGTCAAAAAGCCAATTAGGTTTGCGTTTCAAAAGACAGCACCCAATTGGCAATTACATAGCCGATTTTTATTGCCATTCTGTCAAGTTGGTTATTGAAATTGATGGTAGTATTCATAAAACTACTGAACAGAAGTTAATAGATAAAGAAAAGGACGAATTCTATCAATCGGTTGGGATTACCGTGCTAAGAGTTACCAATAAAGTTTTAAGTAATTCCACCGAAGAAATATTAAATAAAATCAAAGGAATGCTAAATACTAAATATTCGAGCACCCCTTTAGGGGCGGGGGGGCATATCTGGCAAAAAAAAGGAGTAATATACAAACCTGACGGAACATTGGCTCATAGCCGTTCGCATGCGCAGGTGCCGTATGCTTATAAACATAATGACTTTTTAAGAGTTTACTTTTCATCAAGAGATGATCACGGCCAATCACGCCCGACATTTATTGATGTAGATTATGATGACCCTACAAAGATTCTCTATGTGCACGACACTTTCGTTCTTGATTTAGGCGGGCCGGGCGAATATGACGAAACCGGAGCCATGCCTTCATGGTTTGTGCCGCAATCCAATGGTGATATCTGGTTATATTATACCGGCTGGAACCGTACCCATAATTCATACCGGCTGTCAATGGGTTTGTCGGTTAGTACTGATGGTGGCATAACGTTCAAGAAAATGTTCCGCGGGCCTATTATGGACCGCTCTATACATAACCCTATCTGGGCAGCACAGCCATCGGTAATGTATGTAAATGGCCGCTGGATGATGTGGTACATTTCTGGTCAGAAGTGCGAGTATATTCACGGGTATCCCGAACCCTATTACGACTGCCGCGTGGCAGTTTCAGATGATGGCATTAAATGGGAACCAACCGGCGATGTGGCCTTGCCTTTTGATGATTTTCTGCATGCCGTTGGCCGCCCGAGTGTATTTTTTGAAGATGGTATTTTTAAAATGTACTACTCTTATCGCCACACCCGCGATTATCGCACAGACCGTAACCAAGGCTATCGCTTAGGCTATGCTGAGTCAAAAGACGGCTTTCAATGGGAACGCAAAGATAATCTGGTAGGTATTCATAAATCTGAAAACCCTGCTGATTTTGACTACCAGATGATAGATTACGCATATTGCTACGAACACAATAACAAAAAATATCTGTTATATAATGGCAATGGTTTCGGGGCTGCAGGTTTTGGCTATGCCGTTCGGGAAAAATAATTATTTACTGATGAGCATCATTTTTGGAGCTTACCCCAGCATCTAATTTTGCCCTGTTGTTTTATTTTTGATGTTTAAAGCGAAGGTTACCATGAAAGAACAATTCAATAAAGAAGGTTATATAATAATCAAGAATTTCTTTAATAAAGAAGAAATAGCACTTATATATACCGAAGCCCGTAAACTCTTTGCCATACAAATAGAAAGAGTATTGGGTAAAAAAGTAGATATCAATAACAAAGATGAGTTTGAGCAGGCCATGTTTGATTTTTTTGAGGCCGATTTCACCACTTTTGTTAATACGGGTAAGCAGGTGCAACATCTGATTTCTCTTCACCGGCTGGGTACTGACCCCAAAATTGTTGATTTGTTAAAGTCAATCGGTTACGACTTCCCAATTATCGGTGTTCGCCCGGCCATGCAGTTCAACAGCCGTTATTTGTCAAAAGGTGGCAGCCACTGGAAACTGGGTGCGCATCAGGACTGGCGCACAGGCCAGGGTTCTCTTGACAGCATAGTGATGTGGTTCCCTTTGGTAGACTGTGGAGAAGCCCTTGGTTCATTGCAAATTTTGCCTGCCAGCCATAAAGATGGTTTGCTGAAAGCAGATACCTCCGGCTATCTGGGTAGTATACAGGAAGACCTGCCCGAAGAACAATATGTACAAACTGAATTTGAAGTAGGCGACCTGCTGGTTTTCTCTGCTTTTCTGGTCCACCGCTCGGGCGAAAACGTTACAAAAAATATTCGCTGGTCGGTTCAGTTGCGTTATAATAACATTGCAGAGGGTACATTCCAGGAGAGAGGCTTCCCGATGCCGTATATCTATAAGCCGGAAGCTGATTTGGTTACGCCGAATTTTCCGGAAAAGCAACATCTGGAAACAGTTTTCGCTTAAAGGCATACAACCGGCGGTAAGATTAATACCGTTTAATCATTTTCAGTGTTATTTTTGAAGAATAACCGCTAAAAATCGTTCTTGAAAAGGAGCGATTTTTTTTATTAATGTCTCCTTTATTCTGATATTAAATTTCATAAAAACCGTTTGCCTATTTCTGAAAATTATCAGATATTTCATACATTTGTTTTACAATCGTGCTTTTATAATAAAACCATAAATTCTACCGGAATGGCAACTAATACTTTTCGCCACCGTCCTGCTCCGTCTGTGCCCAAGGCTGCGCCTAAGGCCGGGCTGTTCGATAATATCAATTCATGGCTTAAAAATCGGCTGCATTTAGGAGACGCGCTTCCTACCGAAACGCTCAAACGTATTGTATGGCTGGGTGCATTGGGTATTTTTTATATCTATATTCAGCATAGCTATGAAGGTTTTATAAAAAAAATTGAGAAGACCCGCCTGGATATGGAAGAAAGACGCGCCGAGTATATATCGCAGAAATCGCGTTACATGTATGCCAGCAAGCAGTCAGAAATTGCCAGGAAACTATCAGACAAAGGTTTGGAAGACAACATAACGCCGCCAAACAAAATAGTAGTAAAAGAATAACAGGCCGATTACAACCATCAATAAAGTCATGTCAGCTAAGCCCTCTATCCGTGAAGAAATTCAATGGCGAGCCAAACTTACGTTTGGTTTGGTATTTGTAATTGGTACATTGATAGCCGCTCAGATATTTGTGGTACAGAATTTCCAGAAAAAAAAATGGATGGATAAAGTTGCCAAAGTGCAACGCAAACCCATGAAAATAAAAGCTACCCGCGGCAATATTTATGCTGCAGATGGCAGTAGCCTTCTGGCCACCTCTGTTCCCCGATACAGGGTAGGTATAGATGTAACCCGCGCCAAGCCCAAATACCTGAACGCCCAGCTTGATTCTCTTACCCATTTAATGGCCGGTTTTTTTCAGGACCGCACCTCAAGGCAGTATCGTGAACTAATAATGAATGCCCGCAAAGGGGGCAAAGTACACTTTGTTGTTTTGGGTGACCGACTGGTAGATTTTACGGAAATGGAAAAAATAAAAAAATTTCCGTTTTTTCGTGAAGGGCCTATGAAAGGCGGTGGCAAGTTTGAGCAACTCAACCGGCGGGTAATGCCTTTTGATGACATGGCCCTGAGGTCTATTGGTAAACTAGACCGCGATACCCAAACCAAAGGAGATTTCGGTATCGAGTTCAGCTTTAATAATTATCTGGCCGGACGAGACGGCGTAGGCCTTTTTCAGCGTTTGGCAGGGGGCGTATGGAAACCGGTTGAAGACTCTCCGGATGTACGTCCGGAATCAGGCCAGGACGTAGTAACTACCATAGACATTAATTTTCAGGACATTGTAGAGAGTTCATTACGCAATCAGGTGATGAGTACCAATGCCAAGTATGGTTCAGCCATTGTAATGGAAGTAGCCACAGGGCAAATCAAGGCCATTACCAACCTATCGCGCAGAAATAAAAACGACCAGACTTATTACACAGAAGACTTTAATTATGCCGTTAAAGGAGGTACCGACCCGGGTTCTACATTTAAACTGGCAACTATGGTGGCCATTCTTGAAAAAAGTCATTTAAACCCCAATGATTTTGGTGCAACCTGCGATGGGTCTGTCAGACATAACAATATTGAACTAACCTGCGACGCCAAACATGGCAGCCAGACGGTGCAACAGATTTTTGAAAATTCTTGTAATGTAGGCATTTATAATCTTGTAAAGCAGCATTTTGGGTTTTCAAGAGCTAATAATTTTGTTGCCTACCTGAGCAGGCTGAAGCTGGATAAACCGGTAGGGTTTCAGTTAAGAGGCGAAACCGACCCGATTATTAAAGACAGTAAAAGCTCAACTTTCAGCTCTACAACAATACCCTGGATGGCCATAGGCTATGAAAGCCGCCTTACCCCCCTGCAAATGCTTACATTTTATAATGCCATTGCTAACGGAGGCAAATGGGTACAACCCTATATAGTAAAAGAAATACGAGAAGCAGACAGAGTTCTTGAACGGTTTGAGGGAAAAAAAGACGGACAGATTTGCTCTGACCGCACGATTAAAATAGTGCACCAGATGATGAAAGGCGTGGTTGAAAACGGAACAGCCCAAAACATTAACACGGGTTTTTGTAAAGTGGCAGGTAAAACAGGTACTTCTCAAAAAAGAGAAAACGGATACGTTAAAGGGCAGTATTATACCGCTTTCATAGGCTTTTTCCCGGCAGACAACCCCAGATACAGCTGTGCTGTGATTATTGACGAGCCACAGGGTATTAACGTTCATGCCCGTGACGTGGCTGCTCCGGTGTTTCGTACTATTGCCGACAAAATTTTCGCCTATGACGTTGCCATGCACCCTCCTAAAAACAAAAATGCGAACGTACAGAAGATAACATCGCACGAGCAAAGCGGATACGCCGAGGATTTCAGAGCAGTAAGCGAGACCCTTGGGCTTGAAAATGTGCCTGCCAGCGCCGGATGGACAAAGGCCGTAAAAAATGGCAGCAACATTACCTGGCGCAAAATCAATGAAAATGAGGACATCCCCAATGTATCGGGCATGACCCTGCGAGACGCCATTTATCTTTTAGAAAACAAAGGCTTTAAAGTACAATATACAGGGTTGGGCAAAGTAGCCGACTATGCCATTATCCAACCAAAGGTGGTGTCATTAATACTTCAGTAATCTATATTAAAAACCCCGGCTTACAAGGCAGGGGTTTTTAATATCTTCTGGATAATTTTCTCAGCATGTATTCTTGAGTTTTCAATGAAAAGGCTGTGGGTGTCCATCCCTCCGCATATTACCCCGGCCAGATACACATTTTTCATATTGGTTTCCATTGTGTCATCATTATACTCAGGTTTCATGATTTCATCTGCCGAAAGGTTAATACCTATTTTTTTCAGAAACGGCAGGTTAGGCTGGTAACCAGTCATAGAAATCACCCAGTCATTCTCAATGGTTACAATTCCATCAGGAGTTCTGATATCTACCTCATACTCACGTATTTCTGCTACCTCTGCATTAAAAAACGCCTTTACTGACCCCTCCTTAATTCTGTTTTCAATATCCGGCTTTGCCCAATACTTTACTCTTTTACCTATCTCATCCTTCCTGATAACCATTGTTACCTCCGCTCCCTTCCTCCAGGTTTCCAAAGCGGCATCAACGGCCGAATTATTAGCACCAATTACCAGCACTTTCTGAAATGCATAAAAATGCGGGTCTTTATAATAATGCGTTACCTTTGGTAACTCTTCGCCTTTTACCCCCAGCTTTTGCGGAATATCGTAAAAACCGGACGCAATAATAATATGCTCGGTTTCATAAGTATTTTTTTTACTGATTACCATGTAAGTGCTTCTGCCTGCACCGGGTACTACCTCCTGCACCTCTTCAAAAAGTTTTATATTCAGCTTTTTATGCGCAGCCACCCGTCTGTAATATTCCAGCGCTTCGCTACGGGTAGGTTTGGCATTGTTTGATACAAATGGCACCTCTCCTATCTCGAGCCGCTCAGAGGTGCTGAAAAAAGTCATGTTTGCCGGATAATTATATAAAGAATTAACCAGACAGCCTTTTTCCAGAATCAGGTACTTCAAACCTGCCTTTTGCGCCTCTAATCCACAAGCCAGCCCAATAGGGCCACCACCAATAATTATTAAATCGTACTGTAAAGGGTTCATGTATGGTAAGCTAAATTTGTATGTACTGTGTATTCTTAACAAAGTTTTAATTAAAAAACGTTCTTTTCAATAATAAGTATGCTATTTTTGAACTTACTTTCGTTAGTACAGGCGGAGCTAATCTGGTCTTTTGGTGTAGCTGGCGATTATGGAACCTATCAACCCGAAATTTACGTTTGCAAAAAAGGATATTTTAAGACCGAATAACCTATATTATCTATAAAAATTATTAAATTTTCTAATGGCAGTTTTAACAATGATCGGGCAACTTTTGCTTGCCTTAACTATTCTGGTCGGATTACATGAATTTGGACACTTCATCTTCGCTCGTATTTTTGGTATTAGAGTAAATAAGTTCTATATATTTTTCGACTTCCTTTTCCCGCTTCCGAATGTGCTCAATTTTGCTTTATGGAAAAAGAAAAAAGGTGACACCGAGTATGGGCTGGGCTGGTTTCCGCTGGGTGGCTATGTAGATATAGCAGGTATGATTGACGAAACCAAAGATGCATCGCAGCTATCGGCTGTACCAGAGCCTTATGAGTTTCGTTCAAAACCGGCATGGCAACGTTTATTTGTTATGTTGGGTGGTATTATTGTTAATATTATTCTGGGTATTCTTATTTTCTGGGGGGTAAAGTACGTTTGGGGAGATGAATACTATTCAAAAGCTGAAGTTAACAAACTGGGTATTTATGCCCACCCGCTTGCACAGGAGATAGGCCTTAAAACCGGCGACAGAATTATTAAAATAAACAATCAGGACTTTACCGATTTCAGCGAGGCACGTGCCGCTTTAATGCAGGAGAACACCTACTTTACAGTTGACAGAGGCGGGGTAATTAAAGAGATTCCGGTTCCGAATGAGCTGATAGATAAAGTTGCCAGTAAGGTGCCTTTTATTGAGCCTATTATGCCGTTTACGGTTGGGCAAATTATGAAAGACTCGCCCGCTGAAAAAGCAGGATTGAAAGAAGGAGACAGAATTGTAAAGCTGGACAGCACCCCTATTACTTTCTTTCAGCAGCTACAGAACGAACTGAAAAAAGTACCCGGCAAAAAAGTGGAGCTAACAGTTGAAAGAAACAAACAACTGGTTAAACTGACCCCAACGGTTTCTAAAGAATCTACGCTTGGGTTCGGAGCCATTTCAGACCTTACAGCCAGCACCCAGAAATACAATTTCGGAGAGGCATTTGGCGAAGGAGCCAGAGAAGCGTTATCGGTTATACCTAATCAGGTAAAAGGCTTTGGCCGTATATTTAAAGGGCATATTTCTGCAGGTAATGCGGTAAGCGGCCCGGTTGGTCTTGCACGTTACTTTGGTGGCTATTGGGACTGGCAAAGATTCTGGGGCCTTACAGGCCTGCTTTCTATGGGGCTGGCATTTATGAACGCCCTACCCATACCTGCTCTTGACGGTGGGCATGTAATTGTATTGTTATACGAAATGATTACCCGCCGTAAGCCGTCTGAAAAGTTTATGGAACGCACGCAACAGGTTGGTACATTCATTCTGCTAACCCTGATGGTGCTTGTACTCTTCAACGATACTTTCAAGGCATTGTTTAAATAAAATCATTCAGCCCGGGCAGGTAAAACTATCCGGGTTTTCTTTCATTTATTCACATGCAGTTTTTAATACACTTCATACTTACACTATCTGTACTGCTGGTTCCTTCAGAACTTCAAAAAAACCGGAAGGCTACTACCCTGCATGCTTTTCATACCTCATTAACCGAAATACAGTACAATGCCAGAGAGAAATCGCTTGAGGTAACTATCCGTATGTTTACCGACGACCTCGAAAGCGCGCTAACCAAACTTAACAATGGCCAAAAAGTTATGATTGGGGGTAAAAACGACAATAGCGATGCCCTGCTGAGCAAATATGTGCAACAACATTTTGCCATTATTAGCCCACAGAAACAGAAAAAAGCCATGCAGTATCTGGGCAAAGAACCCGAAGGCGATGCCACCTGGGTGTATATTGAAATACCCGAAGGGCAAACGCTTAAAGACCACACCATCTATAATGACCTGATGCAGGAGTTATTTGACGACCAGACCAACCTGATTAACTTATTCTACGGCAGCAATAAAAAAACCTTTCTCTTCAACTCAAAAATCAAGAGTGCGGCCATTGAGTTTTGATTTTTAGCATAGACTTTAATACCTTTAAGGAATCAACCTTATCTGTAATAATATCTATGAAAAATCCACTACTACTATTGGTTTTTGCCACCATTTGTCTGGCTGCTACCGCGCAAAAAAATAACCCCAAAAAAGAAGAATGGGAGCAAATGTTTAATGGCAAAGACCTGAACGGTTGGGACATTAAAATTGCAGGCCAACCACTAAACGATAATTACAAGAATACTTTTAGAGTAAAAGAGGGTATTCTTCAGATAGCGTATGACGAATACGAAGCATTTAACGGAAAATACGGCCATCTATACTACAATAAGCCCTATTCTTATTACAAACTTCGTTTTCAGTACCGTTTTGTAGGTAACCAGACCAAAGGCGGTGCCTCATGGAATGTCCGTAACAGCGGTGTAATGTTGCACTCGCAATCAGCAGCCAGTTTGTCTTTCGGACAAGACTTCCCCGTTTCTCTTGAACTACAAATGCTGGGAGGCTTAGGCAAAGGCGTGCGTCATACGGCCAATCTTTGTACGCCAGGCACGCAGGTTTATATAAAAGGCAAACTGAATACCCAACATTGCATTGACTCGTGGTCTAAAACTTATGACGGCGACCAATGGGTTACCATAGAAGCACTGGTACTGGGTGACTCGCTGATACAACACCTGATTGATAATAAAGTTGTTTTTGAATATGAAAGGCCTCAGATTGGCGGAGGCTTTGTAAGCAACGATTATAGCTGGAAAGACGCCCACGTGGATGAGGCCGCGGCTCAGGAATGGATTAAGAAAGATGGAACACCTTTAACCGAAGGGTATATAGCCTTGCAGGCAGAAAGCCACCCTATTGAGTTTAAAAAAGTTGAAATACTAAACCTGAAAGGCTGCATGGACCCAAAGGCCGTCAATTTCAAATCATATTATATCAAAGCTGATAACACTTTGTGTGAGTATAAGAGATAGCAGCTTTAAATTGATATATTGATTAGGGTTTTCTGAAGAGAATTTTCTTTAGAAAACCCACTGAATTTACGCCACTCCAATTGAAACATCTATTTGCCGGTTCCTACAAGGCTTGATTTTTTATCATCTCCTGATGCTTTTCTTAGCTTTCCGTAGTATGTGCTTGTTCTTTCGCTGATTTTATCATTATCAAACCAGATTCGGCCTGTATTGATAGGAATCAAGACTCCATCATCATTACCTTCATCTTTTTCCTTCATATAAAGACTTTCCTGGAAATTTTTAATTTCTTTGTTTACAGTTAACTCCCCTGAGAGAATTTTTAACATGACATAGTCAACACCAGAGGCTGTTCCATAAGTTTCCGAAAAAATAGTAAATTTCTTACCATTACCCGATATGAAGGACCCCAATCCAGAACCATTATCGCTATCTAAATTACTATAATCAATAAATACTGTTTTCCCATCTGAACTTTGGTCATAAAAACTGTAATAATACGCATTAATTATTTTTCCTTTTTTCCACGAGTCTTTAGAGCCATAAGGGCTTAATAATTCCAAAGGCTCCACAACATAATTCCCTTCAATATTTGGAGGAATCCTCCCTTCATTAATAATCATTCCTTTAGAGCGCGCATCATCAATTATTCTCTTAGGCACTATTTTTTGCACTTCCTCCGAAAAACCCACAGTAGGGTCATCTTTTTCTTTGCACGAAATGACAATAATTATGGACAGAGCCATTACAAAAAAAGTAGTTTGTTTCATGTTTAATTTAAGTTTAGTAATCCTACATTATATCTTAATTATAATCTGTAACTGTTGTTGTTTTCTACTCCGAAAAAAGTGTAGAAGTGAGAAACCGTGGCTAACATTATTAAATACCAATAAACAAAGAAAAGTTACATCGACTTATATTACTTTTCTTTGTTTATTCTCAAACATCTCTTGCAGAAAATTAACATTTTTGATTTTGGAAATGGACAAAAAGCTTTAGCTGAATCAACCATAAAGTGCTAGCTGACAAGGATTACATTATTTGGGACAGATCTCAATTTTGTTATCTTTGAGATTACAATAAGTTACCTGTTCAGAATAAAATCATTTTCCTTAATTGCCTTTTTAATATCGGTTAGTACGCAGATTTGTTTAGCTCAAAAGAACTTTACAGAGTTTAAATTAATTACCGTCAGCAGTGATACGCCGACTGCTTATATTGACAACTATGAATGGATTATAAACCCTGGTCAGATTTTGTTCAAGGAAAACCCGGAATAAGCTTGTGTTGTCTATACCCCAGACCAGATTTCCTGATTAATGTCTGATGTAAACAATGAAGATTATCATTCAATCGTTTTTTTGGCTGAGAAACCCATTAGAATCAAAAACAGGATTTTGTACTTCAATCTGCAATAGAATAGAACGAGTGGGAAAAAATTTAAGCCTGTTATCACATTTGAGGAAACTCTTTCTGATGGCAATGTATACTTTCGATAATGGAGAGAACCCTAATTTATTATCAAAAAAGATGGTGAACTCACAGTGCCCATCTTCCATGTTGTTGAAACCAATAATTTTTTACTTGCTGGATTTAGGCATGGTATTAGTTCAGCAACCTACAGAACTGGAATGGCTTACTGCTAAAAAGGAATTAATGTAAATCTTTTGATTAGTTTTATTTATGACATTGGGTACCTTGAAACATTTATAATTTTAATTGTCATATACTAATGCCACTTACGGCGGGTTTATTACGTATAATCAAAAATACCTAAGTATATAATAATCAGGTGTTTAGTTGTTGAAATGTAAAATTTTACGTTTATTCGCTCTATAATATTTCAAGTTATATACTGAAATATTTAAAAATTGCTCAATATCATTGAATACTGGGACGCCAGGGTTATGAAAACTAAACTATTACTAACACTTCAGTTTGTTATTATTGCCGGGATTAGCCTTGCCCAGAGGAATTTTGTTAGGGGTAGGCTGATAACCGCCAAGAACGATACCCTGAGCGGATATATTGATTATAAAGAATGGATTAAGAGCCCCCTTGAGATATTTTTCAAGCGAGAACTGAACCAACCCAGTTTTGTTTACGGCAGCGCAGAACTGAACGGATTTATCATAGATTTTAATCAGGAAACTTACGCTTCATTAAGTTTTTCTATCGAAAAATTCCCCCGTAACGGTAGCAAAGAGGTGTTTCCAAGCCTGGCAGCCTACGCCAACCGCAATAAAAAACTAACGCAAAGAAATGCTTTTGTAAGAGTGCTGGCTTCTGGGAGGGCTACGCTTTATTACTTTGTAGATAAAGACTCTGAAGAACATTTTCTGGTAAAAGTTCATAACAGACTTGAGCCTTTGGTGTACCACATCATAGAAACCGGAAACCAGACAGCCAAATTAAAACAGTATCAGATTCAGCTGGAAGAAATGCTGGCAGACGCCTGCAAAAAGTTGCCCATTATGAATACTGATTACTATGCAAAAGACCTCAAGAACCTGATAGATAGTTATAATGATTGCTTCAGGATTGTTACACAGCCAGAAATGGGTCTCAACAACCATGGAAAATGGGAATATGGCCCAGTAGTGGGTGCCGGATATTCGCAGATTATGCATATTGTTTCAACCTCTGTGCCGCCTAATTATGTTTACGTAAAGGGTAATGGCAATTTAACGCCAGCCGGAGGAGTTTTTCTAAACTACGTTTTCGGGCGTGGCCGTGGCAAATTTGCAATTGTTAATGAGTTACATACATACGCCCTCAAAAGCACAGCTTCCGATGCCGAAAGTCGGTTCCACTATGATATTAGGTATCTGGGGCTTCAGAATCTGTTCAGATATACATTTTATATCGGCAAACCTTCGGTTTATGCACTGGCGGGAATCTCGAACGCAATGATTATTGCCGACAGAAGTGTGATTGAAGATAAAGACAGAGGTCGTACAGACCTCAACAACGCCTTTGACCGCAAAACCGAACAGGGCATAATTGCCGGTATAGGTGTAAGCAATAAGAGGTTGATACTTGAAGGACGTGGCTGCTGGGGTAACGGCTTCTCTGCGCAGGTGCTTAGTTCGGCGCCAACCAATAGATATGAGTTACTGGCCAAATGGAATTTTGGTCATGTACGCCGCTAACTGTCCATTTGTTATACCAGCAAACCGTCGGTCAGGCTCTTCCATTGTAATTTACTGGCGCCTAAAATGCCACCAAAAGCAACAAAGGTATTTCTGATTTTATCTATTAGCCCCACGCCTTCAATATTGGGTTTCTCGTTACGGCCATGCACTTCTGCTTTTAGCTTCATTTCTTTACGTTTCACAATAAAAGTATTGGTGGCGGCGTCATCAAAAAAATGGGCGGTTTCTTCTTTCCCGGCTTTTTTCTGCGGATTAGCCGAAGGCCTTATGGTTATGGAAATAAATTCCTCATGCACGCGCTCATCTTCCACGATATCTTCAATTATTACCCAATCGTACCCCTCGCCAGAAGTGTTCGTAGGGCCGGGTATTTCTATTTTTATATAATCACCAACCATGGGTAAACGGTCTACCGGTTCAGCGCGGGCGTCAATGAGTTTAAACTGCAGATTATCGCTTCCTATCACTTCATGCCAATGGTTCACAGCCAAAAGTCTTTGTTTTGAAATCTGAAATTGTGCCTTTGCCTGCTTTTCAGTTGAAAAACTCTCTTCTGATACGGTATCGTAAGATGTCCCTTCTCTTTGTGTAGGAATGGTGGGTTTCATAAGATGTCTATTTTATGTCTCTGTTTCGGGGTTTGAAATAACTTACCATAGTTACGATAAAAACCTGTGCCAGTGCAGCCTGCGCATTGTTCAGTATCGCCATTTCACTTAAATAATGTTAAATAGTTGCTGATGCCACTGTGTTGACTTTGAGATGGAACCAATATATCCGACTTTAGCAAATGAAACCTAATTTATAAACAAACACCATGCGCAAAGCACAATTACATGCCATCTGGATTTACTATAAGGGTACAAGCCCCTTTACTTTAATGGTTAGCCTGGGGCTTTTATACACTTATTATCAGTTTAAGGATGGCGCTTCACTGTTTGTCTTTTCAAAAATCATTACGCTTGTTTTAACGGCAATTCTACTGAAATTTTATTATAAAACTGATGCGTTTCTGTTTTATGAGAACCTGGGTATTAGACAGAACCAACTTATACTTTTTACCTTGATTTTGGATTGGCTTTTATTTTTGACCTGCCTGTATTTAACTGCATTGATATGACGAAAAATCTACTTGAAGCTGACAGTATTTATCTTGAATTTGGGGCACGCAGCATTCTCTCAGATGTATATGTAAGAGCCGAAACCGGTAAGGTGACTGGTTTTCTGGGCCGTAACGGCTGCGGCAAAAGCAGCCTGATGAGAATTATATTCGGCTCGCTTCGGGGCAATTTTCAATCGGTTCGTATAAACGGCCAGTATAAACGCACACTGTTAACTTCGCCGGGGGCTATCCGGTATCTGCCGCAAAAAGCATTTATACCCAAACATTTAAAAATTGAGCAGGTATGTAATTTGTATGAAGTGAATCTGAAAGATATTATAGAAGATTTTCCAATATTTGATAAATATAGCAAGCAGAAACTGGGGGCTCTTTCCGGTGGAGAAATAAGGCTCTTTGAGACAATGGTTATTCTGAAGTCAGCAGTAGCATTTGTTATGCTTGATGAACCCTTCTCTCATCTAATGCCTCTTCATGTTGAAAAACTGAAAGAAATAATAGCAAAAGAAAAACTTAAAAAAGGGATTATCATTACTGACCATCTATACAGGCATATTATGGATATGAGCGATGATTTATATTTAATAAGAGAAGGAAAAACCTTTCAAATAAATTCACAAGATGACCTGATTCGCCACGGGTATATGCTTGAAAAGGATAGCTAAAGTATCAGAAATATCGTAGGTTTTTTATGCAAATCAGGCTTTTGCTTTTTCCATTCTTTTACCGGCAAAGTTCTAATCAGTTCGTCTTCAGCTGTAATGTTGGCAGCAATGCACAGCAATGTTTCCGCACCCATATTTTGCAGCACGTCATCCAGCATCTGGTTGTTACGGTATGGGGTCTCCATAAATATCTGTGTCTGGCGCTTATTCTTTGCTGTTTGTTCCAGACTTTTAAGGGCTTTCACTTTGGCAGCTTTTTCAATAGGCAGGTATCCATGAAAAGTAAAGCTTTGCCCGTTAAAGCCTGATGCCATCAATGCCAGTAAAATGGAGCTCGGCCCCACTAAAGGCCTGACTTTATAACCCAGCTGATGGGCAAAGCCAACAGCAACAGCGCCGGGGTCGGCAATACCGGGGCAACCGGCCTCGCTTATGATGCCTGCATCAGCTTTTAGTTTTTTCAGTTGAGCCAATGTCTGGTCTTGTGGTGTGTCTTTGTTTAGCTCATGAAACGTAAGCTCCTCTATCACCTTCCCAACCTTCAGGCTACTGATAAACCGCCTGGCAGTACGTATATCCTCAGCAAAGAAAATATCAACCTTTGTAATTACCTCAACTATCTGGGGTGCCAACACACTGGTCTGTGTGTCGGGGGCCAATATGGTCGGAATCAGAAAAATATTCATCTTATGTAACAGGTAATAAAAACTAAAGGCATATCATATATGTATAGACAGGGCAGCCTTTATGGCTTAATTATTTCAGTTTCATCCGGTTTATCAAGAGTCAGAGCCTGATGATATTGATTGAGCCTCCACATAGATAAACCTATTAAAACCACATAAATAACCGAAACGGCATAAGCCAAATAAATAAAGAACTCGTGATAATTGATACTTTTCTGAAAGAAGTTCTTGTAAAAGAGTACCATAATGCTGCCCAGATATGCGTAATAATCGGCAAAGGTAATCATAAAACCCACAGTACCCGAACGTTTGAAGGCCGCAATCATCCGCTCAAAATAAAGACTATTACACATGGCATAGGCCATATACAAGCCAAGCCCCAACAACGTGAGCCAGACAACTGGCGATATTACCCCTTGCTGATAAAGCAAGGTACTTAGCCCGATCAGCGCTCCACCCACAAGCATGAGGCATTGAATAATAACAAAAGCCTTGTAGTTGTTCTGCACCCATCGCATGGCGGCCATCATCAATAACACAGCAATAGCAATGGGTATTTCTGTCTGGGTAAAAATGGCTGAATTATTTCCATAGCCCAAGGTTTTCCATATTTCGGGAGCAAAGTTATCACGAAACTCGCGGAAGGTTGTAAGCAAAATATAAGAAACCACAAAAATGGTAAGGGTCAGTGTAAACTCATTAATAAATGCTTGCCTGTCTGACCTCTGCATTGGCTTTCGTTCCGACCTACTAGCCTTATCTTTCTCGCTGGGCGGTGGTATCTGTCCCATTAGCCATACGCAACAACCAAAAGGCAGCATCATAATGGCGCAAGCCACAAATGGCATCCAGAACTCGCTTACTTCCAGCGTGGCCATAACCCATTTACCAATGCTTTTGGCAAAGCCGGAACCCATAATAAAAGACGCCGTTAGCACGGCCACAAGCAGGTCGGTTACACGCCTGCCTTCCAGAAAACCAAGCATAATACCATACACCATACCTAAAGGCAGGCTGGCCAGAAAAATAAAAAACAGATTGTAAGGCGCCGGAACCCAGGCAAAAAACAGATAACAAACCCACGACAGCAAAATAATGAACATCAGATTACGGGCTCTGCTGGCAGGCGCCATTTCAGACACATATTTGATACCCAAACCTTTAGATACTGCAAAGCCCAAGACCTGAGCCGTAATGATTAGTATTTTATAATGAATGCCAAAGAAATAAAGGTCATCATAAGTAGCGGCAGTGTAGGCGCGCCTGAACGGATAAAAGCACAGATAAGTAAAAAAGGCAGCTATGGAGGTAAATACAGCAAATGCTGTTGAATTAACTGCCAAATATGCTTTAAGTTTGTTCATTTGGTATGAAGTGTAGGGTAAATAAGGAAGCCTTGCTGCCGGTGGCAGAAAAGATTAATTAAATTTTCATAGATGTATGTTCATGCAAATTTGAGAATTCCGAATGAATTACCTAATTTTACATCAAAAAAATAAGCTTTTATTCTAAGCCACAATGAGAGAGATACAATTTAGAGAAGCCCTGCGCGAAGCCCTTTCAGAAGAAATGAGACGTGACGAGAACGTTTTTCTGATGGGTGAAGAAGTAGCCGAATACAACGGTGCATATAAAGTAAGCCAAGGAATGCTGGACGAATTTGGCCCTAAACGTGTGATTGACACTCCTATTGCCGAGCTTGGTTTTGCCGGTATTGGTGTAGGAGCAGCAGCCAACGGTTTACGTCCGGTTATTGAGTTCATGACGTTTAACTTTTCTTTGGTGGCTATTGACCAGATTATTAACTCAGCAGCTAAAATAATGGCCATGTCAGCCGGGCAATATACCTGTCCGATTGTATTTCGTGGGCCAACCGGTAATGCCGGGCAGCTGGGTGCGCAACACTCACAAAACTTTGAAAACTGGTTTGCCAATACGCCCGGTTTAAAAGTGGTTGTACCGCATAGCCCTTATGATGCCAAAGGTTTGTTGAAATCATCTATCAGAGACAACGACCCGGTTATTTTCATGGAGTCGGAGGTGATGTACGGTGATAAAGGTGAAGTACCACAGGAAGAATACCTGATTCCGCTTGGCAAAGCTAATGTGATTCGCGAAGGTTCTGATGTTACCATCGTTTCTTTCGGAAAAATGATTCCGCGTGTGGTTTTACCTGCCATTGCTGAATTGGATAAAGAAGGTATTAAGGCTGAATTGATTGACCTGCGTACAGTAAGACCTATCGATTACGCTACTGTAATTAACTCTGTGAAGAAAACCAACCGTTGCGTGGTAGTAGAAGAAGCATGGCCATTGGCGGCTATTTCGTCAGAAATCACTTATCACTTACAACGTTACGCTTTCGATTACCTGGATGCGCCCGTTATTCGTGTTAATAACATGGATATTCCTTTGCACTATGCACCAACTTTAATTGAAGCTACATTGCCAAACGTAAAACGTACAATTGATGCTGTGAAAAGCGTATTGTACAAAAAATAAGCGTTTGTAAAATATATTATAAAGCAAAAATCTCCGGAGGGGTCTCCGGAGATTTTTCATTACCGGCCTATTCTGATGCCGAAGGTTGTCAGATTCTGAGACCAGTTCATATCAACAGTTTCATAAGGCGGAAACTTACTCCGCGTATTGCGGCTCTGGAAGAAATTATTGACATCTCCCTCGAGAAAAAAAGTAAACGCCTTGTAGCCCAGGTTCAGAATTAAGCCGTAACGATAAGGGTTATCTTTGCTTTTTATAGGGATTTTTACATCCTGCTGGTTAATTGATTTTATCTCAGGGTAAATCTGGCTACCGCCTATTAATCTTCCTATATAAGCTCCGAAACCGAAATGAAAGGTTTTCTGGTTTGAATTACCATAGAAATTAACAGTGGGTATTATCTTGAAATTGATATAAAACAAAGATTGATTGTAAGCCGATTCGGCTTTGGGGCCAGCAGTACCCACCAGGTTATCTATGGTATAATAGTTACCAGCAGGCGACGGCCTGTAAACGGCCACGGTATCAAACCCGGCAACATTGGTATTGCTGGCCCGCAGCAGGTATGAAACCCTGTTATTGATGTCGCGATTCAGGTAATACCAGCTGATATCAAATCCATAATGTAGTAATAGTTCTTTTCTGCCTGTTTGTATAAAACTTTCCTGACGCATGAGCCCAATACTTAAATTTGGCGATGCGAACGTCTTTTGCCTGAATAAATCTGATGTATTTTTGTAGGGATTATACACTGAATTTCCTCTTTGCAGATACCTGGCCGAACTAAAACCAAATGACAGATTCAGATAGGTGTTTCTGGTAAGCCTTTGCCACGGAGTAAGCCCCTCTAACTCTTGCTGGCGGGTGGTTTCTTTGGTATAGGTATTGCCTTCGTAGTCTTGCCTGATACTGCGTCTGACATTAGAGGGCATCTCTTCCAGATCCTGATTCATTTGTCTTACAATGCGGTTCAGGTCATATTTTTCCAGCGCCTTCAGGTCTTCCTGTGTTGCGCCCCACAATACAATCTTTTTTCGCTTGCCTATATTTACCACTATTGAGTCTATAGTTGCACTGTTTATCATTGCAAAGCCATAGGTATCAGTACCTACAACCAACAACAGCAGCAAAAAGAACTTCTTCATGGCAGGTAATACATTAAAGATAAGAAGTAACAGGTGTGTTTATGCAAGCCAGATTCAAAACCCGGTTATTGTCAGTAACAGGCCATTATTTAATGGTGGAATCGGCAGGTATGGATTCATTTTTGAAACTCTGCTTCACAAATGCCCATATCTTATTAGGCTTGTTAGGGTCTGCGGCCTCAGGGGTTTTATCAACCTGCCTGGCAAGGCGTGCCTGGCGGCTTTTTTTCTTCTCTTTTGGCGCAATTACATAATCGTCTTCATCTTCAGGAATCTCCAGTATAGCTATCCTTTCCCGCTTAGTAGGGGCAACTGCCGCAGCAACTTTATCAACAGGCTTATTGGGTCTGAATATAATGGGGGCGTCAAAAATAACAGGGCGTACATAAGCCGGCTCGTTTCTTGATGTTACATTGTTGTAGCTAAACTCCTGCTCGCCGTCTTCAGTAGTTACCAGATTATCAAACGCTTCATTGGTGTTTTCGTTTGGCTCCTGCACAAATGGTTTCACTTCGTTTAAAGACCGGCCATTCTTTTTATGCGCTTTCCGGCCCGTATTCTGCTCTTGTGGCTTATCTTTCAGCGCTACCAAAGCAGATTCATTAAACCGGGCTTTTACTGAAGGCGGTTGTGAAGATTTAGCAGATGGTGTATGACGAGGCTCCATTTTATTGGCCATTATGCTACTTTTGTCTGCAAGCACCCCATAAACTCCGGCAAGGCCAAGCATCACTATTCCTGCTGCAGCGGCTTTCCACCATCCGAAACGCTTCTTAACCTCTTGTTTTTGTTCAATGTGCTGCCACACCCTGCTTTTATCCCAATCGGGGCTAAAGTCAGAATTCTCAAGATTTTCTCTGATTTTACTATAAAAGTTCTCTGTTTGCATGACTTTTATTAGCTATTTGTAATTTCTTTTGCAATAATTTGCGTGCATGGTTCAACTGCGACTTTGAGGTTCCCTCGCTTATCTGCAGTTGCTCTGCAATTTCTTTATGTGTGTAACCTTCAATGGCATACAGGTTAAAAACCGTACGGTACCCATCGGGTAATTCGGCAATCAGCCTGTAAATCTCCTCTGTCGAAATTCTGTCGAGTATATGATCATCAACTGGTACATCCACCGCTTCACTTTCAGGCATCAGATGAAAACTTGCCTGCCGGCGCAGTAGCATTAATGCCTCATTCACCACAATTTTTTTCATCCAGGCCTCAAACGAACGCAGGTTATCGAATCTGAAATGGATAATGCCATCAAAAATCTTCAGAAACGAATCTACCATTAAATCTTCGGCCAGCATTCGCTCACGTACGTAACGGTACGCAATCCGATACAAAAAGCTGCCATAATGCTCAAAAATTTCTTTCTGGGCAGCAGCGTCTTTTTGTCGCAGACGTTCGATTGTAGAGGTTAGAATCAAAGTTTAAACGTGGCTTTTAGTGTTAATGCGTAAAAGTGCCAAAAAGTTGTATCAGCCAATAAAAAAACCTGAAATTAAACAAAAAATAAACCTTATGCAGGAGAAGAGCCGGGTATAAAACCCATCATTGAGTGATTCTGAAAAAAGCAGCAACGGCTTTCGCCGCCTAGAGGAAGAGAATGTAGAAGGTATTACCCTTACCCCTCTCTGATACCGGAGAGAGGGGCATTAAGGGTTATTTTTTATTTACTACGTTGAATCGCTTTCAGCAAAGACGTGTCATCGGTAGTATCAAGCGCTATTTCCCATATCATTACACCTCCACAGCCACGTTTTTTGGCCAGTCTGGTTTTGTTTTCAATGGTGATTGTTCCGTTGTAGAAAGCGCCTTTCCAGTAATCATCGTACGCGCTGGCGCCGTCTTTGATTAAATCGCTATAACCCGGACCATAGTTACCCATACCTTTTTTTGAATAGAAGGGTAGGCCCAACACGGCTTTGTGCGCTGGCAGACCGCGTTCTTTAATCCAGTAGTCAAGACTTTTTACAGCTAATGAGTACGGCGAGTGTGCAATAACATAACTCGGGCCGTAATCAGCGTCATACGCCATCAGATTCAGCCAGTCCATCTTATCAAATGCTGCTTTTTTGATTCCTCCACCCGTTTTGCCATAAGAAATAACGGCTGCGGTAAGTTTCTTGCCTTTTTTATGCAGGGAATCTGCCAGCTCTGAAACCAGACTTACATAATGGTCGGCTGACGGGCTGTCTTCATCCGGATACTCCCAGTCTAAATCTACTCCATCAACACCATAAGTTCTTACAAACTGCAAAACGTTTCTTACAAACGTATGGCGCCCATCGGCGCGCTCGGCCATTTTATGAAAACGGGTGTCGTCTCCGCCCCCATCGCCAATACCCCAGCCCCCAATAGAAATAAACACCGATTTTTTATGCTGATGTGCCACTTTTACCAGGCTTTTCAGCGACTCAGGATTACCCAGTGGCAACAGGGTATCTCCGGTTTTAGCCGGAATGGCAAACGAATAATTGATATGCGTAAGCAGGTGCATGGGCAATTTTTCAGCCGGGATGGAAGGCGTGTAATAACCTACCACCTTAAATTCTTTGTTTTGTGCAGATGCAGCATGTGCCACTACTGAAAGCATCAGTAACGATAATAACCACGATTTAACTTTCATTTTTCTTTGGATTTGGTTTTGCATTTATTCAATTACCAGCCAGGTGTAACCCTCAGCCGGTAGCTGAACTGTTATTTCAATAGAATAATCACGGTTTAATAGATAAGCAGTTGTTTTGCCGTTTTGTTCTCTTACTTTAGCTACTCTGGTTAAGCCCGAAAAATAGAGCGGCAGCTTAATTCTACGGCTGATGTTTTCTTTTAGAGGATTATACAGCATAACCAGGCCTTTGGTTGCCAAAGCAGGATTCACGTGCATGATACCGTCCCAGTCGCGGCCGTCCGGGCGCCGCAGATGTATGATGTCAGAATTAAGGATATCTCTGTATTTTTTATACCATTTAATGGTTTCAGTTACCACTTTTTTTGTTTCCGGGGTATCATATAACCGAGGGCCACGATAGCACGCCTGTATGCCTGCTCCGTAATACTGCATCATGAGTTGTTTGTAGTCTTTCAGATGCTCGCTCAGAGGCTCCAATACTGCTTCGGCTCCGCCACCCTGGTATTTGGTGAGCGGCACAAAACCCCAGCCCATTGAAGGAGTTTTATCCCAGGTGCCATCAAAAATATTCTGGCGGTTCAGTATTTTCTGTTGCTCTCTTGACAGCGAAAAGTTAACCTCTCTGTAACCCAGCGCAATTTTGTGTGAGCCATCCATAAAATACCAGTCGGGCGCGTTAATATAAACACCACGGGCATTGAGCCATTGATAAAACTCTTTTTGCATTTGCATCTGTACCCATTGCGAATCATCTAAACCTTTGTGGCCGGGGTGGCTGGTAGAAGCGCACACATCGCCCGGATACGGGCCGTCATGTTCCAGCAGGTCAAATCCGGTTTCGCTGATAAACTTTTTCAGGCTTTTGATATAATTGATTCCCCACTCACTGGCCAGACAAGGCGCATGGCCAAAGAAAGCGCCTTTATCAGGCAAACCCGTTACGGGGTCTATTACGTCGTTCGCATCATCAATCCGCCTGCTGCTGAATAATGAATAGCCACCGAGTTTAATTCCTTTACTGTGCGCGTAGTCGGCCAGTTCTTTAAACTTCCGGATGTTCGCATCTGATGCGTCTTCCATATTCAGGCCGCTGCCAAAGCTCAGTATCACCATTTCGTAGCCGGTTTCGGCACATTGGTCAATTACACCTTTCACGGTGGCAGGGTCTGTGCTGATGAGGTGCATAAAGATGGGGTTCTGGGTTGTCCAGGGTGCAATGGCTCTATACATTTTCCGGCGGGCCAAACCGTTTCTTTCCCTGTCGTAGCTGTCAAGAAGCAGTTCATACGTGCGGATGGATTTATAGCTTGCTCCGGATGCCAGGTCTATACCTACGCCTAAAGTCGGATACACCTCTACCACACAAGGGGTTTCGAAATTGTAATTCACCTGCGATGTATAGGTACTGTCTATCTTCCAATGTGTGGCCTGGTCTGAAAGCTCATAGCGCATGGCATTGTTGTAAGCATAGTTGTTTTCTATGTATAGCTTTTGCGGTTTTTTCATCTTCTCAGGCTTACCTACTACCGCCGATTCTTCTTCTGGTGTGGCCAGAACCTCATTTACAACCTGTGCCAGCCTGAATGCCCCCTTCGATTGATTACTGATAGTAACCCATTTACTAAGCAGCGGGATACCGTCAAAAACTTCATAATGCACTGCTACCTCGATACCTTTCAACTCTGGCAAACCAGACTGAAAGAACAGCATAAGGCTCTTACCTTTGGGTTGCTTTGGGTTGGCTGTCCATGTAGTGGGTTTCCAGTCAAAATGAGGTTTTACGTCTCCTGTTTCATAACGCACAAATTTGAAGTCGTCCGGCCCGGCTGTTAACCCTGGTATCCACTCTTCCAACAGATATGCGTGTTCTTTTTGCCCGTATAGTCCACCTACATTAAAGGTCTTGCCATTGATAACCACCCGTGCCTCGGGTCTCACCGAACGCACAAATTGTTCGTTGGTTGAAAGGTTTTTGAAACTGACGGTGGCTGCGTTTGGGCTAATTTTTATCCGGCGGCTAATCAATCCGTTCGTAATTTCAAGCATCTGTCCGTTCTGCAAAACATTCACTTCACTTTTTTGCATAAAAGGACGCACCAGCCAATCTTGATTGGGGGTCTGGGCGAATGTCTGGCTGACAGCCAACAGACCAATAAAAAGCAGATTGTTGAGGGTCTTACGGTGGCGCATATTATTTATGGGCATTAGTTAGTTCATAAGTCCAGGCATACTGGCACGGAATAGTATTAGGGTTTAACTGCGGAGCAACTATGGTAAGCACTTTGTTTTTGTATGTAAACTTAATATCGCCGTTAAAACCCAGCAATTTTACTTTGCTTGGTTTTTCTATATTTTCAATTATGATGTTATCCTGCCATTTGCTGCTAATGGCATAGATATTAGCAGCTTTTTGGGTGAAATGCATCTTTGAATCTTTTGCATAGGCGGGGGCTTTGTCCCATTTGCGCGAGCCATAAATGGCTTCTCCGTTTACCTTCATCCAGTCGCCTATTTCTTTTAATCGTTGCTGCATAATAACCGGAATCCTGCCGTCGGCTGTCGGCCCTATGTTAAGCAGAAAATTTCCTCCGCGCGCAACAATATCTACCAGTTGGTGCACCAGTTGCTCGCCTGTCTGGTAAACTTCCAGGTTTTCATTGCGGTTATAGCCGAAAGATTCTCCAATACCACGGCATTCTTCCCAGGGTCTGGCAAATCCATTGGTCGGCAAATTGTCAGTGCCGCCATGACCGTACTCAGACGTATAAAAACTGCCATGTTTACTCTTTGTATCATTACCCCAGCGGTCGTTAACAACCACACTGCTTTTTACGGGCGAATCATTATAAAGCCAGGCCAGAAACTCTTCGCTTTGCCAGGTTTTGGCAGGGTGGTCCCATTCTCCGTCTGTCCAAAGAATATCGGGCTGATATCTGGTTACGAGGTCTTTCATTTGTGGAATCATCCGTTCGTTTACATACTTGTTTACATCGCTTTTATAAACCGGATTAAACCATTCGTATAAAGAATAATAATAGCCCATGTGCAGATTTCTGGCCTTTACTGCCTTAGATAAATCTCCGGCCAGGTCCCGGTGCGGGCCCACATCAACGGCATTCCAGTTCCAAGACTGGGCACTGGGCCAGAGCGTAAAACCCTCGTGGTGCTTTGAGGTAAGGACTACATATCTGGCACCGGCCTGCTCAAATATCCTGGCCCAATCTTCAGGTTTAAACATTTCTGCTTTAAACTGCTGCACGAAGTCCTGGTACGAAGCCTTGCCGTAGTTTTTTTCATGAAACGCTACAAACTCTTTATGAATTTTAAGATTAGGCGCGAAGAGGCGCTGCCAATACCATTCGGCGTAGCCACTGCCAAAACCGTCGGCATTAGAATTGGTTGCCCAGGCAGGAACAGAGTAGATTCCCCAGTGAATAAAGATTCCGAACTTGGCATCCTGAAACCATTCTGGCGTGGGGCGCTGGTCGAGGCTATTCCAGTTGGGCTGATACTGGGCGTATGTTTGCAGACCTACCAGTGTTGTTAGTATTAGAAGGTATTTTTTCATGTTTATAGGTTGAATAAAGGCGTGCCGCGGTTTGATGCCGCAACACGCCTGAGTACCTGAATTAACAGGTTATTATTTTATTCATTACTTAGGAAAATGGCTCTTTGCCATAAATACCTTGCCGCCGTCGTCGGCCAGCGTAACGGAATAACTGAAACCATGCTGAATAGAATAGGCACCGTATTCGCCCTGTTTATTAATGGCAATAAAACCTACCTGAAAGCCTTTGGCTTTTTCAGGGTTGATTTTTACAATACGCTCTACGGCTATTTTGCAGGCCTCTTCAGGCGTTTTGCCCAGGCGCATCATTTCAACCACGAGGTGGGTACCGGCAACTCTGATTACCTCTTCTCCCTGGCCAGATGAAGTGGCAGCACCGACTTCGTTATCCACAAACAAACCGGCACCAATAATGGGGGAGTCTCCTACCCTTCCGTGCAGTTTAAATGCCATACCGCTGGTTGTACAGGCACCTGAAAGGTTACCTGAGGCATCCATGGCAATGGTACCCATGGTATCGTGGTTGGCGGTACCGTCTTCAAAATAACTTGGGGCAAACGGGCCGCTACCATTTTTACGGGCTTTAATCTGCTGTTGTTCTATATTGATAACAGGTTTGTATTCAGACTTCTTCAACCATTCCTTGTAGGTCTTTTCAGCATCCGGCGATAACTTATCAGGCTCTTTTTTGAAACCATTTTCTAAGGCAAACTGTAAGGCGCCGTCGCCTACCAACATTACATGCGGGGTAGTTTCCATCAGTTTGCGGGCTACCGAAATAGGGTGTTTGATGTGCTGCAAAAATGCTACTGAACCGCAGTTGGCTTTTTCGTCCATAATACAGGCATCAAGTGTTATTTTCCCGTCACGGTCAGGATTCCCCCCCAGCCCTACACAACAATTAATGGTATCTTCGATTGAATTGGCTGCTACCTCTACGGCATCAAGCGCGCGGCCGTTCTTTTTCAACACTTTCCAGGCCTCGGCGTTTACGGCCAGGCCGCTGTCCCAGGTGGAAACCACAATGGGTTTGCCGGCTATGGTTTTTGTGTTAGAAAATGCCCTGCTTGCCGACAGGAATGGTAAGCTAAAAGCCGACCAGCGTATAAATTTTCTTCTCGATTGCATTATTTTGTTAGTATTAGGTTATTGAGCTTCTTTTAATATTTCACAAATGTACGATCAACGGTGCCGTTATCATAAAAATCAAGTACGGCATAGGCAGGCTCGAAGTCTCTGAAAGAACCTTTCCACCAATTACCTGAAACCGCCCCGTTATTATAATGCGATACCCCCTGATAGCTAAGCGCCTCCTGCATGTGCAAATGCCCGCTTAAACAAACCTTTACGTTTGGATAATTTCTGAACAGGTTCACTAATGCATGCGCATCGGTATGAATTAAATAGTGCGGTTGCTGCAGGTCGCCGTTTTCGGGCACTTTATCAAAAAACAAACTGGCTGCCGCTGATAAAATGGGTATATGAGAGGCCACACAAATATGCTGCTGTGCCGGGGTAGTGTCGAGCTCTGCCTTTAGCCATTCCAGCTGCTCAGGGTCAATCTGACCCATAAAGCCGCCCTGTGGATAAAGCTGGGTAGAGTCTAGCATAATGAATTTCCAGCCTTTTTTTGTAAATGTGTAATACCGTTTGGGCATCCGGAACTCTTCTACAACCCATTGTTTACCATAGAGGTTGTCGCCTTTTAAATCTGCTGTTTTATTAAACCATCCCCATATATCATGATTACCGATGAGATGTTTAACTTCCAACCTGTTGTTTTCTTTCAATAACTTGCTGAAAAGGTTGAACTGTTGGCGGGTACCTTGTTTGGTGTTTTCAAGTGCGTCTAATATGGCATCACCGCCATTGATTATAAAATCCGGCCTGGGAGTCAGCATATTCGCACTTTGATAAGCTCTGGCCATGCCGGCTTCTGCCTCGCGAATGGGTGAAACATGCACATCTGACAGGTAGGCTACCCTGAATGCCTTTTTACGGGCAGATGCTGCGTTTGGTTCAACTCCGATCATGGTTCCTGCAATTGCACTATTTTTCAGAAATCGGCGGCGGTTCATATCCTGTTATCTGTTAATTTTCAACGCCCATGCATAGCTGTTACCTGCGGATTTTCTGGCTTTTTCCGGAATCTCAACTACTATTTTACCATCCTTTGCCATCCATTTTATTTTCTCCTTGCTGCCCAATAAACTTACGGTTGCCGTTTTGGCCAATGTAAGTTTACTGATTTCAATACTGGCAGGAAGCGTTTCGCCTTCATCAGCCCTATAAATGGCATAAGTAGTATTGCCATTATGCGTAAACACCAGTTTGTTTTGTTTACCCAGTTCGTTGTCACCTCTTGTATTATAAATGGCTTCCCCATTTACCTGCATCCACTTACCAATTTCTTCCAGACGCTGATACGCCTCTGCATGGAAATCTCCCTCAGGGCCCGGCGCAATATTTAAAAGCAAGTTACCATTTTTTGATACTACGTCGGTCAGAATATGAATTAATTTTCTGGCCGGTTTAAAGTTCTCTTTTGGTATATAACTCCATGAATCGCCCATGGTCATACAGGTCTCCCAGGGTATTGGCATGTAATGGTCCGGAATCTGCTGCTCAGGCGTTACGTAGTTTTCAAATTCGCCACTTACGGTTCTGTCTACTACCAGCAAACCCGGCTGATGGCTTCTTGCCATTCCGGCAATGCGCGGCATATCGATGTCCTGGTCGAAAGGAATGGTTCTCTGCCATGAAACTGTGGAATCGATAGTACTGAACGGACGTACCCAACCCCCATCAAGCCAGAGGATATCCATCTTGCCGTAATCGGTCATCAATTCTTCAATCTGGTTGTAGGTAAATTGCTTGAAAGCCTTCCATTTTTCAGGATATCTGGCCGGATGGTACGACGGATTACGGTCTTTCGGTGGGAAATATGACCACCAGTAATCGTTAGAGTGCCAGTCTGGCTTAGAGAAATAGGCACCAATCATGAAGTCGTCTTTACGGAAAGCCGCAAAAACCTCTTTGGCAATGTTGCTCTTCGGGTTAGAGGCAAAAGGTGTATTAGTAATTTTATAATCGCTTTGTTTGGTGTCAAACATCGCAAAACCATCGTGATGTTTGGTGGTAAAAACCAAGTATTTCATACCTGCATTTTTAGCTGCGGCAGCCCATTTGTCAGGATTAAACTGAATGGGATTGAAAGACTTCGGCAGGTCTTCGTATGCTTTTTTGTACTCATACCAGTTGTCTTTGAAAGGGCCTTTGCGTTCGCACCAGCCTTCGTCTTCAGGGCAAAGACTCCAGCTTTCTACAATACCCCATTTGCTATAAGTGCCCCAGTGCATCATTAAGCCAAACTTTACATTCTGCCACTGGTTTAGTTTTTCTTTTACTTTGGGGTCGGTGGGTACAACATATTTATCATGATTCTGCTCTGAGTGTTGCTGAGCAGAAAGTGTGTGCGCCAAAACGGCAATGATAAGTGTGACTAGCGTTTTTTTCATTTTACTTATAGTGAGAAAAGAAAGTTTAGAGCTGCAAAGGAATTGGCACTTTCTGAGTCTTGTTTTCTTATTCTCTTGTTTATCAATAATAATTACTGGTTATGGTTTATACAGCCCCAACGAACGAAACACCGTTTCGTTATACGTTTAATAAATGTGGCCGTTCGCGTTCAATTTTCAGAATCAGCTCTCCAAAAAGCGTGTTGGCCCATGCAAACCATTTACGTGTAAACTGAGAGGCATTGTCTTTATCGAAAGACTCATGCATAAAACCTGTGCCTGCATGGGTGGTTTTCAGGTAATACAACTGGGACTTTATCTCCTGCTCGCTGGTGGATGTCATGGCACGCATAATGATGCTCATGGGCCAAATCTGATTAACCAATGTATGCGGGCTTCCGATTCCCTCGGCAGCTTTGCCCTTAAAGAAATACGGGTTGCTGTCGCTCAGCACGAAACGTCTGGTGTTCTGGTACACCGGGTCGGTAGCTTTTACAGCCCCCAGATACGGCAGGCTCAACAGGTTGGGCACGTTGGCATCGTCTTGTAACAGGCAGTTACCAAAACCGTCTACCTCCATGGCATATACTGGCCCGTAGATTGGATGTTTGATGACAGCATATTTTTTAATAGCTGTTTCAACCTGATTGGCAAGCGCCTTACATTCTGTTGCAAAGGCGGTATTATTCAGTACTTTCTCTGATATTTCGGCCAGCTGACGGAAAGAAACAACCGCGAACAGATTGGACGGAATCAGGAACGGATACTGGGTGGCATCGTCGGAAGGACGGAAAATACTGTGAATCAGCCCGTTTGGTTTGGTATTATTACCATAGCCATTACCAGGTACAGTATCTGTAGACCAGGAGGTGGTACGACCAAAACGGTAAGGCCCCCTGTCGGTAAAGCGTTGTTGCACTTTGCAGGTGGCAATAATCAGTCTGGCTGCCTGAAGCCATCTGGCATCAAAAATACTGGTATCGCCAGAGGTTTTCCAGTAATGATAGGCCAGCCGAACAGTGTAGCACAGAGAGTCCAGCTCCCATTTCCGTTCATGCAACTCAGGTTTCATGTCTGTGTGGTCGGAGTACCACTCCGACTTACCCGGCCCGTCGTTAAACGCATTGGCATAAGGGTCAATGAGTATACACTCGGTCTGGCGGTTAATTACCCCCGCTATCAGGTCTTTCAGGCGGGCATCCTGCTTGATTAAAGGCAGGTAAGGCCATACCTGCGCCGAGCTGTCGCGCAGCCACATGGCATGAATGTCACCCGTAATTACAAACGTATCGGGTCTGCCGTTTTTGGTTTTGAAAATAACCGTAGTATCAAGCGTATTGGGGAAACAGTTTTCAAACAACCAGGCCAGTTCAGGGTCTTTTACAGACTTTTTTATGCGCTCAATAGTGGCCTCAATGGCCGGGCTGGTAAAGTTTCTTTTGTTGGGCGCGACCCTCACAGTAGGGAAACCAGCGGCAAAGGCATTGGTACCTGCCAGCAGGCCTATGCCAGCCAAAGAGGTAGTTTTAATAAAATCTCTTCTATTCTGATGCTGCATTTAACAAATAGGTTAAAAATTAAATTAGGGCTGGCCTTAAGCGGTTTTCAGCAGGTTTTCAACCACGTAGGTATGCACCCCATATATTTTGGCGTTTTCGCCCAGTTGAGAAATCTCAATTCTTAAATCTTCCTTGAAGTCGGTTAAGCAATACTTATTAATGGCGTGTTCTATCGGGTTTACTATGAGTTTCTGCGCTTTAGACAGCACGCCGTCAATAATAATAATCTGAGGATTAAACAAATGCACGGCTATAGACAAACCCTTGCCCAGTTCTAAGCCTATGTTGTGTATAATGTCAATAGCAAAGGCGTCGCCCTGTTGGGCAGCCTCAATTACCATTTCAAGATTAATGTCTTCAATTTTGTCTTTATATTCACCCAATTTAGACACTTTACCTTGTCTTAGGCCGTCTTTGATGTTTTTAAGCAATGACGAGGCCGAGGTTATGGTATCAAGACAGCCAACTTTTCCACAGGTGCAAAGCACACCATCAGGATTCACCTGAATATGCCCCAACTCTCCGGCAAAACCAGAGGCGCCGTCAAATATTTCACCGTTTACTACTACGCCCAGGCCTATGCCCCAGTCAACATTGATAGACAACACATGATGCTTGCCTTTGGCCAGCCCGAATCGATACTCGCCAAATGCATTGGCTTTAGAATCGTTCAATACGTAGGCTGGTAACCTGAAATGCTCCTCAATTGATTTGGCCAGCGATTTATTCTCGCTGTTAAGGCTTTTATAGGTGTAGTTGATACCCGTATTTTTATTGACCAGCCCCGGGATAGAAACCCCGATAGCAATCAGTTTTTTACCTTTGGTAATTTTCTGCTCTATTACGTTGTCTACCAACGAAAAAAGTGTCTCCAGAAAGATGGGATTGTTTTTTAGCTGTAAATCAAAAACCTGTGTAAAAATGACCTGATTACGGAGGTTAAGCAGAAAAACCTTGGTGTCGTGCGTGTTGATGTCTAGCACCAGAACAAACTTCTCTTTGGGATTTATGCCGTATATAGCCGGCCGGCGGCCCTGCTTTGACATCCCAAATCCTGTTTCAATAATCCACTTTTCTTCAACCAGTTCTTCAATAAGTGCAGTAATTGACGGAATACTGATGTGTAATGAGTGAGAAAGCTCTGCTATGGTATTGGTTTCGTTGAGATACAGCTCAGAGATGATGCCCTTTTTCTGTCTGTTTTTTTTGATATCGATGACCGATTCTCTACTGGTCACTTCAAGATCGTTATCGAGAGATACTTCTGACATTGTTTATAATAATTTAATGAGGTTAGGCTCATAACAAACAGGCAGGCGCTTTAAAGAGGGCTCCGGTTATGATTTTATATTTTCGTATAGGGTGAATTTTAAAAAACAGTAAGCAATTTATTAAAAAAATAGCAAGACTTTTTCTTGAATCAGGCTTTTTTGCAAATCAGGCCTAAATATCATATAAAATTTAATAAGACTTCATATATTTTTAAAAAAATTTAATAATTAGTTTTTATTAATCAATTTTTATTTATGTTTGTAACCACATTTAAGATTTTTTTAAAAATCTGTTCGCATCAAAAAGTATCACTATATCAATTTTATATTGATTTTTTTGAACCGCATTCTTAATCCACCATATACGTTTTGCTTTTTATCTCCTGTTTTCGCTACCCGTAAAACGGAGTATTTTAAGACCATTACTATAAGAATGTTTAACCTTAAATCGTCAGAGTATAGCTAAAAATTAACTAAATCTAGCCTATCTATGGAAGCAAAGTATATAGTAGGACACCCTCATAAAAACGTTTGCTTGTTTTGCCACCCGGCAAATTAACAGCACGTTGCCTGAGTGGTCATTTTCCTGTTATGCTTCAATGCCGATTCTGAAAATGCACCATTCAGCTGATTTTACCGATTTTCAAAGCAATCATTTTTAACCCAAGTCAAATTTATATGAGAAATTTTTTACCAAAGTTGGTGGTAATACTTTTGATGGGCTTCAGCCTGCCGGTATTAGCCCAGACCATTACAGGTAAGGTAACAACAAACGGAGAGCCGCTGCCCGGCGTTTCTGTAGCCGTTAAGGGCGCCCCTAACGGAACTATTACTGACACAGAAGGTAAATACACCCTTACTGTGCCTAATCTGAAAAGCACTATTGTTGCTTCTTTTATTGGTTTTACAACGCAGAACATTGACATTAACGGACGCTCAATTATTGACATTGAGATGGTTGAAGATGCCAAACAACTTAACGAGGTAGTTGTAACGGCATTGGGTATTAAGAGAGAATCAAAATCTATTGGTTACTCGGCCCAGAAGGTGGCATCGAAAGACCTGGTACAGGCTGCCCCGCCAGATATCGCATCTGGTTTGATGGGTAAAGCTGCCGGTCTGAACATCTCTCAACCAAACGGTGTGCAGGGTAGCTCTCAGAGAATCGTTATCCGTGGTAATAACAGTATCCTGGGCAGCAACCAGCCTTTGATCGTTATTGACGGTATACAGGTACAAAACGACCCCGTTGGCGGTACGCAAGGTAAAAGTGGTGACGTAACCAGCCCTAAAGACTGGGGTTCGTTCCTGAACTTTGTAAACTCTGACGAGGTAGAAGATATCACCGTCCTGAAAGGCGCCAACGCAGCTGCACTATACGGTGCACGTGGCGCTAACGGGGTTATTATGATAACCAGCAAAAAAGGTGGTAAAAGAGAAGGTTTTGGTTTAGACTATAATTTCTCGTCGCTATCAACAACGGCTTACCGTTTTCAGGATGTACAAAACGAGTACGGTTATGGTGGGGCATCTGCCCTTTGGTCGGCAACGCAACCATTCCCAACAACCTCAAAAGGCGAATTGCGCTACCCTGGTAACTACCCTTGGGATGCACAGGACGTAAACAATAACTACCGCAGTGGTGGCCCTATTCCGGGTGGGTATTCATCTTGGGATATTTTCAGCTGGTATGGCCCGGCTTCATCATGGGGACATAAACTGGATGGCACTGAGCTTATCTGGTGGGACGGCGCTAAACGCAAATGGGCTCCACAACCAGACAACCGAAAAGCTTACTTTAACACCGGTAACACTACTACGCATAACTTGTCGTTCAGCGGTGGCGGAGACTACGGAACTTTGAGAGTGGGTTTGACCAGATTAGACAACAAAGCTATTGTGCCGAACAGCAACTATGACCAGACCAATGTAAACCTGGGTTCGTCATTAAACATTTCGAAAAAAGTTAAAGCTGAAATCACTACCAGCTACACGAACTATAACCGTCTGAACACGCCTGAGTCTGCCAACGATAACGGTTGGTCAAACTTTATGATTCACGGTATGTCACGCGATTACATCCCGTTAGAGTTTGACACTTACAAACTACCAAACGGAAGCAAAAACATTTTTGACCAGACTTCTCCATTCAAATATTATCCTTACAACAACAATGCGTTTAAGGATATGTTCTGGAAATTCTACGAAAACAACCAGAGATTATCACGTAATCAGTTGTTAGGTTCAATCCGTTTATCGGCAGACATCACGCCTTGGTTGAACATCGCCGGTCGTACGTCGTTAAACAACTCAACTACCAGCATCGAAAGCAAAAATACGCCTGTTGATGTTGCGGGTATTCAGGGAGCTTATGGCATGGAAAACATCAACAATACCGACCTGAACTTTGAGGCATTCACAACCTTACATAAAGACGGTTTGTTTGGCTCTAAATTTAACGGTAGCTTGTTAATTGGTAACTCGGCTCTTCGTAGCAGAAGCCACGGTGTAAATACCTGGAACGCCGGTAACTTTGACGTACCGTTTAAATATTACCTGAACAACAACCTTGATAAAACCAAAATCACAACCGGTGAAACCCGTTATGATTTAAACCTGAACTCGTTGTTTGGTATTGCAGACCTTTCTTACAACAACTACCTGTTCTTGCAATTAACAGGCCGTAACGACTGGTCGTCTACCCTTCCGATTGCTACTTCGTCATACTTCTTCCCATCAGGAAGCTTGAGCTTTGTGTTTACTGAAGCAATTGACGCCTTTAAAAATCAGAACTTACTAAGCTACGGTAAACTGAAAGTATCATTGGCCGAGAGTGCTAACGGTACTAATCCTTACCTGACACAGTACACTTATAATACCTCTACCATTACCAACACTATTAATGGTACAGCCGCAACTTCTTTTGGCGGTCTTCCGGTTCGTAGTTTGCAAACTACGTTGCCTCCGGCTGGCTTATTGCAACCACAAAGAAACAAATCATTTGAAATTGGTACTGAGTTAGGCTTCCTGGGCGGTAAATTAAGCATGGAACTGACTTACTACCAGACAAGAGCAACCAGCCAGATTCTGAGCTCATCGCTGGCAACTTCTTCAGGTGCTACTGCAGTAACATTTAATACAGGAGAATTGGCTAATAAAGGTTTCGAGTTTATTGTAAGAGCTACACCTGTTAACTCTGGTTCATTCAGATGGGATCTTGCTTTGAACGGTGCACATAACCAGAACAAGGTTATTTCATTGGCTGACGGTATTGAGCGTTATCCGATTGCTGACCTTTGGGGAACTAACGGCGCCCTGATGTATGTAAAAGCAGGTGAAAACTATGGCACAATTTACGGATATGACTATACGTACCTGAATGGCCAGAAAGTGGTTAAACCAGTGGTTGACAAAACAACCGGTAAAGTAGTTGGTACCCAATATGTAACCACTGCCGACCCAGTTGCTATTGGTAACACCACTCCGAAACTGACAGGTGGTTTAACTAACAACTTCCGTTATAAAAACTTCAGCTTGTATATCCTGACCGACTTCAAACTGGGTGGTGATATTTACTCGGCAGACTACGGTGCTTCAGTTGGTCATGGTTTGTCGCCAAGCACATTAACAGAAAGAAACGGTGGTGGTTTACCATATACCTATCCTGATGGTAGCACAGCTAACCACGGTGTAATTCTTGAAGGCGTATTTGCCGACGGAACCAAAAATACAGACGTGGTACATTATATGTATAAATATGCAGGACAATACATGGGGTGGTCTAACGTAAAAATGCCAAGAAGCAACCTGGTTTTCGAAAACTCATGGGCCAAACTTCGTGAGGTAAACCTTACTTACTCTATCCCGTCAGCCATTGTAAAACGTACTAAATTCCTTCAGGGGCTTGATGTATCGTTTGTTGGCCGTAACCTGTTCTATTTATTCACAACCTTGCCTGACAGAATGAATCCTGAGGCTATTAACGGTATTGGCAACGCCCAAGGTTTCCAATGGTCGCAATTCCCGGGCACTCGTGATTTAGGTATCTCATTAAAAGCAAGGTTATAATCCATTAAACACAGAATCATGAAATATCTATCAAAAATATTTATAGTAACCTTACTGATTACGGCAGTATCATGTAAGAATGATTTTGAGGAAATAAACGCTCCGTGGGACAAACCCAACAGCGCCTCAACGCCAGAGATGTTCAATGCGGTAATCAGTTCACTGCCATTGACAGCCGGAGAACAATCGGTTATGAATGCCTGGTTGTACCCTATTACACAGCAGGCCGCCATTACTTCTGGTTCTTACCCATACGACAACGCCAAAAATGATGTTTGGCAGAACTACTACTATACCCTTGGTAACGTAAGAGTAATTGAAGACAGAATTGCTAAAAGTGCAGACCCTGCCTCAATGAACAACGTGTCGGCCATGCTTAAAACCATTATGGCTTACAAGTCGTTTAAACTGACAAACTACTACGGTGCAGTACCTTACAAAGAGGCCGGATATGCTGCTTTGGCAGCCGATAAAGGCGTGGGTGTGTATAAAACAAAATACAATACCCAACAGGAGATATACACAGATATTCTGACAAACCTGAAATGGGCAGTTGATAACCTGAAAACCGATGCCTCTCAGTATTCGTTGGGTAGCTATGAAACACTTTTCAAAGGAGACATCAGTAAATGGATCCGGTTTGCCAATAGCCTGCGCTTGTATATAGCTGCTACTATTTACAACAAAGATCAGGCTTTAGCAACTGCTCATATTACAGACGCGCTAACCAAACCTTTGCTTGGCGACACTGAAAACGTAGGAATCTGGCCAGCTGACCTGAACCTTTCTCTACAATGGCGTGAGTGGTCTTTTTCTGCTAACTGCTACTTAAGAATGGGTTCAACTATGTGGAGCCTGATGTCTGCTAATGATAATAAAGACGGTAGTGGTATATTTGACCCACGTGCCCGTATATTTTATGAACCAAACAACGCAGGCGAGTGGGCTGCATACCCGCAAAACCCGGTTTCAGGCGTAACAGCTACAGAAGGTGGTACTCCTTATGACAAAAAACGTTACACAGCCTGGAGCGATAAAGGCGCCAGCAACCTGTATTCGCCGGTTAATTTGTATTTCGAGCAGGATTTAACCACAATCCCTGAACTTATTCTTACAGCAGCGCAGGTGCGTTTTATCAAAGCCGAAATTTACAACAGAGGTATGGGTGTTGCAGCCAACGCTGCCACTGCCAAAGCAGAATATGAGGCGGGTATAAAGGCATCGGTAAATATGTGGAAAGGCATTGCGTTTAAATCGCCGGTTTGGACAGTAGCAAAACCTTCATCTGCTACAGCTACCGATGCAGAAATCAGCACTTTGCTGTCGAGCCCGGTAGTGGCTTACGCTGCAGACCAGGCTACTGCCTTGAAACAGATATATGCCCAGCTATGGATTGACCAGTTCAGACAACCATTTGATGCCTGGACATTGAAAAGAAGAACAGGAGATAAAACGCCGGTTTCAACTTCAAATACACAGTATTACACTGGTAACTTCGGTACTTACCAACGTTTTGTGTATCCGGACGACGAAATCACCTACAATGCAGACAACTTTAAAGCAGCTGCAGGCGGAACAAACCTGAACAGCACAAAATTGTGGATAACACAATAATTTGCACAAATATTTTATTATATTTGAACGAATAATTCAAAAATATTAAGTAGAATTGTTTCATCATAGTTTTTACAGAAAAGGCCCTCAATCGAGGGCTTTTTTCTTTTCAGGAGGTTTTTATCTTGAAAATTAAGAATCAGCAAAGCTTCTTGAAAACTTCACATAGAATCATAACACTTAGCTATGGCGGGTTGATTTTTTATTTTATTTTCGCGCATTGTTTTTTGTGACTAAACCAACCAATCACTATTATATGAAATCCTTCCTTTTTAAGACTATTGTCTTTTTGAAAAAGCCAAGTATCATCTATCGTTTTCTAGCTATTCCTGTTGCATTTTATGCCATTTTTTCAATCGCCATTCCGGACATCCAATTCAATATGGCAAGCGGCAAGACGGTAGAAATGTCATTTGACCAGCTAATCAAAACGCCAAAATCAGAATTGCCCCGCTATTTAAAAATTAAAGATGCCGTTGTACCATCAGGGACTTACGTTTATGAAAGAAGCAAAAAGAGAGGCACTCTCAGAGGCATTTATTATCCGGTTTATCCAGAGCAGAAACAGAGTATTAAAATCAGTGGCGCAAAAGTGGATAGCCTTCTCAAAGCAGCAAATGTTAAATCTTCATCACTTCAAAATGAGGCCGACAGCAGTGTTTCTATTCCATTAATGCATGATTACAGCAGCACAGAGGCCAAACTTGTGATTCATGATACGCATGTACAGGAAAGTGATATAGATGATAGCACAGGCCATTATTTTGATTCTCCGACTTTTTCTATCGAAGGCCGCAATAGTGGAGATGCCATACCTGATGATATAAAAAGTTTATTTACCGAAGATGGTATCAAGATTAGTAATGATGCCATATTGTTGAAAAAAGGTGAAACAGTTATGAAAACGTCATCGGCAATAATTCTAAGCGTTGTTGCCTTGATTATTGGCGTATTGGGTATCCTTACCTTTTTCCCTACAAATGTGCTTGCCAATTGGGCTGGGGTAAGTATTGTTTCAGAACCTGCCAAAAATGAAGGTGAGGCATCATCTCCTGAAAACAAAGCTTAATTATTTACCTGGCATTTTACAAAAAAAGCACCCGCGCAGGTGCTTTTTTTGTAAAACAGACTTCACTTTGCCTCTCCCTCATCTTCCACAATATCCTTATGCTCCTCCGCCAGTTGTTTGATAAGATTCCCTCCGGCCGGAATCCAGTCTGAAACTTTTGAAATAACCGATGGCGCCACTTTAGTGATGACCGGAAAAGTAACCGATTCCTGCGTAAGATGTGGAGGCAGTTTTATGTCAATAGCATTGAGCAACCACAAGAAAACACTGATACCAAATACCCAGGTAAATATGCCGACTATTGCCCCGGCGAAGCCATCAATGGTACCCAGAATAGTAAACCGGAGCGCCCGGCTGAGCATCCAACCCAGCTTATTGATTAAGAATATGGTAGGAAAGAAAATAATAGCAAAACTCAGATAAGGCAAAAATCGGTTAGCCGTGTTTTCGCCAATGGCGGGGGCCAGCCAGTTCATGCCTATACCCAGAAACTTAAAGCCCAACACAAGGGCTGCAATAAAAGCCAGAACACCAATAATTTCTATAAACAGGCCCTTTACATAGCCCTTATAGGCACCAAACAGAATGGGTACTATGAAAATCAGGTCAAGCACGTTCATGTTCTAAAACAGGGTTATCAGGAATAATACGTAAAACTCCTGAAAAAATTTCTTTCCAGTTCCGGAGTTATACAAAGGTAAAATTTTTAAGCACAAAAAAGCGCTTATCAGACATAGAAAACCGCCTCAAAAAAGTCGATTGGCAGATTCAGAAAACTACTCTAATTATCATAAAAAGACAGGTATAACACAAAAAATCAGGAATAATTCCCTTAAATACACCAAATTTCAGCCTCTAAAATTTATCCTGATATTTTTCTCTTGATTATCAATATCTTAAAAACTATTTAGATAAATTCTAAAAACAATTATTGCAAACTGTGGTATTAATCTGTAAGTTTGACTACACTTTCATGAAAACAATTGGAGTAACCTTAAATTATACTAAGATGACTGACGAGCAATTATTAGAAGTAGAACCCCTGCTCATTGAGGATAAAACAAGATTTGTCCTTTTCCCGATAAAGCATAACGATATATGGGAGTTTTATAAAAAACATGAGGCATCTTTCTGGACAGCAGAAGAAATAGACCTTTCGCCAGACCAGAAAGACTGGGAAAATCTCAATGATGGGGAGCGTCATTTTATATCACACGTACTGGCTTTCTTTGCCGCATCAGACGGTATAGTTAATGAAAACCTGGCGGTTAACTTTATATCACGCGTTCAGTTTGCCGAGGCCAAATGTTTTTACGGTTTCCAGATTATGATGGAAAACATCCACTCTGAAACCTACTCGCTTCTGATTGACACCTACATAAAAGACCCCGTAGAGCGTGATAAAATGCTCAATGCCATAGACCATATACCTTGTGTAAAGAAAAAAGCCGACTGGGCTTTGCGCTGGATAGACAACGGCAATTTTATTGAACGCCTGCTGGCCTTTGCAGTGGTTGAAGGCATCTTCTTCTCTGGCTCGTTCTGTTCTATTTTCTGGTTAAAAAAACGCGGTTTAATGCCCGGCCTTACTTTCTCTAACGAGTTAATATCGCGTGATGAAGGTCTGCACCGTGATTTCGCCTGTCTGCTTTATACCCGTTATATTAAAAACCAGTTGCCTGCCGAAACCGTTTATTCACTGATTAAAGACGCGGTGGCAATTGAGAAAGAATTTGTAACCGATGCCCTGCCGGTTTCGCTAATTGGTATGAATGCCGAGTTAATGTGCCAGTATATTGAATTTGTGGCCGACCACCTGTTGGTGTCGTTGGGTCTGGAGAAAATATACAACACAGGCAATCCTTTCGACTTCATGGATATGATTTCGTTGCAAGGAAAAACCAATTTCTTCGAAAAACGTGTGGGCGAATATCAGAAAGCCGGCGTTATGTCGCAGAAAGAGCAGATGTCGTTCTCGCTTGACGAAGAGTTTTAATCAAGAAAAACATTTTGTTACATAGTTTGGTAATCTATAGGGGCAAAAGATGTTTTGCTCCTATTTTTTTAAAATTAAAGACGCTGGTAAAGCTCAGCGAGCCGGGCAGCTATAGGCTTGCCTGCAAATTGCTTAATGTGCTCCTCTCCTGCTTCAACCAGTTTGTGCTGCAAGGTTTTATTGCTTAGCACTTCCTGCATTTTTTTTGCTATGTCGGCTGCATCAAGCGGGTTAGCATAAAGTGCTCCCGCTCCCCCGGCTTCTTCAAGGCAAGAGCCTATTGCTGCCACCACCGGCACCCCGCTGCTCAGGGCTTCAATGATGGGGATACCAAAGCCCTCAAACAATGAAGGGTACACAAACAGACTACAACCCTGATACAAAGCGGGCAAATCGTCCATCGGCACTCCACTCAGAAACCTGACAGACTGAATACGGTTTTGCTGTACGTATTTCTTCAGTTCGTCCAGATATGCCGATACTCCCCCTACCAGCACCAATTCATACGCTTCGGTATTAAAGGCTTCAAATGCCTGTATAAGCCTTAGCTGGTTTTTCCGTTCGGTAAAAGATGCCACACATAGTATGTAATCCTTCGTAATACCATACTTTTTTTTAACCTGCGCCAGCGTAGCCTTGTCTGTTATTGGCTGGCCAAACTGAGGTTGAAACCCCTGGTATATAACGGTTATCTTATCGGCCGGGGTGCCATAAAACTCTATGATATCACGTTTGGTTTGCTCACTTACAGCCACAATGGCATCGGCGTTCTGGCAGGCATATCTGAATTTCCGCTGATAAAAAAACCTATCAACGGCGGGGTATTGCTCAGGATACCGCAGGAATATCAGATCATGGATAGTCACTACTGATTTTATACCGGCTTTGCCCAGACCATACGGAATCTCATTACTCAGGCCATGAAAAACCTCAATTTTATCAGTCTGTAAATCTTTAGTAATAAATCTGCTCCGCCACAAGGCGCTGGGCAGGTAGGCGTACGCCGCAGGAAGCTTAATACTTAATTGATTTTTGAATGGCATCCGGGCATCAGGCCAGGTTGCTTTCTGCTTGGGTGTGTAAGCATAGTAGGCGTGTTGGGGGGCGTGTTCCAGCAAAGACTCCATAATAAACCTGCTGTAATTGCCTAAACCCGTGTAGTTATTAAAAGCCCGCTTGGCATCAAAACCTATTCTCATTGAACTATCTTTGCATTAAATTTGTAAGTGAATATTAGGTCATACTTTTAAGAGACCTCCTTTTTACACCATTCAATATTTTTTTCCCTTAGGGGTTTATGGAATATCAAATCTATACTTTACCCAATGGTATTCGTATTGCACATCGTCAGGTACCACACACACAGATTGTGCACTGCGGCCTGATGCTCGACATGGGTAGCCGTGATGAAAAACCCAATCAGGTGGGTCTGGCCCACTTCTGGGAACACATGGCGTTCAAAGGTACAAAAAAGCGCAAATCTTATCATATAATTAATCGCCTGGAATCGGTAGGAGGCGAACTGAATGCCTACACCACCAAAGAGAAAATCTGTTTCTACGCGTCGGTGCTGGATAATCACTTCGAAAAATCGGTTGAATTACTGGCCGATATAACTTTTCATTCTACGTTCCCTGAAAACCAGATTGAAAAAGAACGCGGGGTGATACTGGAAGAGATGTCGATGTATCAGGATTCCCCCGAAGATGCCATCCAGGACGATTTCGATGGGATTGTATTTGCCAATCACCAGTTGGGCGCTAATATTCTGGGCACGCAAGACAGTGTAAAATCGTTTACACGCAAAAGCCTGCAGCAGTTTATAACAGAGAACATGGATACCGACCGGATAGTTTTTTCGGTTGTTGGCAATATATCGTTCAAAAAGGTGGTTCAGATTACCGAAAAGTATCTGAAAGAAATACCTGCCCGCAAGAGTGAAATCAGACGCGAGCCTCCGGAGTCTTATCTGCCGCAACAGGTAACACTTACCAAAAGCATAACGCAGGCACACTGCGCCATTGGCCGCCCCGCCTATGCGTTGAAAGACGAGCGCCGGCTACCATTTTTTATGCTGGTGAATCTCTTTGGCGGCCCTGGTATGAACTCACGCCTGAACATGACATTGCGTGAGAAATATGGATTGGTATATGGCATTGAAGCTAATTATTCGCCCTTTATAGATACCGGTTTTCTGGGAATATACTTTGCAACCGACAAGGCTAATCTGGAGAAGGCGAAGTCGCTCATCAGAAAAGAAATGCAATTGCTGAAAGACAAACCGTTGGGCAAGTTGCAACTACACACAGCCAAAGAACAACTGATGGGCCAGATGGCAATGGCCGAAGAAAGCAACCAGAGTTATATGTTAATGATGGCCAAGAGTATTCTGGACCTCGGCAGGGTAGAATCGTTAGAAAGCATATTCAATGCCATAAAGAAAATTGAAGCCCATGACCTGCAAAGTGTTACGCAGGAAATGTTTGATGAAAACCAGCTGAGTTACCTTACGTTTCTGCCTGAATAAAAACATAGCAAGAAAGAATTATACTTTTCGAAGCATTTTGAGAAGGCCGGACGAGCCTTTAACCGACTTTTTTTACTTTTGATAAATGAAAATTCTGGTGCGATGAAAAATATATATTTTACTGCCGGCCCGGCCGAATTATATCCCCGATTTGAGGAGTTTCTAAAACAAGCGGTTGAAGAGCAAATCGGCTCTATTTCGCATAGAAGTGGCCAATTCAGGAAAATATATCAGCATTGCGTCGAGAATCTCCGGGTTTTAATGAATATCCCCGAAACATCAGGCATCTTCTTTACAGGGTCTGCCTCTGAGGTATGGGAACGTATCCTGCTCAACATGGTAGAACACGAAAGTTTCCATCTGGTGAACGGTTCATTCTCTGATAAGTTCTACAAATATGCCGGAAGCCTGAATAAATTTGCACACAAACAGGAAAAACCCATTGGTGAGGGCTTTAGCTATGCCGAAGTAGAAGTACCGGAATATGCCGAACTGATTTGCACCACCCAGAACGAAACCAGCACAGGCGTGCAAATGCGTGAGGCTGATATTCATAAACTGAAACGCAGCCACCAGAAGAAATTCATAGCGGTTGACATGGTGTCGTCTGCCCCGATTCCTGAACTGGATTTGTCTTTAATTGATACTGCCTTCTTTTCTGTACAAAAGGCCTTTGGTCTGCCTGCGGGCTTGGGCGTGTGGATTGCCAACGAGAAATGCCTTGAAAAGTCTAAAAAACTGGCAAAACTGGAAGGCCTGCACATTGGTGCGCACCATACCCTGCCAGCGCTGTGGAAAAACTACGAGACTTTTGAAACCCCTGCCACACCCAATGTACTGGGTATTTATCTGCTCGGCAAAGTAGCGGAAGATATGAACAGGATCGGGATTGATAACATCAGAAAAGAAACTGACGAAAAAGCCCGTAAAATATATAAGTATCTGGAAACCAGCAGCCTTTGCAGCATAGCTGTTCAGAACCCCGAACATCGCTCAAGAACCGTGATAGTAGCCAATACCACCAAGCCGTCGAAAGTGATTATGGATGCCTTGAAAGCAAAAGACATGATTATCGGAAGCGGATATGGCCCTAATAAAGATACCCAGATAAGAATCTCAAACTTCCCTTCAAACACACCTGAACAGGTAGATAATCTATTGAAAGAGTTGAAGAATCTGGAGTAGGGGTATATCTATTGAGTGATTTAGTGAATGAGCGATTTAGTGATTGTTTCGTTTAAATCTGATTAAATTCACTCAATTACTCCGATTCTATCCCCCTTTCAAAACTTGTTCATCAGAAATGCCTGCAATCAGGATGATGATGGTTATTGCACCTTCCCATATCACGTATTTCTCAAACAACAAACAACCCGCTGCCACCACGGGTGAGATTTTAATTGCCCAGGCAAGCGGTAAACCCAGCCCACCAAATCCCTGTTGATTGAGGTACAGGTTCCCGAAATCATTCACCCCGCCATTAAATATAGACGGAATACTATGCATCAGCAGCATAATGGCTACAGTTGTGCGGAGTAAGAATGTGTGTTGAGTTTCATTTTAACAAGGGCTATAGAAGTTATGGAAAATGTTCTATATGTGCTTTAATAAAGTTATAAAGAGTCTCAATTAATTGCTTCTCGTTCTCAAAGTAATATTTTTCATTTGCCTTAAATACAGAATCCTCTTTCACTTTGTTGCAAGCCAAAATAAACCCATCTTCTCGGTTCTTGTATTTCTCATAAAAATACTGCTTTCTCTTTTTACACATCCTTATGGAATTGGCAATTTCAGTAAGTAAAAGCGTCTTCTCTATTTGCTCTATTATAGTATCCGTATGAAATTCTATTGCGTAATCAAAGCCTTCATAACTTTTATATGAAAGCCATTCGGCTATTGCCCCAAAGCAAAACTGATAAGGATTGAGAAACTTTAGTAATTCAAAGTTAAACCATCCATGCACCGTTAGTTCTTGGTCTTTATCATTACTTAATTCTATTTCTCTTTTTATTATATCAAGCACTAAACTGATGGTATCTTCTTTGTCTTTGTTGGGAATCCTCAGAATCAATTCAGTGTTACTATATACTTTTCGCTCTATTTCAATACGTGCGTTCTCAATATCAAATTCGTTTACAGACAGACTCTCCAAAGCCACTTCTCTTGATACGCCTGTTTTCTCCGCTAGAATCGCAGTATATTCTTCTTTTATCAGATGCTCTGCTATTTCAATATTCCAATTTACTTTTTCAAGGACTTCCAGTGCATAAGCTATCCCAACCTGGATTCTCTCTCTTAAGGCTTTAATACTATCTGAATTACTAATATTCATTTCTTTTAAAGATATGCTTATACAATCTTACCAAAAAATCTTTATTTTTGGCTTATACCATAAACCTATTAATTTCACGACCATGATAAACCAGGAAGCCAAAAACATCGACGAATTCATTAGCTGGTTCCCGCCTGAAGTACAGAAAATATTGCAGAATATACGGAATCTGGTGCATGAGCTTGCACCTGAGGCCACCGAGGCCATTAAATATGCCATGCCTACATTTGTGCTCAATGGTAATCTGGTGCACTTTGCGGCTTTCAAAAATCATATCGGCTTCTACCCTGCACCTACGGGTACAGCGGCTTTTAAAGAAGACCTGGCACCCTATAAAACAGGCAAGGGTTCAATCCAATTTCAGTTGAATGAACCCATACCTTATGATTTAATACGTAAAATCGTGTTGTTCAGAGTAGAAGAAAACCGGAAGAAGGCCAAACCGGCCAAAAAGAAAACAAGCGCACCTGCTAGTTAAGAAACGGATTAGAACGGCGCTCCTGCCCTATGGTGGTAGAAGCGTTATGCCCGGGATATACCGTGTAATCGTCGCCCAGTGTCAGGAATTTATTTCTGATGCTATTCATGAGGTCGGAGTAGCTGGACATCGGGAAATCATATCGCCCGATACTACCCTTGAAAAGCACATCACCGCCAATTACAAACTTTTGGGTATGGTTTACAAAAGCCAGATGCCCCGGTGCATGGCCCGGCACAAATAATATCTCCAGCGTTGAGTTACCGAATTTTATCACATCTCCCTCATCAATAAACCCATCTTCCTGCACGGGTTCATAGCCGGGTATGCCCCATACTTTACAACGGTTTTCTACATCGCGCAGCACCGGCACTTCATTTTTATGCATGAGCATTTTTACGCCAAATTTACGTTTCACAAAAGCACTGCCAAACACGTGGTCAAGGTGAGTATGGGTCTGCAACAGGTGTTTTACCGTCAGTTGGTTATCAGCAATAAAATCGGCCAGTTCTTCTTTCTCATATTGCGCCAGACAACCCGGGTCAATAATAACGGCCTCTTTGGTTTCATCCCACAGAACATAGGTATTCTCTGCCAGAGGCGAAAAAGTAAAATAATGAATATGAATCATCGGTTTTTGTAAATTTAGGGCTAAAGTTTGGAAGAAAATGAATGATTAATAAGGCTTTTACCTACCAGGCTTTAACTATCTGAATTTCTTGAAACTTTTCTTTTTTTCTTTGGCAGGTGGCTGCGCGTTATTGCTTTGTACCTTTTTCTTCGGGTTTGAAAGTAGGCGCTCGGCTAAATCAGGGCGATTGAGCTTGAAGAGACGGCTACGGATCCAGTTCTTAAACTCCGGTTTATACCAGAAAAAGAAGCGGTTTTGTGCCAGTTTTTCTTCTTTGGTTTTGGCTGTTTTAATGGGTTGCAGGGTATACGGGTGCACTCCGGAATAATAGATAACCTCGGCCACTGTCATAGGTGTAGGCGTAAAGTCTTGTACCTGCTCCAGCTGAAAACCCAGATCTTTGGTTTCAGCAGCCAGATTTGCCATATCGGCTTCTTCACAACCGGGGTGCGACGAAATAAAGTACGGTATCAGCGGTTGTTTCAGTCCGTGTTTATCCTGTATGTTATCGTATTTCTGCTTGAATTTCCTGAAATATTTAAAAGACGGCTTCCGCATTACACGCAGCGTATCATCAGAAGTATGCTCCGGCGCTACTTTCAGTCGACCCGAAACGTGGCGGGTTACCAGTTGCTCCATGTAAGCATCATGGTTGCCATCCTGATTATTCTTGTTAAAATCATCTACCAGTAAATCATAGCGGATACCCGAACCCACAAAGGCCTTCTTTACGTCCGGGTGCGCATCAACTTTCTGGTAAATCTGAGTCAACGGTTTGTGCGAAGTATCCAGATTAGAGCAGATAACCGGATGAATACAGCTTGGCGCCTGGCAACGGGCACAGATAGATTCATCTTTGCCCTTCATGCGGTACATATTGGCCGATGGCCCGCCTAAGTCGGAAATGTATCCTTTAAACTCAGGATGCTGAACAATCTGGTCTACCTCTTTCATGATTGACTCCTCGCTTCTGGAAGCGATAAACTTACCCTGATGTGCTGAAATGGTGCAGAAGCTACAACCCCCGAAACAGCCCCGGTGCATGTTTATCGAGAACTTAATCATCTCATAGGCCGGAATCGGCCCGCGCTTTTTGTATTTAGGGTGAGGCAACCGAGTATAAGGCAAATCAAACGACTGGTCAATTTCCTTTTCGTCCATTATTTTGAACGGCGGGTTAATAACCAATGTTTGCGCACCAACCTTTTGAATAATGCGGTTGGCCTGCCATTTGTTCGACTCCACCTCCACAATCTTGAAATTGGCAGCGTATTTCAGCTTATCGGCCAGGCACACCTCGTGGCTTGCCAGTTCAACGGTGTTCCAGCCTCTGTCGTCAGGTAGGGCCTCAGCAGTATCCTGCATATAAGCCACCTGATTAATATTTTTGATGGTGTTCAAAGGAACACCCTTTTTAACCAGTTTCAGTATTTCGCGCAGGGGTTGCTCTCCCATGCCATACACCAGTAAATCTGCCCCTGAATCGGCCAGAATAGTAGGCATCAGTTTGTCTTGCCAGTAATCGTAATGGGTAACCCGCCGCAGTGAAGCCTCAATCCCCCCAATCAGCACAGGTACATCCGGATACAGCTCTTTCAGTATTTTAGTATAAACCGTAGTGGCATAATCAGGGCGATACCCTGCCTCACCCCCCGGTGTATAAGAATCGTTTGACCGCAAACGTTTATTGGCTGTATAGTGATTCACCATCGAGTCCATACAACCGGCCGTTACACCAAAGAAATATTTAGGTCTGCCGTATTTTTTAAAATCACGTAAATCGTCTTTCCAGTTCGGCTGAGCAATAATGGCCGTTCTGAAACCCTCGCTCTCAATAATACGCCCGATAACAGCCGTACCAAAGGCAGGGTGGTCTACATAGGCATCGCCCGAAACGAGTATTACATCTACCTCGTCCCAGCCTCTTTTCTCCACTTCTTTCAAGGTAAGCGGCAGCCAATCTGTTATGGGTCTTTCTGGTCTTATTATCATACTACAAAATTAGGGCTTTTTACGAGAAACACGGCATTTTATTGTTATATCGGCCACAAACGCATAAAAAACCAACAAAAAGCGAATACTTAACAACAATACCAGGCCTTAGGTTTCAAAGAAGAAAAATTATACTTTTTCAATAAAGTGCCTGGTGGTATTTCCGGTTGGCAATTACGGGTATTTTTTTACGGAATGGAGACAAACAAAAACCGGATGATTTTTTTGCGCATTTAAACACGTACCGGAAACGTTCCCGAAAACGAAACCGATATATTTTATTAAAATTGTTTCAGAATGTCTTTGTTTAATACAAATTTTACATTAATATTCTACTGATTATTATCTGGCTGAAGTATTTTTGATGAAGCAACCCCAACACCTAAAAGCCGCTTCTTTTGTACTTTTTATAGAATTACCTAAACCCTAAATACACCAGCTCCGGTACTTATTCCACAAATAAACTTACGGCACTATCGTGAAACAATTAACTATGGAAGGGGAATTTTAAAGTGTGCGGCTGTGAGCCTGGCAATGCCCTTTCGGGGCTATAGCTGGCAAAACAGCCGCAACCATCCCTGTTTCTTTTGATACCTCTATTCAACATAAACATACAGCGTGAAATGAACAACGATTCAAAAAATGATATTTCAAGAAGAAAGTTCCTCGAGCTCGGCAGTAAGGGCCTAATGGCAACAGGGGCAATGGCTTTTGGCGTACCAACCATTGTACCGGCCTCGGTTTTTGGTAAAAACGCACCCAGCAACCGCATTAATGTGGGTGCCATTGGTGTGGGCCGGATATCGCACGGGCACGACATGCCGGGTGTTTGGAAACATGAAAACGCACAGATTATGGCCGTTTGCGACCTTGACAGCAACCGGGTTGATGCGGCACAGAAACTGGTAAATGGCTATTATACCAAAAAGACCGGAAAAGACTTTAACGGGGTGAAAGGCTATGGCGATTATAGAGAATTACTGGGTAACAAAGATATTGATGCCGTTATTGTAAGTACGCCCGACCACTGGCATGCGCCTATTGTTATACATGCGGTAGAAGCCGGCAAAGATGTGTACTGCCAGAAACCGGCGTCACTTACCATAGCTGAAGGACGAATGATGGCCGATGCCGTAAAAAGAACAGGCCGCATTGTGCAGATTGGCAGCCAGCAACGGTCTACTTCTCAATTCAGATATGCGGTAGAGTTGGTAAGAAACGGAAGAATAGGTACATTGCAAAGAGTTTTTGTGGGTTTACCGGGAGACCCTTCGGGCAATGAAGAGCCTGAGATGCCGATACCTAAAAACCTAAACTACGATATGTGGCTGGGTACCACGCCGGAAGTGTACTATACTGAAAAGCGGGTACACCCGCAGGTAGGTTTCGACCGCCCGGGCTGGTTGCGTTGCGAGCAGTTTGGCGCCGGAATGATAACCGGTTGGGGCGCGCACCATATTGATATAGCTCATTGGGGTATGAATACCGAACTTTCGGGCCCTATTGAAATATGGGGCAAGGCCGATTTCCCAACCAGCGGTTTATGGAATGTACATGGCATTTTTACGACCCATGCCATGTATGAAAACGGAGTGGAGATGATTATCAGCAATGAGATTCCGAACGGCATACGTTTTGAAGGAACAGACGGCTGGATTTTTGTATCACGCGGAGACGGGGCGGTAACCTCAAGCGACCCGATAGCCAAACAAAATGCTACCAAGAAACTGGATGCCAGCGACCCTAAAATAATAACGTCTGAAATAGGGGCAAACGAGATACACATGACCATAAGCCCCGACCACCACGGCAACTGGCTGGAAAGCATTGCCAGCCGGAAAGACCCGATTGCTCCGGCCGAAATAGGGCATCGTTCATGCACCGCATGTTTATTGCACCATGCAGCCATGAAACTGAAAAGGAAGCTATATTGGGATCCCAAAACAGAACGTTTTAAAAACGATAAAGAGGCAAACGCATTACTTGCTCGCCCGCAAAGAAGTGCTTATGCCATTAAAGTCCGTAAATAACCCTAAGAATATCTGATGAGAAAAAAACACTTGATAACAGGATTTGCTTTAGCGCTTGGTATGTTATTCATTAAAGAAGCATCTGCCCAGTCTTCAAAAGAAATTAAACTGATAACCCTGGACCCCGGCCATTTTCACGCTGCATTGGTTCAGAAAAATATGTATCCGGAAGTAAGCCCCGAAGTACATGTTTATGCCCCTGCCGGAACTGACCTTGATTTCCACCTGCAACGCATACAGGGCTACAATACACGTAAGGATAACCCGACTCAATGGCAGGAGAAAGTATATACCGGCAATGATTACCTTGAGAAAATGCTGGCCGATAAGGCCGGAAACGTAGTAGTAATAGCTGGCAATAACCGTATCAAGGCCGATTACCTTCAGAAGTCAGTCAATGCAGGTTTCAATGTACTGGCCGATAAGCCGATGATTATCAACGGTGGTGATTTCGAGCAATTGAAACAAACATTTGCCGCTGCTGCCCAAAAGAACGTTTTGTTGTATGATATCATGACCGAGCGTTACGAGATTTCAACCATGCTTCAGCGTGAGTTCTCTATGTTACCAGGGGCATTTGGCAAGCTGGAAAAAGGAACCCCCGATAACCCTGCCGTAACCAAAGAGAGTGTGCATCATTTTTATAAGTATGTATCCGGCAGTGTGCTTACCCGTCCGGCCTGGTTTATGGATATTGCCCAGCAGGGAGAAGGCATTGTTGACGTAAATACGCACCTGGTAGACCTTATCCAGTGGGAATGCTTCCCGAATCAGGTTATTGATTATAAAAAAGACATCAGAATTAACGATGCCCGCCACTGGACAACCGATATGACTCTGAGCCAGTTTAAGGCCATTACCAAGTTATCAGGTTTCCCTGACTACCTGAAAAAAGATGTGGTAAAAGACACCCTGCTGAAAGTATTCTGTAACGGTGAAATCAACTATCAGCTGAAAGGAGTACATGCCAAAGCATCGGTTATATGGGCGTATCAGGCGCCGGAGGGTGGCGGAGACACCCATTATTCTATCATGCGTGGCACGAAGGCCAATCTGATAATCAGACAGGGAGCAGAGCAAAACTACAAGCCAACACTGTACATTGAGCCGGTAACAAAGGCAGCCAATTACGAAACTGAATTAATGAAAGCTTTAGCGGTGGTTCAGAAACAGTTTCCGGGTGTTAGCCTCAAGAAAATCGCCAAAGGCTGGGAGGTTGAAATACCAGAGAGATACAAAGAAGGTCACGAAGCGCATTTTGGTCGTGTAACCGAAAAATACCTTGAGTTTCTGAAACAAGGCAAGCTGCCTGCCTGGGAAGTACCCAACATGCTTGCCAAATATTACACCACTACGCAAGCCCTGAAAGTGGCAACCAAAACCCGATAAAACTAACCTGATTAAACTATGGAGAACAACCCCAATAACCGACGTAAATTTTTAAAGGATAGTCTGGCAAGTACAGCAGGTCTTGTGCTTTCGTCGAGCCTTGTGAACGAAATTGCTGCAAAGTCTGCCACAGTTGAAGCACCTTATATACACCGAAATCTTGAACCCAGCATTCGTTTTTCGGTAATCGGCCTTAACCATGGCCATATTTATGGCATGACAGAGGCCATTATTCGTGGAGGCGGGCAGCTTGTCTCTGTTTACGCAAAAGAACCTGATTTACTGGCGGCTTATGTAAAAAGATACCCGGACGTAAAACAAGCTGGCAGTGAGAAGGAAGTTTTGGAAGATAAATCAACACAGTTGATATTGAGCGCTGCCATAGCCAGCGAACGGGCACCGATAGGCATCAAAGCCATGCAACATGGTAAAGATTTTATGGCTGATAAACCCGGTATAACCAGCCTTGAGCAATTGGCCCTGGTAAGAAAAGTGCAAAAAGAAACCAGACGCATCTATTCTATTATGTTTAGTGAGCGTTTCGAAAACCGTGCAACGGTTAAAGCAGGCGAACTGATAAAAACCGGCGCCATTGGCAAGGTTGTGCAAACCATTGGGCTTGGGCCACATAGAATGAATACTAAAACCCGCCCTGAGTGGTTTTTCGACAAGAATAAATTCGGGGGCATCATTACCGATATTGCCTCTCATCAGTTTGATCAGTTTTTGTTTTTCACAGGTTCTACCAAAGGCGAGATTGTGAGCTCTCAGACAGGTAATCTGAACCACCCTGAATTTCCGTTATTCGAAGATTTCGGCGATGCCATGGTAAAAGGTAACGGAGGCACAGGATACATTAGAGTAGACTGGTTTACGCCTGACGGACTAAAAACATGGGGCGATGGCCGATTGACGATTCTTGGGACGGAAGGGTATATTGAAATACGTAAGAATATAGATATTGCCATTAAAGACAAAGGCAATAACCTGTATCTGGTAAACAATCAGAAAACCGAGTACATCGATTGCAGCAATGACCCCCTGCCATTTGGCAGCCAGCTGGTAAACGATATTGTAAACAGAACCGAAACCGCTATGACCCAGGACCATTGTTTTTTAGCGACGGAGTTGTCATTGAAAGCGCAGAAGTTTGCTAAGAGGTTGACATTTGCGAAATAAGCAGCCTGAAAATTGCTATTAAATTACTTCGGGTAAGCATTTATAAACTTTAGTCATTGTTACTCAGACTTTATTGATGGGTAGCAATGGCTAATTTTAGTTATAACAGGTATGAAAATAAGGAAGGCCGCTCAAAGTACAATTTCCTTTTAAATTCTGGTAAATAAGAAAAAACTTGTGGCACAATAATTTAGTATTCGGGAAATTTGCTGATATTGAATAACCTTATTCAATACCTGAATATTAAAGATTAAAAAAGTTATAAACCTAAACCCGTTGACCTATGTTTACCCGGAAAACCCTAAAAATTGCAGCTATTGTTGCCATTATTGTTTGTATTCTAGGCATTTTGTTAAGCTTGCTGGTAGCCTTAACTGTTGACAAAATGGCTTTTCTTCAAGTACTGTCCTGGCTGATTCTAGCCTATGCAAGTTATTGCGCAATGAAACTAACAGGCTACGATATTTACGAAGAAGATTTAATAAAAATCGGGTGGAGTATTTATGCACTATTTGTAATTTTTGTTTTGTTTCTTTTTATCGGCTTATCTCTGGGGCCAATTATTGCATTAGTAATAACTGCCCGTTTACATTTCCAGAAAACAAGTATTGAATCATGGATAAAGGATAATTCTTAATATCTAAACCTTCCTTTAATTATAAAATACCTTCTGATAAACCCGGAAACGTGCGTCTGTACCGGGTTTATTAACTATTTAGTGGTTCTTGCCTTACTCTTCTACAATTGTTTTTATGAAAATTGTCCGCTTGCCAAAACACAAACTATTGACGGCGTAGATACCCGCATTTACCCTAAATCGCTCTACGGTAAAGGTTACAACCTTTTTTGAATCATTGATAGAGCAGAAATAAACCCTGGCAAGGGTTAAAGACCCATTTCAAACAAAAACTTACCACAGGCACCCTGTACAAATGCACCTATAAGCGGCAGTAAAATACTTTTCTGGCATGAAACCCTGACAATGGCAAAAAAAGCTGCGCTCAAAATTCCATCGGTACGAACCATAGGTTGGGACATCGTCTTAACCCCAAACGACCCTACAATTATTGAGGGCAACGACAACTGGGGCAAAACCACTGTAGAGCTAGTAACAGGAGAAGAACTGCAAAAAAAACCAGTCCGCAAGTGGCAAAAAAAACCTTTACCCAACGCTAGTGGACTTACCCTAAATCCAAAAAGTGCTTAAAATACTTTTCTAATTTATAGAATTTTGTAATTTTAATTTTAAAAGTACTATTTGTAGGACTTTTAGATAATTATTCGAAAAATAAGCCATAGCTAATGCATATTAAATACTTAGCCTATAATATAATTAAAACTGATTTTAGAGAACTTCATAACCTTGTAAAAAAACTAAGCGCAGAGAGGGGTCTTTCAATAACCGATATTTATAAGGATATAGCCGTATGCCTTTTTAAATACAACACCAAGCTCCTGGATTATTTTTATCTGGGTTTGTTTAATGAAGATACAAGACGCCCGGACTTCACCGATGTTTGGCACCTGCACCAGTTTCATCAAAAGTTTAATACAAAAGACTGCTCTGTTTTTCAAGACAAAGTAAAGTTCAGAGCGCGATTCAAAAACTATTTTACTTACCCTTATCGGGTTGTAACGTCAGAAAAAAATATTGACGACTTACTGCTATGGGCAGGCAAGAACCAATTCTACAAGATTGTAACCAAAATACCATTAGGTAACTCAGGTAAGCAGGTTAAAGTTTTAGATTTAACTTTTGCTGGCAATGAAGTAACCGTTGACGGTATAGATGCCCACAAGGCACTTCTTAAACTTTATAAGGAAGGATATATTCTTTTTGAATCATTCGTAGACCAGCACCCTGTTCTGAAAAACATTAACCCCATATCTGTCAACACAATCCGGATTGTAACATTTGTTAACGACCAGGCATTTGTTGAAGTATGGGTTGCTATTATACGCTTTGGCTGGAACACCCCCATAGATAATTTCAGCAATGGCGGGCTTAGCTCTAATATAAATCTTGAAACGGGTGAGATTGATAACCTGGCCAAAGTAAGAGACCCTTTTACAAAAGAAAGGTATGCAAATCATCCGGTTACAGGCAACGCTATTACAGGAGTGAAAGTCCCTTTCTGGAAAGAAACCATTGAGATGGTAAAAAAAGCCGCCCTTGAAGTACCAGGCGTTAGAACCGTAGGCTGGGACATTGCCATGACCCCAACCGGCCCTACACTTATTGAAGGCAATGACAACTGGGGAATTTATGAGGCCATATCAGAAGAGCCCGTCGGTAACAGGATTCGAGGCTTGCTTTGAAATGATACCTCTGCCAGGTCAGTTCTGCATTTAAACCATATAGCCATACTTTCATTGTTTATCCAATATCAGTCTGATACCTGAAGTTGTATTCCATTCTTCTGAGTGATTCAAAAAACAAAATCTTTTTATTCAACTGAAATCAACATTTAGTTTTAATAGATGTACAGGTTTTTTATTAAACACTTTCTGGACCTCCTTATTTCTGCGCTTGGCATTATCGTTTTAAGCCCTGTGCTAATAGTGGTAACGATAGGCCTGTTTATAGCCAATCAGGGAAACCCATTTTTTTTACAGCCCCGCCCCGGCAAAAATGGCAAGGTATTCAGTATTATTAAATTCAGGTCTATGAACAATAAAAAAGATATACACGGCAACTTGCTTTCTGATGCCGAGCGACTGACAAAAATGGGCGCTTTTATACGAAAAAATTCAATAGACGAAATCCCCCAGCTAATCAATGTATTAAAAGGAGATATGAGCTTAATTGGCCCGAGACCCCTCCGAACCTATTATATGCCCTTATATAATGATACCCAGAAGCGCCGCCATGATGTACGCCCGGGTATTACGGGTTGGGCACAGGTAAATGGCAGAAATGACATCTCATGGACTGCCAAGTTTGAAATGGATGTTTATTATGTTGACCACCTGAGCCTTGCGCTGGATGCCAGAATTGCATACCTGACATTAAAGAAGGTACTCTTAAAAGAAGGCGTTAGTAAGCAGGGATACGCCACCACGGTTCCGTTTAATGGGCATAATTAAAAAATTACAATAAGTGTATTAAAGAAATTGAATATAGCTTTCACTAATCGATGGCTTAGTAAAAAGGAAACCAGATTAGGCAGCTGTCTGGAAATTGAAGAAACACAGTATTGAGATAATCCACCATTATTATAAATGCCATAAACAGGCAAGCAAAAACGAATAAATACTTTACTAAAGGATAATGAATTATAAAGCTTTAATTATTGGCGCCGGAACCTACGGACAGGTTTATTGTGAGTATCTAAAAGAAGAATATGAAGTAATTGGGTTTGTTGACGATAATACAGAGCTCATCGGGAAGAATTTCTGTGGGGTGCCAGTAATCGGTGATTTTGATTATATAACCAGCAACATTGACAATTCAGTTCATATTTTCGTTCCGATTGGGCATAATCAAACCAGAGTAGCCCTGATAAAAAAACTGGAAGCCGCCGGCTATAGTCTGCCGTCATTCATTCATAAAAGTTCACAGATTCATGAATCTGTCGCAATCGGAAAAACAGTATATGCCCTACCAGATTGCAACATTATGCCGTTTTCTACCATTGAAGACTACGTAATGATCAGCATGGGTGTAAACATAGCACATCATACTATTTTAGGCCAGGGTAGTTTTTATTCGCAGGGAACAAACATTGGGGCGGGCATAACCGTGAGTCAAAACACGTTCTGCGGGCAGGGGTGTACTTTGTCTACCGGTGTTCATTCTGTGGGCCAGAACGTTCTTATAGGCTCAGGAGCTGTAATCATAAAAGACGTGCCGGATAACGCCGTGGTAGTGGGTAACCCGGGGCGAATAATCAGATACAATAATCCGGATTAAGGATTGGTCAATTCGCATTTTTTTGTTATCATTGCTCCGCAGAACAACAAATTGCTATGAGATTTAAACTTACCTTAAAGCCCACTAACCCGGGGCAAAAGCTTACACTTAATTATAACCATCCTTTTTCAAGCTGGATATACACCCGCATCAAAGAATCTGATGCCTCCTATGCCGCCTTTCTGCATCAGAAAGGCTATCGCACTCAGGATTCTACCAAAACCTTTAAACATTTTACGTTTTCAAAGTTTGTTGTACCTCACAAAGCCAAAGCAATTGAGAAGGGCGACGACTTTATGCTGTTATCTGACCAACCCATTTATATTACCGTTTCTTTCTTCATTGATAAAGCCGCCGAAGACTTCATTATTGGCCTCTTTAACAATCAGCAAATCAGCATTTATAACAAAAAATACCAGGCCGATTTCATCATATCTTCAGTTGAATCGTTACCTGCGCCAGCTTTTGCCAATGTACCCCTGCGCTTTAAAGCCGCCTCGCCAATGGTGATAGCCGAAAAACGCGCCGACGGTACCGACGAATACCTACCCCCTACTGACCCCCGGTTTGCCAGATACTTAGTACAGAACCTGTTCGATAAATATGAGTCGGTACACGGCAAAAGTATAGACGTAGATACCGCCACGCTTGATATGCTAATCAGAATTAAGCTCATTGATACCGAAAAGATGCGTTCTAAGCTCATCTGGATTAAGCAAGACCGCAACGACGAAACTAAAATTAAAGGCTACGAAAATTTTAGTTTTGATTTAACCGCCCCTGCCGGAATAATAGAAGCAGGATTTTACGGTGGCATAGGTAAATACACCTCGGCGGCAGGCATGGGGTTTCTGGAAATTGTATAAAACAACAAGCTGATGAATGTCTTCCACGACAATAGCCCTAAAAACCGGCTATTAGGGATCCTGAAAAATCTTTTGGAGCAACCGTGCCATTATACCATTAAAATGCTGGCCGCCCGGTATAATGTGAGCCAATCTATCATCAAAAAAGATTTTGATGAGCTAAAAAACGCATGGTTTACATTAAAGTATGACAAACAATACCGATACTACCTGGTCTCGGACAAATCGCTGGAACACCTTGAAGACGTGCTGTTTTTTACCGGACCAGAGAAAGAGTTTCTGCTTGAAGCACTCACCAAAGCCAACGCTACCGACAAACGGCTTGAGAAAATAAGGTATAAGCTGGAGCGCATTTATGACGTATCAAAACTGGGCAGCAGTTTGTTTTCAAGAACTTTTCTTGATAAGGCCAATCTGCTTGAACAAGCCCGAAAACAAAAACGCGTAACGACACTACTTAACTACCGCTCGACCATGAGCAGCCAGGTAAGCAACCGTGTGGTTGAGCCATTTCATATAAGCACCAAAGAAGACATACTGCATGCCTATGACCTGGAAAGGAAAGAGATACGCCATTTCAGGATTTCGAGAATTGAGCGAGTAGAACTGCAAACTGAAAACTGGCAACACGAGACCTTGCACCATGTAGCGGCAACAGACCCCTTCAGAATAGTCAGCGACCAGCAGGTATATATACACTTAAAACTAAAGACCGGCGCAGTGAACGAACTGATAGATAAATTTCCGGTTTCGCAGGCGTATATACAGCCAAGCAGCACAGAGAAAGACATCTACCATTTTGAGTGCAAAGTAAATGCAGAGTTTAAGGGAATCAGCAACTTCATTTTGGGTCACTCAGAATACATAGTTGAGATTGTTGAGCCTGAATCACTCATTGAACATATTAATAAGAAGGTGCAGGGGATAAAGTTTTAGGGGTAGGGTGGATAATGACCTAGGTAGGAGTTTAAGTTTGAAACGTAAAAACATGAAATAGTCAAATACAAAAATATATGATAAAAGAACTAATCAACTTCACAAATAACATAAATGAAGATTTTCTAAAACTGGGTGTTACACCCAGAGAGGGCTTACATATATTATTAACGCTCAATTTTACAGACAATACAGGACATATCGACCTGCAGCATTACGAATACTCAATTTATTCAAAAAAGATGCGAGAAGAAACTGAATTACTTTCAAGATGTAAGTTTCTGTCACAGAGTGCCTGGTGCATTGACACCAATAAATGCTTTGATTTACCAACCAAAGCCATTCATTCATGTTCACCTTATTTAGTGGCATTTAAACGAGAGCACTTGGAAGGGGGAGAAAAGCACAAAAACAATCAGACCTTAAAAAAGAAACAGATTTATGAACGTTGGGGTGATTATTTTGCTAAGGCAGAATTGCTTTTCAAAGATGAAGAAAGCAAGCAGGAGAACAGGATTTTTCAATATTTTTTTAAAAATGGAGATTATAAAATCCTACTCGACGAAATAACGAAAAAAAACTCAATCGAATATGAACGGTTGACAAATATGCGTTCAGAATTGGAAAAACAATTAAAGGACTTAAAAGATAATTTACAAAAGGAAGAAATAAAAAGTAAGATAAAAGATATCGATAATCAATTACTCAGTGTAAAACCATTGGAGGATAGTGATTATATTTTGTTTTACATTGATAAGCCTCTTGAAGAATACAAAAAAGCCCATCAAAAGTATTTGGCTGACAAATTATTCAACACAGACAAGTACAATACTCCGCCTGATGAAGAAGGAAGAATTTTCGGAACAAGCAATTTCATGAATGGCTATAACAGCAGTATGCCATTTCTTACACATCAGACAGCAAGTTTTGAAATTACCGGCCGAATTTCAGACATCGAAGCAAAACTACTGTATGATTTTGAACAAATTCTACCAAGAAAAACACTTCCCAATCCTTTACCACTCTTTATTTATGAAGACGAATTACAAAAAAGGGTAATTAGCTTCTTCAAAGAAACCGGCTTCAAATTAAGTTATAAAGAACTAGTTGAGCAATTGTGGGAAAACCATAAAAATGACTTTGCTAATTACTACCTGCTTACTTGGCAAAACACTAAAGATGGGATTGTTTTTCAAGATTTCGACTTCGTAAGCCAATTCGAATATGAGTTTGATGCACAAATTGAAAATTTGTTTGAAATACAGGAAAAGGGAGGTAAATCTTACATGCATTATCCTGCCATAAAAACCATTTTTCAATTAGAGTATATGGTATTTAAGCCTCTTCTGCAAAGCAAATATTTAAAATTGGATTATTTCAACGATTTAAAGAAAGAAGATTATGAAGGCTTGGAGAACACATTTCAGACTTATGTTAAATATCGCAAAGCTGTTTATGATTTCATTTATAAATCAAAGCGAAAGGGCATTAATCATCATATTTTTTCTGATATGGTTTTTAGCCATATCAAAGATGACATAAAACAAAATAACGGGTACAGTATTAAAGAAAAACTTAATATTTGGTTCAGCTTGTTTGAAATTTTTAAATATAATAATAATCAAAATGCAACAACAATGGCAAGTAAATTAAAACACTATCAAGAATTTGTTGCTCAACTTTCTTTGGGACAAGCAAATACTTCTACAGCAACCGATGCAGATTTCGCATTTGCCGCAGGGCAAGTAATAGACTATGTATTGAATAAGAGTAAATCCGACGATAAGAGCTATCAATTATTAGAGCCGTATTTGCAGCAGGCCAAATGTCAGGAGTTTAAGCGTGCGATAGCAAACGACATAGCTCGATACAAACATGCTATCTCCGACAATGAGCAAAGATTTAAGGCAGTTTGTGACTTTGTGCTTACTTATGAAACAAATGCAAATATGAAAGAATTTACTCCTGAAATACTTGCAGGCGTATTCTCCAAATGTCAATTTTTTACCAAAAAGGAATCAATTGAACCAATAATAGAAAATAACTAATAAACTTATAATAACTTAAGCAATATGGGCAATTCATTTAAAAACCGTGTATTTGGCTGTGCCATTATTAAATCTATTAATTCTAATTACAACGCTGATTTTTCACACCAGCCAAGAACACTTCCTAACGGAATTGTTTATGCAACTGATAAAGTGCTTAAATATTCCATTAGGAATTACTGGAAGAAAGTACAAAATGAACCAGTATTTTATTCTAAGTCTCTGACTGAAGACATGTCTCCACGCACTCTTGACGAAACATTAGAGTTACACTTTGGCAAGATAGAAGACAAAGGAAATGCTCTAAGATTAAAGGTTTTGAAAAACCTTCTGTCTTGTATTGATGTACGCGTTTTTGGTGGGACTTATGCAGGAAAAACCAACCTCTCTATTCATGGCGCATGCCAGATAACACATGGAGTAAATCGATTTGCAGAAAATGTTATTTACTCTGAACAAATTATGTCGCCATTTAGAAACCCAAGCGAAAAAAACAATGAAAGCACCATGACTACCCTCGGCACACAATCAAAACTGCAAGAAGGCCATTATGTGCATCATTTTTCTGTAAACCCTAAAAACATTGAAGAGGATGTGAATAGAGCTGGGATTGACGGCTTATCTGAATCTGATATAAATAAGTTGAAAGAGGCTCTTCGAAATGGTGTCACTTATTATGATTCAGCTGCAAAAGCGGGCACAGAAAACGAACTATTGTTATGGGTTCAATTAAAATCAGATTCAAAAATCGTATTACCCTCATTTGTAGAGCTAGTTGAAGTAAAAGATGACAGAACCATTGATTTGAGTTTGATTTCAGAGCTTTTGGCTAAGGATTATATCCATTCTGAAATTGAGAAAATAGAACTCTATTACAATAAAGGTATAACCAAATTAGCTAATGTACCGATTGGTGCTATTGAAATGGATTTATAATAACCTACTTCTATGGAAAGATTGATTTCTATTGACTTAAAAAGTGAATTCGGGTTTTTCAGAAAACCCGATGCCAATAATACTGTAAATCTATCTTACAATATTGTACACAAACCAGCGATACTCGGCATTTTCGGAGCTATTATTGGTTTGGATGGTTACAAAGAGAAAGGTAAGATGCCTCAGTATTATGAATTGCTAAAAGATATAAAATTGGGTATAGAACCACTTTCACATGAAAAAGGAAGTTATCAGAAAACCGTAATTAAGTATTCTAATACTGTTGGCTATGCAAATAATGGTTCAACATACCTAACCGAGGAAGCAACTCTTATCAAACCTGCCTACAGGGTCTATGCGCTGCTGAACCTGACTAATACACATCATAAGTATTTATTTGAATGTCTTAAGGATGGTATCGCTGAATACATCCCCTATTTTGGTAAAAATGAGTTTTCAGCATGGTGGGAGAAAGAGAGTTTCAAAGATTATTCCTTCCAGAAAATTGAAGAACAAACAGAAGATATTAAAATCAAAACTATGTTTCTGAAGAAGGATGTAATCAAAGACCATAAGTCTACTCCTATTTTTGATTTTAGTTCATTCTTTGAGAACGAAACACCATTTATGTACTTTGAAAGATTACCGTACGACTTTGACACCACCTTATTTCAATATCTATTAGGAGATTTTGTTTTTTCAACATTTCATTTAAGAAAATCATTCGTAATTGAACATCTGTTTTACCTTAATCAAATGCAATGTTATGTACAACTCTTATGAAACAGTTGCTTCAATTATAAAGACAATACCTCCAATTGAAACCTTTTTAATTGATGCTGAACTATATTATGCTCATGTGTCGCCCAAAAACTATGTAAAGCAAAGAACACCCGAAACTTTAAAAGAGCATATAGAGCTTGTTCAACAAAAGTTTGAATTATTGGTTGAAAAACATCATTTAGACGGCATAATTGATAATCTAATAAATGAATTTCTAAAAGATCAAAAAATTACAGACACAAACGAAATTGGGCTATTTATAAAAAGGTTATTCGTTAATGTAATTATCTTTCACGACTTCGGAAAGATAAACGAAAACTTTCAGGCGAATCCAGACAAAATGAATAACCCCTATTTTAAGGGAAAAGAGAAACTCAATAGCCCAATTTCTACACATCATTCAAGCCTTGGTGCATATTTATTTATAGTAAAGCAAATTACCGACGCACAAGTATCTGTTGACAGGCAATATCATTCAACAATTATGTTAGCTATTCTTATGTTTTCCTATTGTATTTTTAAGCATCATGGAAAATATTTGAATGATGAATATAAGGATAAAATTTCTTTCTCTGTTGATGAGGTTAATTGTATGAAACAATATGTGTCTCACTATCAATTTGATATTCCTTTAAAAAATTATGAGATTCTTCCCTTACATCTGACCAAGGCATTCAATGAGCTAGAATCCTATAATTTTTTCAATTCATTTGCACTCTATTCTCTAATCAGGCTTAATTTCTCATTATTGACAGCCTCTGATTATTTAGCTTCCAGCCAATACATGACAGGAATTGAAATATCCGATATGGGTGTATTAAGTTCCAATAGGATCAACCAGTTATTTGACTTTGTAAGCTCTAGCGATGTTTTAAAAAGTGATCAAGAGAAAAAAAATTACAATAAAGAAACTTATAAAAAGATAAATACCGGATATATCTCGCCAAACCCAACTGAACAAAGCAACAAAAACCTTAATGCTTTAAGGCAAGCTATGGCAATAGAGGTTATTGAAAACATAAGAGCTAACAGTTTAAAGAATTTGTTTTATATAGAAGCCCCCACAGGCGGTGGCAAGACCAATTTATCAATACTCGCCACAATTGAACTTCTTCACAATAGTAAAGGCAGGATAAATAAAGTATTTTATGTTTTCCCATTTACCACACTTATAACACAAACATATAGTTCAATAAAAGAAACGCTGGGTTTAAATGAAAATGAGATTGTTCAATTACATTCAAAGGCAGGTTACAAGCAAAAAGAACATGTAAAATTTGGTATTCCTGCGCCAGAACAACATATAGATACCAAACAGCTAGAAGAAGAGAAAGATGGTATTTATAGCAACGAAAAAGAAAATTATATTGATAATCTATTTGTTAACTATCCGTTTTGTTTACTGTCTCATGTTAAGTTTTTCGACCTGCTTAAAACTAATGAAAAAGAAGGCAATTATTTGCTCCACCGCTTGGCAAATTCAGTTGTAGTCATTGATGAATTACAATCTTATGACCCCACTCACTGGGACAAAATCATTTATTTTGTTCACACCTATGCAAAATTGTATAATATTAAATTCATATTAATGTCAGCAACCCTACCCAAATTGGGCAACCTCGAGTTAATAAAGAAAGATTTTCCTGATGAGTTTGTTTACCTATTACCAACAGCAAAGCAAGATTACTTTTTGAATCCAAATTTCAGCGAAAGAATTAAGTTTAATTTCGATTTACTAGAACGCACTGAAATATCACTTGATGAAATAGCACAAATACTCCACACAAAGTCAAAAGAATACTCCCAACTAGACTTTGGAGAAGCAAAGCCGTTCAACAGTGTTTATTGCATAATAGAATTTATATTCAAAAAATCAGCCACAAACTTCTATCAAATTATTACAGAACTAAATCAACATGAATCTCTCTTTGACGAAATATTGGTATTATCAGGAACAATTCTTGAACATAGAAGAAAAGAGATTATTAATTTTCTTAAGAATCCTGCCAATCGTAAGAAAAGAATACTTCTAATTACTACTCAGGTTGTTGAAGCCGGAGTGGATATTGACATGGACCTAGGCTTTAAGGACAAGTCTATGATTGACAGTGAAGAACAACTAGCAGGTAGAATTAACAGAAATGTGAACAAAAAGGAATGTACACTTCATCTTTTTAATTTCAACCAAGAACGGATTATTTACGGGCAGGATAAAAGATATCAAGAGATGAAGAAATTAAAAATTGATGATTATAAGCGAATCCTGCGAGAAAAAGATTTCGATTTCTTGTATAATACCATTTTCACCAGAATTGACATAACTCATAATTCCGATAAATTAAGTATAGACAATCATCAAAATCAACTTAAACATTATCAGCCTAAAATAAAAAACCTGAAATTTCAATCAGTACACAATGATTTCAAATTAATTGAGCAGGAAAATATCTCGTGCTTTGTTCCAGTATCAATTCCAATCTATGTTCAAGGTGTAACTCCAAGTGCAAATGACAGCGTTTTCTCTAAAGGTGAATTAGAATTTCTGGAAGAAAACTCAGTTATACCTACTGCAAATATGGAAATTGATGGTGAAGAAGTTTTTGATTTATATCTTTCAATTATTAAAAACAAAAAGGAATTTATTCAACAGAAAATTGCAGAAAAGACTTTACAAGGTATTATGTCAAAATTCATTTTTTCTTTATTTGCAAGTAAAAATATTGAAAACCAGATTGTGCATTATTCCGACGAAGTTAAGAGTGAATATGGGTATAAGTATCTTGTATTTTGGCGCGAATTTTATGATATAAAATTTGGATTGGATACAAAGCGATTTTCAAGTAGCGAAACTCAATTTTTATAAAGAACATTGTGACTATCACCGCCACTTTAGTAAATATACTTAACATTTGCCACAGAGAACTCTGGCTACACGCCAACGGCATCCGGATGGAACATACCTCTGAGATAGTTGCTGAGGGTAGGCTCATAGGGCAGGAAAGCTACCCCCAACGTGCCGAACGATACACCGAAATTGAGGTGTCGGCGCAATTCCCCCACCCTGCTCACCAGTTAATATCGCTGGCAGCAAAAATAGATTTCTTTGACCCCTCAACGGGTGTGGTGCATGAAATAAAAAAATCAAACGCAAAAGAGCACGCCCACGTAGCGCAGGTGCAGTTTTATTTATATGTGTTGCGGCTTAACGGTATCCGGGCTGACTACGGGCTGCTTGAGTACCCAAAACTTCGTATAACTGAAAAAGTAAGCCTTTCGGCATCTGACCAACAACAACTGGAAGCGCTCATTATAAAAACCCATGAAATTGCTACCCTGAGCCATTGCCCCGACAGGCTGCCTGTCAGTAAATGTAAGTCTTGCAGTTTCTTTGAATTTTGCTGGGTTGGAGAAGAATAAACCTGTATCATGAAAAAAACATACTATTTGTTTAATCCGGGCAGGATGTCGCGCCGCGACAATACGCTTAGTTTTACCCCCATCGACAAAAATAACGTGGAAGGGCAAACGCGTTACATTCCCATCGAAACCGTAGATAACATCTATTGTTTTGGTAGCCTCGATGCCAACTCTGCTTTGTATAATTTCCTGGGCAAAAACCATGTATCTGTTCATTTTTTCGATTATTATGAGCATTACACAGGCTCCTTTATGTCGAAAGATTATCTGCTTGCCGGCAAAATGCAGATAGACCAGACGAAGCACTACAGTTCTGACAAAAAACGACTTATAATTGCCCGTAAAATTATTGACGGTGCGGCGTTTAATATGCTCAAAAATCTGAATTATTATGCCAACCGGGGCCGGAATCTGGCAGAGGCCATTAACCGTATCAACAGCTATACCGTACTTATACCCAGTGCCACAAAAATTGATGAACTGATGGGCATTGAAGGGAATATCAGGCAGGCATATTACTCGGGCTTTGATGAGATAATCAACGATTTTGAAATGGGGAACCGCACAAAACAGCCACCAACCAACGAGATTAACACCTTGATTTCGTTCGGCAACATGCTATGCTATACGGCTTGCCTGAGCCAGATCTATCATACACAACTAAACCCCACTATCAGTTTTTTGCATGAACCCGGCTACCGGAGGTATTCTTTGGCATTAGACCTGGCCGAGATTTTTAAACCTATATTGATTGACAGGCTCATATTTACGGTTCTGAACAAACATCAGATAAAAGCTGGCGATTTCAGAAAAGAGCTAAATGCCTGTGTTATGAAAGACTCGGCGCGGAAAACATTTGTGCAAGCCTTTGAAGAAAAACTAAAAGAGACTTTCAGGCACCGGAAACTGAGCCGCAATGTATCATACAAGCAGTTAATAAAGCTAGAGTGCTACAAGCTACAAAAACATATTTTGGGTATAGAAGAATATAAACCATTCAGGATGCTGTGGTGACCCATTAACGGAAAAATAATAAACTGCTATGTATGTGATTCTTGTTTATGACATAGGCGAAAAGCGGGTCGGCAAAATGCTTAAGTTTTGCCGGAAGTACCTGAACTGGATTCAGAATTCGGTGTTTGAAGGGGAAATAACTGAAGTAAAGCTGAAGGAAATGCTGATAGGCGCAAAGAAGATAATGAATGAAGAAACCGACAGTATTATTATTTTTAAGAGCCGGGAAGAAAGGTGGCTCGACAAAGAAATTATAGGTATTGAAAGGATGACAACCGATAACTTTCTGTAGGGGGGTGTCGTCGGTGCCTATAAAAACAGTTCATTGACATACTGAAAAATTAACACTCAGCGGGCAACTTGCTGATTATCAATGGTCGTCGATGTACAGGCAAAATCCTATCATTATACATCGACGACTTTTTCATTGATTTTTCCATCCAAAAACCCTATTTTTACATCATCTGAGCCGTTTTTTCAACGGCCACCAATCGCACCATATAGGAATTGAAACCGTCAACCAGCGAAACCGTTTGCTTTTCTTTCGGGCCACCAATCGCACCATATAGGAATTGAAACTCCTATTGTTTTAAATCGAAGACCCTTTTTAGAACAACCACCAATCGCACCATATAGGAATTGAAACGATACTTTCCCTTTCTGCCTTAAATCAGACCCTTTACCACCAATCGCACCATATAGGAATTGAAACGAACTTTAGAAATATCCAGCTCTTCATACATCAGCTTCCACCAATCGCACCATATAGGAATTGAAACCCAACAGTCTTACATTAATAAGCAGCTCAAAACACTCCACCAATCGCACCATATAGGAATTGAAACTAGCCAAGCGGGTTGTCGGTTGTCATCTCACCCTTCACCACCAATCGCACCATATAGGAATTGAAACATGCTTTTGATGCTAAAACGCTGACTACTGACCTCCACCAATCGCACCATATAGGAATTGAAACTTAATTATTTCAATCGGTGCTGGCTGCTTGGCAAAGAACCACCAATCGCACCATATAGGAATTGAAACATTGAATAATCATCCGCAGTCCACATCTCCTTTACCGCCACCAATCGCACCATATAGGAATTGAAACTTAAAAAATCGTAATGATGTTTTTCCACAGTAGCAGACCACCAATCGCACCATATAGGAATTGAAACATGACGGATATTATCCAGGCACCAAAAGTTGTACCCCACCAATCGCACCATATAGGAATTGAAACATGGCCAAATCAAAAATGCTCTGGTATTCAGTAATTCCACCAATCGCACCATATAGGAATTGAAACTGACCATACTCCTCCTTGAAAATTTGGCTGTATCTCCACCAATCGCACCATATAGGAATTGAAACAAACGCGGCAGCCAACATTCCAAATCCTCTCCAGACACCACCAATCGCACCATATAGGAATTGAAACATTTCTCTGATGTACGGCTTTTTAATTTCTTTATCAGCCACCAATCGCACCATATAGGAATTGAAACGTAGATGACGAAATAAAATACAGAAAATTAATTCAGGCCACCAATCGCACCATATAGGAATTGAAACTTTACACCAAGCTGATAAAAAATAAAATCAACCTGCTCCACCAATCGCACCATATAGGAATTGAAACCCGGCTTCGTCGTAGAACTCCTTAATCTGGCGCCAGGCCACCAATCGCACCATATAGGAATTGAAACTCGGCCAGGCTATTAGCACACTGGCATTGTTCTGTTCCACCAATCGCACCATATAGGAATTGAAACTTAATAGGTTGTACCATGCCGTATGTAAAGACTCACCACCAATCGCACTATATAGGAATTGAAACAGCAAAGTTTCTGCATTCCATTCATCTTCACCGGTGCCACCAATCGCACCATATAGGAATTGAAACTTAATGGCCTGGTGCCGGTTCTTATCGGCAGCGGCCACCACCAATCGCACCATATAGGAATTGAAACAAGCAAATTCTTCCGGATAATTATTCGCTCCTATATCCACCAATCGCACCATATAGGAATTGAAACTCTGGAGGCTACTGCGTATGATAACTTGAAGTTCTTCCACCAATCGCACCATATAGGAATTGAAACACACAATTGGACGTCGCTCACTTTTCTTGATGTAAAGTCCACCAATCGCACCATATAGGAATTGAAACACACAATTGGACGTCGCTCACTTTTCTTGATGTAAAGTCCACCAATCGCACCATATAGGAATTGAAACCAAAGATGACAAACCTGTTTTTTATAAAGCCTACTTTCCACCAATCGCACCATATAGGAATTGAAACAAATTTGGCGTTAGTTTTATCCCCTGTTCAGCATACCACCAATCGCACCATATAGGAATTGAAACATTGCGTATTTTATTGCTCTGTCAATTTTTTGCTCTCCACCAATCGCACCATATAGGAATTGAAACTTTGCAGGGAAGAAGATTATCCGTTATTTGATTTAATCCACCAATCGCACCATATAGGAATTGAAACTTAAAAAGCTGTTTGCCCCCTTTCCATTCTACATTCCACCAATCGCACCATATAGGAATTGAAACGCTAAATACTTCTTTTGGATAGCGAAATCTATTGATCCACCAATCGCACCATATAGGAATTGAAACCTTATAAAATGCAGGTGGCCAAGCTCAACGAGCTCCCACCAATCGCACCATATAGGAATTGAAACAAACAACACTTTGAGGCGTTTATAAATCAAAAATACACCACCAATCGCACCATATAGGAATTGAAACAACGGCAAAGAGCGGGTTACTATTATCTTTTCTACCCACCAATCGCACCATATAGGAATTGAAACCATTTAAAATAAGATGCTCTCAGTTATATAAGATTACCACCAATCGCACCATATAGGAATTGAAACTTTGGATTAACAAGAATCTTTTTTTTCAAACTTGAGTCCACCAATCGCACCATATAGGAATTGAAACTCGGTAATGCAGGGGTGAATATTATCGGGTTGCTTGCCCACCAATCGCACCATATAGGAATTGAAACTCGGGAACATTAAGCGTTGGCACAACTGCCCCATCTGCCACCAATCGCACCATATAGGAATTGAAACCGGTAAGGATGGAATGCTTTTGAGTTGTGGCAGGCTCCACCAATCGCACCATATAGGAATTGAAACTTAGTTTTAGTTTTTTTATCTTAACAACAATCAATCCACCAATCGCACCATATAGGAATTGAAACTTTGGATTAACAAGAATCTTTTTTTTCAAACTTGAGTCCACCAATCGCACCATATAGGAATTGAAACTAGCCATGTTTTGCCGAAACTTGTCTTCTTTCATCCCACCAATCGCACCATATAGGAATTGAAACTCGACAAACAGAGAATAAACAGAATCCGCAATGTCCCACCAATCGCACCATATAGGAATTGAAACTGACTTTTTCTTGTCTGTACCCAATCACCTATTTTCCACCAATCGCACCATATAGGAATTGAAACTCACATAACCGACCTCATAGAGATAATCCATTTGTACCACCAATCGCACCATATAGGAATTGAAACTGAATTAAAGGAAATGGAAAAGATTCATGGTAAAATCCACCAATCGCACCATATAGGAATTGAAACCCGAGAATCCTGTTTAATTTTAATGCGCCTGTGTGACCACCAATCGCACCATATAGGAATTGAAACTCTAAAATGATGCTTTTTAATGTAGTATGGCCAGTATCCACCAATCGCACCATATAGGAATTGAAACAACAAAAGATTAATTTTTACCCACGTTGAACCGTTCCCACCAATCGCACCATATAGGAATTGAAACATTAAATTCGGCAATGATACTTGCTGCAAACTCCGTCCACCAATCGCACCATATAGGAATTGAAACATACTTATTTTATAGCTAATAAGCAATTTTTAGGCACCACCAATCGCACCATATAGGAATTGAAACTTATTTAATCGAAATGTGGAGAGCAGTATTATTAGGCCCACCAATCGCACCATATAGGAATTGAAACGTTTAGGCTAGATGGTAGTTTGCTGACCGAAAAGGAGCCACCAATCGCACCATATAGGAATTGAAACTAGCTTGCCGACCAAATATCTGAAACACTCGGTGGTCCACCAATCGCACCATATAGGAATTGAAACTTTTTAGTTTTTTCCTGTGGAATGACAATAAATGCCCCACCAATCGCACCATATAGGAATTGAAACGCCAGAAACGCAAGCATATCAACCCCGGAGTGCTTACCACCAATCGCACCATATAGGAATTGAAACAGTTTTAGCAGAAGTTAATAAGCCTGGGGCTGTTTTTCCACCAATCGCACCATATAGGAATTGAAACAACATCGCCCTTTTTGGCAATTAGCGGCTGTAAACGCCACCAATCGCACCATATAGGAATTGAAACCCGTCTGAATGTACAGTAACGGACTGGTCGTACACATCCACCAATCGCACCATATAGGAATTGAAACGCGGCAGTTCTGCTAGTTCTAAATCCGGCTGAGTACCACCAATCGCACCATATAGGAATTGAAACATATTGGCTCCGAATATGCCAATGCAGCTACTGGGCCACCAATCGCACCATATAGGAATTGAAACAAAGAAAAATATCAGGAAATTGAAAACCGAATTAAGCCCACCAATCGCACCATATAGGAATTGAAACTTGGTCGACCTAGGATTTTGTAAATCATTAATCATTCCCACCAATCGCACCATATAGGAATTGAAACTTAATTAATCTCAATTGAGATGAAAGAGACTATTAGTCCACCAATCGCACCATATAGGAATTGAAACGCAGGGAGTTAGTTTTCTATTCAATCCCAACCTATTTCCACCAATCGCACCATATAGGAATTGAAACTCGTTTTGCATAATCCTATTATACTTTAATTCGCCCCACCAATCGCACCATATAGGAATTGAAACTCGCTATACTCCTTAATCTGCGTTCTGGTAGATGCCCACCAATCGCACCATATAGGAATTGAAACACGCCAAACGAATGGGGTATGTCAGATAATGGTTTGCCACCAATCGCACCATATAGGAATTGAAACTCAAGGTTGCTCAAACTGCCCTCGCCCAGCTGTGGCCACCAATCGCACCATATAGGAATTGAAACTTTTATTTTGGTTTTAGATTAAGCTACGTTTGATCCACCAATCGCACCATATAGGAATTGAAACTCTGCCGCAACTTTCACAACCGTAGTAACAGTAACACCACCAATCGCACCATATAGGAATTGAAACTTGTTGTATTTAGTTGAAAAACCTTAGAGCTCAGGGAACCACCAATCGCACCATATAGGAATTGAAACAACCATTTTGAGGTGCTGCCACCATAGGCTTTACACCACCAATCGCACCATATAGGAATTGAAACAAAACAGGCGAAGTACTATCTGCACGCATTGAGTACCACCAATCGCACCATATAGGAATTGAAACATACCAAAGCACATTTCGCATGAATGTATTATGACACCACCAATCGCACCATATAGGAATTGAAACAAAACAGGCGAAGTACTATCTGCACGCATTGAGTACCACCAATCGCACCATATAGGAATTGAAACATACCAAAGCACATTTCGCATGAATGTATTATGACACCACCAATCGCACCATATAGGAATTGAAACCCTGTCAATTGTTTTGTTTTATGTTAATTAACTATACCACCAATCGCACCATATAGGAATTGAAACTGGGTTGAGGCGTGTAGCAACAATCCTGAAATTCTGCCCCACCAATCGCACCATATAGGAATTGAAACTTCTCAGATGGAATGCCTTTGAATTTTACAAAAAACCACCAATCGCACCATATAGGAATTGAAACTCATTATAAAAAGGGTCCTTAACCTGATTAGCTAAGCCACCAATCGCACCATATAGGAATTGAAACATTTCCTGCCCTATGTGTCCCCGCGCTCCGTTGCCCCACCAATCGCACCATATAGGAATTGAAACTCGCGTTTGGGCGCAAGCCTTTGCACTGTTTCAGCCACCAATCGCACCATATAGGAATTGAAACTGGAAAAAACATTGAGCAAATAGCAAACAAAAAAGGCCCACCAATCGCACCATATAGGAATTGAAACTTCCTCTGTGTCTCTTTTTGTTCAATTAGAATTGTCCACCAATCGCACCATATAGGAATTGAAACAGAAATTGTAACAGATAAAGAAGTTGGACCTTGAGTACCACCAATCGCACCATATAGGAATTGAAACAGCATTTGATTGGGGCGAAGACGGAACGGTAGAAATCTACCAATCGCACCATATAGGAATTGAAACCCAGTAACCCTACTTTTGCGGGGTTAACTATCACACCACCAATCGCACCATATAGGAATTGAAACCCGGATTTTAGATTCTCCTGTGTTTCTTCCTCTATTACCACCAATCGCACCATATAGGAATTGAAACTATTAAACAAAACTTTTAAAATGAAAACAATAAAAAACCACCAATTGCACCATATAGGAATTGAAACTGCACTCCATTAATAGGATTTTCAATTCCGTTTCTTACCACCAATCGCACCATATAGGAATTGAAATAGATGTATCCGTCGATGGTTAAGAGCGCAAAAAGGGTCCACCAATCGCACCATATAGGAATTGAAATATTAAATACCCGCTCGCAAAGCAGGTTTATTTAGGAGCCACCAATCGCACCATATAGGAATTGAAATTTTGGAACCTTCACAGGTAAAAGCATCGAATGGAATGCCACCAATCGCACCATATAGGAATTGAAACATTCCGCCTGCGACATCTGCGCCCTCACAGCATTTTCCACCAATCGCACCATATAGGAATTGAAATACGAGAATCAAAAATAGAATTTCTGGAATGACTTTACCTTTGCTGCATTTGTGTCCATAAAATAAATCATTATCATTAAACTATAATTTATATATCCTTAGCCACTATTTTTCCTGCTTTCTTTCTATTCATTCACTAAATTGCTTTCTGTATTCTTCAGTTTTATAGCTTACGCTGATATCAATCAAAAAAAATTAAATATTCTGTAATGTTTCGTTAGGTGGGTCGTCTATGTTATTGAAATGGATTTAAAAGTATTTACACAATCGGTTCTTCAACACCAGGCACGCTTATACAGAGTGGCCAAACTCTACCTCAAGAACGCTGAGGAAGCCGAAGACACCGTGCAGGAAGTATTTTTGAAACTGTGGGACAAACGACAACAGCTTGAGACGTACCAGAGTGTGGAAGCGCTGGCAGTACAGATGACCAAGAACCTTTGCCTTGACAAACTGAAGTCGTATGCCTACAACCACACGCAAACTGGTTTAGAGACCATTGATATGGGCGAAATTGCCTACACACCTTATGAACAGGTGGAGTTAACCGATAGTAATGAATTATTAAAGAAGATTATTGACGCCTTGCCTGAAATTCAGAAAACGGTTTTGCATCTGCGCGATGTGGAAGAGTTTTCATTTGAAGACATTGAGCAGGTTACAGGCCTGACCGTCAACAATATCAGAGTTATTTTATCAAGAGCCCGGAAGAGTGTCAGAGACAGTTATTTAAAAGTGAACAATTATGCATCAGGAAATTGAAAAATTATTGGAGAAGTACTACGAGGGAGAAACGTCGCTACAGGAAGAAAAGTATATCAAAGATTTTTTCAGTAAAAGCGATGTGCCACCCCATTTGCAACACCATGTGGCCGAATTTGGGTATTACCAAAAGGCAGCGGAAGAGCAACCCTCTGTGCAAATAAAAACTCAGGTATTAAACACCATACAAAAGCGCGGAAGGGTGGTGCAGTTTGGCACCGTCAGCAGAAGAATAGCCGCCGGCATTGCCTTGTTAATTGGCGGGTTTACCGCCGGATACTATTTCAATAACAGTCGCCCGGATATACTGATTGTTGAAAGCACACCGGAATCAAACCTGAAAAAAACCTTACAGTTTGAACAGGTGAAACTGACGTCGGCCAGTGACAGGATTGATGCCGTACACCAAAGCCTTGAGCTGAAAGAGCTTGACCAGGAGCTGATACAGTTGTTAATCAATACCCTGAATTTCGACGACAACGTAAACGTACGTTTAGCTGCCTGCCAGGCACTGGCTCGCTTTGGAGATGAACCCATGGTGCGAGAAGGGCTCATTCAGTCGCTCAAAATACAAACCGACCCAAATATTCAGATTACACTTATTGAGCTGCTGGTAATAATGAAAGAGAAACGCGCATCAACTACCCTTGAGCAAATCTCTAAAGACAAAGCAGCATTGGATATTGTACGTCTGAAAGCACAGGAAGGCGCAGCCAGATTAATAACCTTATAAACAATTAACGACAAACGGATTTTCGAAGAAATGTAAGGCCTTATTCAGAGATTATCCCATTTTTAATCAATTCAGAATTATCTAAAAGCAAATTACAATGAAAAAACACATGTTCATATTCGCCTGTCTTTTTCTGACAGCCATTTATACCCAGGCGCAGGAATACAAACACAAACTTGCCAATAACGGCAGCAGCAAAATAGCCATAGAGCTGGATGCCGACAACCTGAAGATTGAAGGCCATGCCGGTGATGAGGTGATTATCAGAGGCGGAAGTACTGAAATACTACCCGAACAAGCCAAGGGTTTAAAAGCCTTGTATAATACAAACGTTGATAATACCGGTATCGGCCTTTCTGTTACGTCAGAAGGCGGAATATTAAAGATTGAAAAAGCATCGAGAAAGTCGGCTAAATACACAATTCTAATCCCGAATAAGGCCAGCCTGATTTACACACAGATTAACTGGCAAGGCTCTTGGATAGCCATCAACAATGTAGAAGGAGACCTGGAAATGAAAACCAACAATGCCGATATGAAACTGAATAACGTTACAGGGCCTATTGTAGCCAGCAGTATCAGTGGCAATTTCACGGCTGTTTTCAAAAACGTGAACCAATCAAAACCATGTGCTATTTCTCTGGTGAGCGGCGAGATTGACCTTACGCTGCCCTCTACCACAAAAGCTTCGGTATTGGTAAAATCGGTAACAGGTGAGGTTTACAGCGACCTTGACATGAACCTGAAACCGGGTAAAGATGGTTTGCCAAAAGTGAGTGGCGGCCACAATATTGCAGGCACCCTGAATGGCGGCGGTGTGAACCTGAATCTGAATTCGGTAAGCGGCAATATTTACCTACGCAAGCAAAAATAACAACCTTTGTCCTATATAAAAATTATGAAAAAGCTATTAATATTACTTATGCTGGCATTTAGCCAGTACAGCGGCTACGCACAAAAAATAAAACTAATTGAAAAGCACCTGCCTTTTTCTGCCGCTCAATCGGTTAATCTTAATCTCAGATTTGCCGATGACATTCAGGTAAAATACTGGGATAAAGCCGAGGTTTACGTAAAAATTGCTGTAGAAATAAACTCAGGTAAGCTGAATGATGCGTTGACGGTAAGCAGCAACAGTACAACAAACGAGATAAGTCTGAAAACCGACTTTAACAATGCGCTGCTTGAGGACGGGAATGTAGAAGACTGCCCCGATAGCAAAGCCCACCAATCATCATGGAACCGCAACGGCAAAAACTATTATGTGTGCAGTAAAATAAACTATGAGGTTTATCTGCCTAAGCAAGCCGAACTAGAGCTGGAAACGATAAGCGGAAACATCTGGATTAACTCTGTTTACAGCTCCATAAAAGCCAAGAGCATCAGCGGGTTTGTTGATGTAAGCTGGCCGAAAGGCAAAGGTGGAACCCTTGGCATGAAAACCGTTACCGGCGAAGTTTACTCTGACCTGAAAATTGATTTCACCAGCAAAAGACAAAAGAACCCTTTAGTTGGGTATCCGCTTGAAGGCACCGTAAATGGTGGCGGCCCCAAAGTAACGTTAGAGTCTATCAGTAATAATTTATATGTAAGAAGTAAATAATAAGTTGTTGGTCCGGTGGTTTAACCTGCTCATCACAGGATTTGAATCACCGGATTTTTTTATCCAATAACCAGCCACCCCAACACAATGGCTTATATTGAACCATGCCCGACAATCCTGTAAGGGGCTTATCAGGCATGGTTTTAACCACTATTCTTCAATTCTTCAGAACTGCCACGCGTGACACCTGGCTTTCAATGTTAAAATCGTAGATTAATTTCTCATTTCCGGCAGACACCGCCAGGGTATAAGCGCCGTCGTCAAGATGCTCTACATTCAGCACCAATGGTTTATTAGTCTGGCTAAGCTCCTGATAAAACACTTCACCCTTAGCGTTATAAATTTCAATGCTTGCGGTATTTTTTGTTACATCATCAAAAAGTACTTTCAGACGAAGATTGCTCATATCTAAAACACTGATTTTTGATTCGGTTTTTGTGTCTTTGGCAACCGGAGTTTCTGCTTTTGCATAGCTAAAGCTGCTGATAACTAAACCCAGGGCAAGAATAAAAAATGACTTTCTCATGATACATAAAATTTAAAATGTTGAACCGTTTTTTTCTTTGATGAGTCAAATATACAGGTCATTTTTATAGCAGAAATGCAGAATAGATAAACCCGGAACCTAAGATGATGAAAGCTGAGAAGGACTTGATATAGGCACATATCGACAAAAAACTGGCAATTTTGGGCTTACAAGGGCATACATCGTCATAATTCAGGTTTTTATCTACCTGCATCACCATTTGTTCCACATCATAAAAGAGGCATTAAACCTTTAAGATTACCGGGGGAGAGTTCAGCACAATCAGAAATGGCTGCCCATGCTGTTTAAATCAGGTAGGTTATGTAAGCAGCGGTGTAAAACTTAAAAACAAGCCCCATAAAAAATATTATTCTATGGGGCCCTTACCAGTTATTTGAAATTGAATGCTTTTTTCAACTTAACAAAAATATCGTTGTTCTTATAAAACCCTGCAAACATTTCAGCGCCTTTGCCGTAAGCAAAAACCGGAATCATCACAGCTGTATGCCCACCGGTAGTAAACTTGCCCTCCACTTTACCGTCTTTAGAAAGGCCGTTCAAAGAAAAGCCACCAGTTTCGTGGTCGGCCGTAATTATTACCAGGGTATTACCGTCTTTATCCGCAAAATCAAAGGCCTCGCCAATGGCTTTGTCAAAATCAAGCATTTCGTTCACAATATACTGGGTGTCATTTGCGTGGCCGCCCCAATCTATCTGAGACCCCTCTACCATCAGGAAAAAACCCTTTTTGTTTTGTTTCAGAATATTCAGTGCCGTTTGGGTAGACACCAGCAACTGGTCTCCCCTGCCCTCCGATATCTTCACCGGGTCGCCTTCTGCAATCAGCCCGGCCAGTTTACCGCTTTTTACTTTGGCCACCTCATCAATTGACTGCGCAACCTGATAATTTTTGCTTTTCAGTTCATCAAGCAGGTTTCTTCCGTCTTTTCTCTGATTAAAATACTTGCGACCACCCCCAATAAACAGGTCAATATCTGTTTTAAGGAAATCAGCCGCTATTTCTTCCGACATCTTTCTTGAAGGCTGATGCGCAATAAATGAAGACGGCGTAGCATCTACAATGGCACATGTAGCCACCAGGCCGGTAGCCAGCCCTTTCTGCTCGGCAATTTCAAGAATGGTAGGCAACGGATTCTTATCTGCATCTACCCCAATTGCGCCGTTATAGGTCTTCTGCCCGGTAGAAAACGCAGTGGCACCAGCGGCTGAATCGGTAATAAAATTATCGGCCGAATGGTTCTTATGAAAACCAATTACCTTACTGCGCTCAATGTTAAGCGGGCCTTTAGCCGAAACAATGCCCGAGTAAATCTGGGCGGTACCCATGCCGTCACCAATCAGAAAAATAATGTTTTTTGGATACTGATTTTTCTGTGCTTCAACTGTAAACGACCCTATTGTTGCCAAAACAGCAAACACGCTCAACCACAATGTTTTTTTCATTAAAATGCTTTTTTTTATTAATACCCCGGCCTGCCCTTAAAAGACCATTGTGCACCTGATGCTACACCCAAAGACAGGGTATTAAAATGTGAATAATTATAAAACGAGGGCACAAAAAACGGAAAGAACCACTAAATAACAGACCAACATTTGTTATGATTTTATTAAGAAAAATACAATCCACACAAGAACAAGCCTGTTTTTGGCGTTTATAGAGATAAAAACGTATATATATCCACCAAAATTTTTATCTACTAAATGTGCCATTTGCGTGGCATATTAGCCGTCCACCTCTCCATTTTTGATTAAATCTCCTAAATAATTATGTTTTTTGTTTACATTTTAGGAAATTTGAACAGCTGCATACGATGAGACACAAAGTATTTACTAACCGAATTTTATTATATCCTGAGGCTTATCTGAAGAGTTAAATTTACTCTGATGTCTCTTAAATGCGAACACATGAAAACTAAGAATTATAGGATTTTCTACACTGATGACGACCTTGACGATAAAGAAATTTTTAAAGAAATAATCAACGAAATACATCCCGATTTTTTGATTGAGTTTCAGAGTGACGGGATAGAGTTGCTATCGATGCTGAAAGAAACCCAGGCCAAGCCGGACATACTTTTTCTTGACCTGAATATGCCTTATGCCGATGGCTTTGAGGTATTGAGTGAAATACGACAAGACTCATCGCATAAAAATCTTCCTGTGGTGATACTCTCTACATCAAACGATACCAGTTCTATTGCCAAAGCAAAAGAATCTGGGGCTACTCTGTATGTTTGCAAGCCTGATTCTTATACCAAACTCAAGAATATTCTTGCCGAGCTATTGAGTTTAAACTGGAACAGCTATTTAGAATCGCAGCCTGTGAAAGAATTTGTTTATTGCTGAACAAATATCTTTTCTCTGACAATTGCCTGAGGAATACATGACCCACTACGATAGCATTTTAAGCAAACTCAGGTCTGAGACCGGGGTTCTGCATACTGAATTAGAAAAAACTGCTCTTTCAAAAGCCCTGCTTGAAGAAAACGTTTCAATGGAAAACTACCTGCTCTATCTTCAAAAAATGAGGAGTGTGGTTGATTTTTACGAAAATTGCGTTTTCCCGGTTTTGATTGATACACTTGCTGATTTGCCACGCAGACGAAGACTTGAAATGATTGACCATGATTTGAACCGGTTATCGGCAAAGCCAATAGAACAGGATGTTTTTAATATACAGAATGCAGGTGGGCATCCGCCCGTTCCGTACGCCTTAGGCTGTATGTATGTAATGGAAGGCTCAACACTGGGTGGCAGAATCATTCTTAAGCATATTGAAAAACACTTAGGGCTTTTGCCATCTGGCGGCGCTTCTTTTTTTGAAGGCTATGGCGCCGAAACGGGGCAATTGTGGAAGTCGTTTTTAACAACATTACAGACTTATTCATTACAAAATGATGCTGATGCCGCTATCGTTGCCGGAGCAACTGATACCTTCAGGTCAATAAAAAATCATTTGGAGTCTTAACAGATGGCATTGAAAGATATAGTTAACCGCGAGCTTGTTAACCTTACCAATTGCGAACAAGAGCCTATTCATATACCGGGCAGTATTCAGCCTCATGGTTTTTTAGTAGCCACAGACACCAACGGGGTAATCAGATATTGCAGTGCCAATATCCATGAATTTACCCCGTTCAAAGCCGAAAACCTGCTTCAACAACCTATTGAAGTGCTTATCGGAGCCGACCAGCTTTCGCAGTTCAGGCACTACCTTACTGAGCTCCAGCGCACATCGGCGGCGCCTCATATTCTTGGTATAGGAAACACTCAGTTTCAATGTATGGTACATCAGGCAGAAAATACCTTTTTGTGTGAATTTGAGCCGGTTTCGGAGCATATCCCACGCGTATCGGCAGTTTATGACCAGGCCATTAACTTTGCACGGTACATGAGCCAGGCCATGACCCTGCAACAGCTTTGCCATAGCGTAGCTACAGAAATACGGGCATTAACCGGATATGACCGCGTAATGGTATATCGTTTCGATAAACAATATAACGGCGAAATATTTGCAGAAAGCAAAGTTGATGAACACGAGCCTTTTCTGGGTTTGCATTATCCGCACACGGATATTCCTGTTCAGGCGCGGCAGCTATACATCAGAAACCTGATGCGCCTGATAGTAGATGTTAATTACACCCCTGTACCGATACTTACTAAAGAAAACAGCAGCAACAAAGACCTGGACCTCAGCTGCTCAACATTGCGCAGCGTATCGCCTATTCATGTGCAGTACCTGAAAAACATTGGTGTAAGCGCCACACTAACTATTTCTCTTTTGCACGAGGGCAAGCTGTGGGGGCTTATTGCCTGCCATCATTACTCGGCCAAGTATCTTGACCATTACACCCGCATTACAGCGCAGTTGCAGGGGCATTTTCTAACATCACAGATTCAGGTTCGGGAAATGGCCGAAGGTTACGCCGTGGCGGCCAGAATAAACACCTCTTTAGAGACTTTACTGAACAAAACATTTGTACCCGAAAGAGCCTCTTTACAAGCATTGGTAAATCAGCCTCAGATACTTGAAATATGCCATGCCGCAGGCGTAGCGGTGATACTGAACAATGTTGTATACAAAGCAGGAAAAACACCTGACGACCCGGTAATTCTGCAAATTGCAGAGCTGGCCAGACAAAAAGCAGCAAACGGCATTTTTAACACCTCGGCACTTTCTGAAGATTTTCCTGAAGCCTTAGAATGGTGTTCGGTGGCCTCTGGTATATTGTATTACCAGCTGGGGGTAGTGCATAATGAAGCCATAGTCTGGTTCAGACCAGAAAGCCTTCAGACTATTAACTGGAGCGGAGACCCTGAAAAAGCCATAATGAAAGATGTAAACGGGCTGTCGCCAAGAAAATCATTTGAAAAATACCAGCAGATTGTAAAATGCCGCTCTTACGACTGGACTCAGACAGAGCTGACCGCCGCCGCTACTTTTTCATATTCTATTCAGAAACTTATTACACTTATTCTGCTTACTGAAGAAGAAGCCCGCCAAAGAGAATTGACCAGACAACTGGAGGCATCGAACCTTGAATTGGAAAATATCAGTTGGATAAGCACTCATGATTTAAAAGAACCGCTGCGTAAAATACAATTGTTTTCGTCGCGCTTGTTGAACATTGACAAGAACCTATCGGCTGATATGAGTGCTACACTCCAAAAAATGAATGCTTCTGCTAACAAAATGCAGAAACTTATTTCAGATATCACTAATTATTCCAGAATCAGGCATTCTGAAACAACACTCGAAAAAATTGACTTAACTGCCCTGATTGATAAAGTAAAACAAGAGCTTGCAGAAGATATTGAAGAAAAAAACGCCAGCGTTGTTGCAGTTAATTTAGCTTTCATAGAAGGCATACCCGTTATTGTGCATCAGTTGTTCAGCAACCTGATTGGTAATTCTATGAAGTTTATCAAAGATGGCGTATGGCCGAAAATAGTAATTAAGCAAGAGCAGGAGCCAGTAAAATCACCGGAACCTGACGACACAAAACTATACTACAAAATTACTGTTGCTGACAATGGCATAGGCTTTGAAAACGAATTCAGCGATAAGATATTCAAGATATTTACACGCCTACATTCGGCAGATAAATATCAGGGCACAGGTATAGGGCTTGCCTTGTGTAAGAAAATCATGCAGTTGCACAATGGATATATCTATGCAGAAAGCGGAGAAAATCAGGGAGCTGTGTTTACACTTTATTTTCCTGTTTGACTACCGTGCCACGCTCTCTTTATGACGAGGATAAGCGTGGCACGGTTGAATTAATTCTCTATCTATTAAAATTCTCCGTCAGCAGGCTCTTTTGTTTTCTTCTTAGCCTGATGCAGACGATAGTTAAAAGTCAGGTTCACTTGTCTCAAGCGCCCTTGTCCGCGGCTTTCAGTAATAAAGTTAGGCCCTTCGGTAATAGAACGATAAATTCTTGAATTGAAAACGTCGCTCACATTCAAAGTCAATGTGGCATTGTTTTTCATGATGTCTTTACTTACCGCCAAATCCATCACGGCAATGGCTTTTCTTCTTCCCTGTGGGGTTTGTTGTGGTGCTTCGTAATTACCACGTATCTGGAAATCGGTATTATTCCAGAAAGTAAAGCGTGAGGTCATACGCGTAAACCAGCTGTAAGTATCACTTTTAAGGCTGGCATCAAAATTAGCCCCGTTTGTAATAGCCCTGAAAAAATTAAAACTGCCATCCATTTTCCACCATTTATAGGGCGTTAAAGAGGCAGTAAACTCATAGCCGAACGAGTTTTCGGTAGCCAGGTTCTCAGGCCTTGTAAATGAATTGCCGGCATCGTCTACTTTCCTGATGCGCACTATCTTGCCATCGGTATATCTGTAATACAAAGACGAGCTGATAGACCCGTTCTCGAAATACTTGATATGACCCAACTCATACACATCCGTAAATTCCGGATTCAAATCAGGATTACCGCTCCAGAAGTTACGGCTGTCGCTAAAAGTTGAGAAAGGGCTCAGGTCATTATAAGTCGGGCGACGGATACGTCGGCTATAGCTAATCTGCATAGAGTTTTGTTTCGGAAACTCATAAGTAACATGCACACTCGGAAACAGGTTATTGTACTTACGCGGGTTTACTTCATTGGTTTTTCTGAGTGTGGTGGTCACATTTGTCCACTCTGCCCGAACACCTGCCTGATACGAAAACTTGCTCACTTTGTTACTAATAATACCATAAGCCGCATTGATGTTCTCTTCATAGAGGAAATCGTTTGTAAAACCTGCAATCGGGAACCAGACGTTGTTCTCACCTCTTTGTGTCAGCGAGAAATCGTTGGTCATATCGCGCGAGCTGCTTCTGGCACCCAATTCAAATTTGCCCTCTTTGGCAAACGGATGCGTATAATCTGCCTGAAACAACAACTGTTTTTCGGTTTCATAATTCAGCGAACGTTGCAATATAGCCGGTATGTCAGAAGCACTGCCATCTGGTTTGTAGGTCTGCTGGTTATAGTACTGGTCAGAGTCCTCCCAGTTATCCAGGTACCTCACGTCTGCCGTCAGTTCATGGCCTTTTCTGGCAAACTTGCGTCTGTAAGTAAGGGCATATTCTGCGTTTGGCTCCGTCTCAGTTTCATCCTGCGTACGGTTAGTAATACCCGTAGGGTTATTCACATTGTTCAGGAAATCACGGTAGCGGATGTCTGAAAAACGTTTTCCCTTGCTTATTCTCCACAGGTACGAGCCCGTCAATGTATTGTTATCATTAAAGAAATAATCAATACCTGCACGGGCACTGTTATTCTCACCTTTCAGTTTGTTGGTTGAGTTTTGCTGGGTTATGAGCGTTGAATCGCCCTGATAAAACTCCTGATAAAGCGAGTTTCTGCCCGGAGTATTGCGGTACGAAGCCGTATAATTAACAAAGAAGTTCAGGTTTTTACGACGATAGTTGACATTAGCCGCCAGACCCAGATTGGTAGGGTGTCCGGCAATTACATCAAACGAACCGTTAAAGCCTTCCTTGCGCTCTTTTTTAAGAATAATGTTAATGATACCCCCCATCCCTTCGGCCTCATAGCGTGCCGATGGATTGGTAATAATCTCTATTCTTTCAATGCTGCTGCCCTGTAACTGCTGCAAACCACTTCCACCTTTAATACTCACCAGGCCCGATGGCTTACCATCTACCAGAATCCTGACGTTGTTACTGCCTCTCAGGCTCACGTTTCCATCAATATCAACCGATAATGAAGGAATATTGGTCAGGATATCTACAGCTGTACCACCGGCGTTGGCCAGGTCTTTACCCACATTGAAAATACGTTTATCTAGCGACATCTCCATTGAGCTTTTCTCGGCGCGCACCTCTACTTCATTCAATACATTACTGGAGGTGGCTACTTTCAGGATTCCTAAATCATGCGAAGGTTTATCGGGTGATAATGAAAAAGGCACCGTTTTGGTAGCCTTGTATCCAATAAACTCCAGCAGTGCATAATATGTACCAGATGGTGCATCAATAGAAAAAGCACCGGCATCGTCTGTAATATTACCGGTAACAAAAGAGCTGTCGGGCAATTTATACAGCCGCACACTGGCAAAGGCAAGGGGTGCGTTAGACTGCGCATCTACTATTTTACCTTTCAGTTTAAATTTCCCTGCATTCTGGGCTAAAGATTTTTCGGCTCCTAAAAAGCTAATCAATAAAACAACAATAAATGATAACGATTTTGCGATTGAAAGTAAAGATTTGTATTTGATGATAATGTTCATTTCCGGATTGATAGATAGGATATAAGGCTGAAATCTGTTGTGGGTTAATTTACTTTATAAGCTACTACCTTGTTTTTAAGAAAAGTAGGCACAACCAGTAGTTTTTTGCTGGCAATATATTCAAAATCGGCAGTGTTCATTGGTTTTTCAATGGTATCTAGTAAAAGGTTTGTTTTGCCCTGGGGTGTTACATGCCAGATACGGCCTCTCCACTCACTAACAAAATAGCCTTTCTTACCATCAGACTCTATGCCGTCAATGCCGCTTTTCTCGGTACCCATTCCTTCAGCAAATTTGCTTAGCTCTTTAGTCTTGGTATCATAGGCATACAAAATACCTTCGCCATTGCCTATCAAGAGCTGGCCATTATCATAAAACAATCCGTTCGGATTTTTAAGCAGGCCGCCATCCAGTATTTTTTCAAGTTTACCATTCTGTAGTTTCCAAACCCTGTTGGCGCGCATATCGGTCACATACAAAGTTTTGTTCTTTTCATCAATCGTAATATCATTCAGCATTTTGGCTTCCGGCACATCATATTTATTAATTACCTTTCCGCTTGCCAGGTCAATTTCAACCACTGCATAAAAACCGGCCGCATATAGTTTGTTATCAATAATGCCCATGCCTTTAATGGCATTGAGCCCCCCGGTAACAACTTTTTGTTGTATTTTGCCATCCAGACCTATTTTAGCAATAAAGCTTTCCTGATTTTCGGGAACCGATTTTCCATTAATGCAAGAGACATACAAGACATTCTTTCTGGCGTCGTATAGCACCGACTCCGGCGTTGTGAGTGTAGTATCAGTTTCCCATACCTGTGTTAAGGTCGGGGTTTGAGCAAAGGCTGTCAGGCTAAGCGCACAGCAAAGCCAAAATGAAGCAAGTAAGATTTTCATTAGTAAAAAAGGTTAAATAGATTTTATTCAGGCTGAATGAATGTGAATATTACAAATTATTAAGGGCATTGACAAACAACCTATTCATAAAATAGACTTCCTATTCTATTAAATCGACAAAGTCATTCCAAAATCAGGCAGAATGCCCGGCGCTGCCTCTATTTATATGCCTCAATTGCTTGCCCAGGTTAGTTGGGCGCTTATCAGCAACAGGTTATGCCTTCCCTCTGGCTTTCCTGCAATAAAAGCAACTTGCTTATCAATAAAGCCTAGGGGTGCTTCCACATTTTGAGTATCATCTTTCACAACATTCAATACAATCGTAAATGGCATATAATTTTTGCTATTGGCCTTACAAAAAACACAATTTTATGATAGACCAGGAAAACAGCTTTTACAGTCAGAATGACGAACAAGCAATAGAACCGAATAATGCGCAACCAGAAAAAACCTGGGATGTGCCACCCATGGAACCCGAACGTTCGGCGCAGCAGCAACAAGACACTATTGATGAGCGGCTGGCCGATGTGGCAGATACCAACGAAAGCACAGATAGCCCGCCGTTAAGAAGCGAAATGGACCCTCCGAGGGCTCCTGATATTATCCCTGATCAATCGCCGGATGAAATAAATTACCCCGGTAAGCAGGATATCCCTAGAGTTGAGCAACCAAAATTCTTTGGTTCTTCTATCAGTTCTTCGTCGTCTATCGGCAATGAAGATGACAGACCCGAAAAAGGCGATGAGGCTCAGGAATTACAGTTAAAAGAAGAAGAAGAACGAAAAGAGAAAATTAAAGACCGGGAATCAGATTTGCGCGAGGCAGTGGAAGGACGTGAAGAAAGCATCAGGAAGTCGGAAGATGGAAACATAAGCGATAACCGTGGATACAACGAGATTCGTGAAAACTCTCCGGTAGGTAATGACCGCGATAAGGAGTTTTTGAATTAAGTTTGCAATAGTACCGAAAAGGCCTTGAATTGTTAATTCAGGGCTTTTTCAGTATATTTAGCGCGCTTATTCTAAAAACGTGCTAATTTCAAACATGAAAAGACATTTACTTCTGCTTTCTGTTTTTATAGTTTCAGGCTGTGGTGTAATTAGTACAACCCCAAAAAAGGTTTTGGTAGATGGCATTTACAAACAAAAAAGAGAGAGCCTGACCAGAAAAGTTTATGTAAATATAGAAGACGAGACGCTCCGCATTCATCCTTTAAGCGTGGCCGCGAATAAAACTACCTTTGATACCCTCAACCCTGAGGAGGTATTCACTGTAGAAATAAACAAGGCCGGCATCAGAAAAAGCGCCTTTACAGGCAATAGCTTTGATATTGATTTTCTGACCATTCCCATAAAATATCGATTTGCCCGCCAAAGTGTGCCTGCGCAACTAAATGCTAATATTAATGGTGCAGTTTATCTGGGTTACCGAATAGACAAATATGTTGTGAGCTATAAGCCAGATTTGCTCGGGCACTCATTTAGGTATATCACTCATTATGGATTCTCGTGGGGTATTTTTAATGGCCTGGGTAACACCGCCATGACCCCCACAAATACGTTTCCGGCAATTGACCAGGAGTACGATGGCATTGTATGGAATAAAGGCATTGCCGGGATTTTTGCAATCAATAATTTTACATTAGGGGTATCAGCAGGTATAGACAATTTGTTAGACAAAAATAAAAAGGCCTGGATTTATCAATCCAGACCCTGGTTTGGCATTGCTATAGGCCTTAATCTGAACTAGAGCTTACTCCCCGAATATCTCCCCTGCCAGTTTTTCATCCAGGCCGTATAAATCATTGCGGAAATTTATTTTCCCGGCAGTATCAACCCAGGCTGTAAAATAAACTATGTAAACCGGCATTGGTGGTTTTAGCTTTATTCCAGTTTCCTTATCGGTTTTCAGTATATCGTCAACCTTGGTTTCGTTCCATTCTGCATTATTTCTCAGCAGGTAAAGCGCCAGCTTTTTAGGGTCAGATAACCGGATGCAACCATGGCTAAAAGCCCGGTTTGACGCACCAAAAAGCCCCTTCGATGGCGTATCATGCAAATAAATATTGAAGCTGTTCGGAAACAAAAACTTCATCTTACCTAAAGAGTTGCTTCTTCCTGGTTTTTGTCTGAATGCATAAGGTACATTTTTTGTAAACGAATTCCAGTTAACACTCGACGGGTCAATTACCTTATTACCTGATAATACTTCCATATTATTTCTGGTCAGATACGATGTTCCTCTTTTCAGTTGTGGTAAAATTTCATTGCGTACAATACTCTGCGGTATATTCCAATAAGGATTCAGGACTATCTGCGACATATTTCCTTTGAAAATACTAGTTTGAGACGCCGTTTTACCTACAACCACGTTCATGGTCCAGACCTGCTTACCATTCTCAAACACGTGCAGCATGTATTCGGGTATATTTATCAGCAAGTGATTTTTTTCCAGTTCAACCGGCACCCATCTCAGGCGTTCCATATTAAGCATTATCTGCCTTATCCGGTACTCAATCGGCCTGTTCAGTTCTTTTAATGTAGCTACATCAATTTTACCAGTTGCTTTTAAGCCCATCCGTTGCTGGAAACTCGCCACGGCATTAACCAGAGAATCGGTAAAAATCAGACTGGTATCTTTTATACTGAAGTCGCCCGTTAAATAAAGACTTTGCTTTACTGCCAGCAGGCTTGAATCGGTGTTTCCCTTAAGCAACAACTTTTTATTGGTTGCTATCCTGGGCAAGCCACCCTGGCGCTCAATATTTCTATAGATGCGAAGTTTATCTTTAAGCCTGGTGTAGTATTCATTAACAGGCTCTTTTACATGCTCTCCTTTATTAACAGATACAAGGGAGTCGAGCAGTAACTGGTAATCTTTCTTTTTACGTGGTATGAACCACTCCAGATCAAGCGGATTTTTGGCTATACCACCATAAACTTTTTCGGCATACTCAAAAAAAGTAGTGGTCATTAATAACTCAAGCCTTTGTACATCTTTGGTTCGGCTTAAAAAACCCTTTTCGTCGTTTTCGGCATCATCAATGAGCATATCCAGTTCATGATTCTGAAAACTGGTATCGGCAAAATCATAAGCATAATTCTTAAGCTGATTATGGAAGTTAAGGGCGGCATGATTCATACCCTTTTTGCTAAACCAGGCCGACTGGTAGTTACGGCGTGCATAAAACTCGTTTACCTCTTCTCTGATGGTATCTTTTACGGCAAAACCGCTGAAGAATGTATTAACAACCGAGCTGTCGAGCAGTATATCTGTGAAGTTCTTTGTTGAATAAACGGTGGAGTCCTGCAATGCACCTCTCCGGAATTTTTTCCCTTTTTTGCAGCCACCAAGACTAACAATAACCAATAAAACAAGACCAAAAAAAACAGCAGAGTTTCTAATTTTGAGCATACTGAGCGGATGTGTTTTCACGATGAATGTATAGCAAACTGCCATCGGCTATCACCGGAGCTACCTGGGGTACCAGCTCATTGGGCAGTGCGGGGCATCCAAAACTCCTACCTAATCTACCAAACCGCTTCACAAAGTTTGTACTTACGTAATCAGCGCCATGTATGATTATCTCACGACGACGGGCGTTATCATTAATACCTTTCTGTAAACCTGCCAGCAATAAAGCCATACCATGCTTGGGGCTACGGATAATCTGCCCAACCATGTAGAATCCGAGACTGCTTTTGTGCGACTCCATAGTATTAGAAAAAAACTGTGCCACATTATCGCCTGATTTCTGCCCGTGTGCTACCAACGAAGAAAAAAGTAACTTTTTTTGCACCAGGTCTATCACAAAGAAGCGCTCCCGGGTAGAGGGCAAATTAAAGTCAATTATAGTAATGATAGATTTTGAGGGGTGGTATTTCTCATACCCGGCAATTGATTTCTGAAATGCATCAAAGCTCACTATACCAGCCAGATTACATTGATTGTATAATGTCATTACTACATTATTTGTAGTTGCCAGACTACCCTCGGTTGTTGTTCTGCTGCCTGTTTCATGGGCTGCAGGTATTGTAAAATTGAGTATTACCAGTAAATAAATGAGGTGCAAGAAATTAAACATAGGCTTATTATAAGTTATTGCAATTACTTTAACGCCATTTATGCCAAAATCATTTCATGCAAACCCATAAAATTGAGAATTGAAATTCCCCAATTTGGGGAATTCAGTCCAGCTACGTTTATTTATAAAACGTGGAAAAAGTATATACGAAGCCCAATGTTAGAATTAAGCAAAACTGCCCATTTTAGCTATAAATCAGCATTTTTATTGTTATATTAGCTTTCATTCGGCTTTAAAATTTCAGGTTTTTATTTCACATCATAACTCAGTTTTAATTTTCTGGTAAAAAAAATCAAAAAAACCGAAAAGCCTTACAAAAATGAGGCCAGCAAACCAGAGTTATGATGGTAAATGATCATTTCACTACCTTACGGACAAACTGCCTTCCATAGGCTGAAATTCTTAAATAATAGATACCACTCGGATATTCGGTTAAATCAAGAGGCATATAACCTCTTACATAACTTTTTCTTTTTAACTCTCTACCCCTTGAATCAGTAATTACAACTTCCGCATTCTTTTTTAAGAGTGCTCTATCCATATATAATCCGGTATTGGGTTCATAAGGATTCGGGAACACCTTTACCAAACTTTCTATTTCTTCGGGCTGATGAACCACATAAGTTGCTTTGCCTTTAAAAGTACCCTCTCCGCAAGCGTTACTTGCAGACGTAATGAATATATCTTCTGACTTCATGGGTATGTAGTTCAAATAAACACTGTTAACTGTTATTCCTGCCTGTGCCATTCCATTAGAAAGCTTGAACGACCATGGCAAATCTCCACTATGCGATATATTAAAATCTACGGTGTCGCCAGCCATCACAGAATCATACCCATAAATTTCTACTACTGGTTTACTTTTTATTGAAATAGGTATTGCAGAACCTACAATCACCGGATTGCTCCCTATTACCCGAATGTACTGAGTTCCAGTAGCAATTCCGTCAGGAATGATTATAAATAAACTATCACCTTCAACGGTTGTTGGAATTTCCTTAAAAGTGCCATTTATCTGCCCTGAGGTTTCAACTTTAAAAATATTACCCGGCTGAAAAACTCCGTTACTTATTAAGAACGGAACATAGATCTTCAGATTTTTACATATCACTTGAGCAGGAGGCGCCTTAGTAGTAATAACGGGCAAAGGTAAGACTTTCAACTCAACTACCCCTGATGCTTTACCGTTACCGCAGCCATTATACAAGCTATCAATAGAATAGCGTGTAGTTCTCAGGTGTGTTTCTTTATCTATATAAAATGGATTCTGAGTTATATTAGTATACATTGAACGGTCAGATAACAGGATGTTATATGGACCTTCTCCTGAAAAGTCAACTCTTAAACTTACTTTCGATTTTTCGTATACTGTTCTGGTCTCGCTACTGATAACTGCAGTACTTATCGGCTTAATCGAAAACGATTCGCTTAGCTGCGTTTCGAAATATGGGCTGGTTGAAACAATCTGCAAATTGTATCCATCAACTGTCGGTAAATCTGTTGGTATATTAAAAACCAGATTATTTTCATCTGCAAGATAGGCTGTTATCTCTTTATTGATTTTTCTGCTGTTATTGGTTAGTTTTACTATGAACTTATTCTTCTCACGGAACGAACCGTCTTTCTTAACAGATAAATTTGCAACAGAACCTATACAAAAAGCTGAAGGCTGAACAAAAGTTAACCTGCTCGCTCTTGGTTGAAGAACCTTCACTGTAGCAGAACCACCTACCTGGCCCATACAGCCATAATACTCTACTGATTTAACTGTATAAGTAGTAGTAGTTGCCGGTGAAACTTTGAAGATTTGAATGCCCTGGCTAGTCAGTACCATCGTGCCGTCAGACAACCCAACATTTCCAAAATCCGGGCCTGAAAAATCCAGTTTAATAGATGCCTGTTCTCCCGGAAGAATTTCACTATAGCCTGAAATGGAAGCAATGGGGGTTTGAGCTATAATCAGTGAGGATGAAGCAGGACTTTCAAAATAGGGATTAGATGAAATTACTTTTACTTTATAACCAAAACCACTAATGTTATCAGGCAAATTAACTATCATCTCATTGGTTTTTGAAAAACCTAATACAGCAACAAATTTATCATTACCATCATACAGATGACTGGTGAAATAGTTATTTTCACCAAAAACGCCTTTTGGTTTAAAACTCAGTTTGATTGAAGAACTTCTATTGGCGCATTTTTGAATATACCAATCGCTTAATGCAACACTTTCTACAGAAGCCTTTGTGCCTGCAGGTTCCAGAACTTTAACATTTACCGTACCAGTTATTTTGCCATCTCCACAGGCGCTGTTAATCAGGCGGTCTAACTTAAAAGCATAATCTCCAGGCCTGTTAACCGGAAACATTAATTCTCCAGGTATATTTAATGACAATTTGTTATAGTAAACTCCCCAAGTGCCAACAGTGTTATTAACGGCAACAAATGTCCAGTCACCACCGCCATCAACAGTTGCAGCCATAGACATTTTATTACCTAAAAGTATAGTCTGGCTGCCACTTAAAATTCCATTAGGAATATCATTTATTCTAAAAGCTCTGCTAAAAACACCCTCAAAATAAGGTTCTGTTGCAATAATCCGGATTTTGTAGTTCATACCGATTGCCAGGTCTGATGGGAATTTAATCCTTATCGGACTGCTTTTACTTTGGCCTATATAACCTATGAAATTACCAAATGAATTGTAGAGCCCTACCCTGAAAACATTATTCTCAGGGAAATCACCTGTGGCGGTAAAGTATATATCTTGTTCTGTCGTTTTACATAAAATATCTGATATATTATTTACTGATGCCGAATATTGTGGGGCATCATCAGATATATATATGGTGTAATCTTCGGTTTCACCTCCATCTACTCTCATACAAGGGTTATCAGGCAGATTCTCACTTTTGTAACTTCTTACTCTCATCCGCGTGATACCCTTTTTTGCATTTTCCGGAACCTTAAAATTTTCACTTATCGAAAACGCTGCGTTTGATACGATAATTTCATTTTTATCAAACTTCCCATTCTGGTCATAGTCAATCCACATAATAAGGTTGTATCCCCATGCCCAATAAGAATATTCAGTTCCCTCATCGCTATTGGTAAGGTCAAAAGTATAAGTATTACCTGGCTTCAGATGGGCAACCATACCCGTGTTATCGGTATATCTGTCTTTGCCAATTTTCATTTCATAACTATTGAGAAGCATCTTACCATTTAAATCTGAAATTCTCACTCTTGCTATTTTCCCATAAGCATTATATCCAGATGTTACCATTGGCATGCAATATTTTTCGGCCCCATACTGAATAGTGCTTACAGCTTGCCCGTATGCTGCCCCAACTCCACAAGCATTGCTTACTAAAGTTAGTTTATAGACACTGCTATTCTGAACGGTAACCGGCAAAACCTCAGGGCTCTGATTAAGTGTATATTCAGACTCTTGTCCACCGGACGACAACTTAATTGTCCAGGGCCCCCCACCGGTTAATTTTACAGGAAAACTACCAGAAACTCCTTTATTACCAGCTACAGCCCCTTCAAGATAGGCAGTAGGCTTTCTTTTAATACTAAACTGGTTTGAGCCGCTGCCAATATATCTGCCATCTTTACTTATTATCCTTAGTCGGTATTCATCACCTTCAGTTATGTCATTTGGAATAATTGCCTCTAAAGGACTTGCAGTGCCACCAGTAGGAATATTTTTGAAATTCAAACCCGTTTTATCTGATAGCTGAACAATATAACCATTATCATTCCTCAGGCTGGAGTCCACCTTGAAAGGAACTTTTACGATTTCTCCGGCGCACACCGAAGCAAAGCTAACAAGTTCGGTAGTAATCAGGTAATTCACTTTCACATCTGCATTTCCAAAAACTTCTCCATTAGAACAGCTGTTATTAGTCACAGATTTTAATGCATAGGTACGCGTTTCTGTTGGTGAAACTGCCCACAAAAACTCATTTGATGCGCTTGATATTGTCTCTCCTTCTTTTGTTGTTAAAGTAAACGGAGGTGTGCCTGTAAACTGAATTTTAAGATTTGCTATCTTGCCATTATCTATTACATAGTTACCTGCCAGACTGGCTGTTACTTTCTCCGAAATTGTGAAGCTTTGCGTTATATATTCTATAGCCGGGCTGGATGAAATAACTTTAACTTTATAATTGCTACCGCCAGGCAAATTTTTATCAACCGGCACTTCCAATACATTGATAGAATTAGGAAACAGACCTATATCCTTAAAATTAATACCATTTTTATCAGAAAGCTGCACTTTAAAGGTATTCCAGGCATCAAATAATCCGTCTGCTTTCAATCCTAATTTAATGGTAGTGCCAGCACAAATACTCTGCCCATTCAGGTTTTCAATAATAAAGCTTTTAGCTATTGGTTTTTGGTGAATATTAATATCTACCTGCCCGATAGCAGTACCTTGCCCACAACTATTATATACACTTGTAACCTTTAGTACCTCAGTCCTTGAAGCAACCATCTCAATAGTTGGAGGGATAATCGTAGTGCTAGAATAACCATTATTATTGCTCAATACATATATTAACTGCCCTCCTGTTGCTTTCAATGGAATTTTAAGAATTTCACCCTGAAATACATTGTAACTTCCGGACAGCTCAATAGAAGGCAACTTTGTAACATAAAAAAAAGCATTTGATAACGTACTGTGTAGTACAGGGCTGCTTGAAACAATCTGGATCCGATAAAGAGTAGAAGTAAGAGGTGTTTCTGCAGGAATTTTGCAACCAATCATGGTTCCGGTTCCTTTGCCAACTTCAACAGAATAAGTGCCGTTTTCTGCTATCAGAAAAACTTTATATTCATTATCGGTATTAAAACTACCGGTGGCACTATAAGTAACACTAAAAGGTTTTTCAACACATATCTGATTATAAGAATTTTGCTTTATCCCGTCAATATAAATATCACCCGCTATAATTACATTAGAGTTTACCCCTTTACAATCAATACTATATGCCTGTGATCTATCAGAATCCTGTATCATTCTGATAAGCAGCCCGGTTTTCACCATTGAGCGCTGGCCTGGTGTAAAGAAGTTTCCACAACCGCGATAATATGACATCAGGTTACCTATCTGAGGAGAATAGCCTTCACCATTGGCATCTAAATTTGTAGAAGTAAACTGGCAATTCTGAATACTGTAAGTTCCTCTACCGTAAGGGTCTGCGGGTGTATCACAAATTAAGTCTCCGGTATATGCACAATTGCTTTTTTCACCTCTTGTAACCAATTCCGCGTTCGCTTCATATCCGGAGCCCTGAAAAGTATGCATTAAACCAAAATAATGGCCCATTTCGTGAGGCAGAATTTTGGTAATCAAATCGGCCAGATTACTATATGCGCAAAAAATACGGTTTGTAGTTTTATTTGATGACGGGAAATAGGCGTAACCACCCAGGCCGGCATCAGCAAATTTCTTAACCAAATAAACATTGATTGCATTGCTAACATCATATTTCTTACAAAACGCAGGCTCATCGTTGGTATTGAAAGTATAGTATTTATCATCTCTGATATTATCGATTTCCCCACACTGATAAAACTGTATGTTGGCGCCTATAAAATGTGCATTAAGTGAGTCTATTAATTCCTTGATTTTTACATCAGGAACCTCGATTGCACCATTTGACATACTTAATAAGTGTATTTTAAGCGCTACATGAGTCACTGTTTCTACAGCCTGGCGAGCCTTTACAGATTCAACCGAATGATACTTCTGAAGAAAAAGCCTCCTTTCTTCCTGTGTAGGCTCTTGTGCGCGGCACCATGTGGCTTGGCCTTCTGCTTTAAAAAAGGAAAATAATAGCAGCAAAAAACAAAACAGATTTTTCATTAAAGGGTGGTACTTAAGTTAGATTTACGTTCTTAAAAGATGGCTTATTGAGACCGAAATATGAGCTTTCTGCAGAGCATTCAGGTATCACAGCATTACGGCTCCAAATTAGCAAAAGTTCAGAAGATACGTATAATCATTATCTTAAATTTTGCATACATTAAGGGTTCAATTATAACTTTGAATGCCATGCCTTTTTGGGATATAAAAAAAGGTGCATGTTTAAAAAAAACAAGCACCTTCAGTACAGTTAAGTGTCGATTACAAACTATTATAGTAATCAAATATGCGTATTAAATCGGCGTCTTCTTTTGTACCCAATTTTTCCTTTTTTATGTATATCTCTACCTCTCCTGCCTTGTCGCCAAATAAGGCTATAATAGATTTTTTATCTGTTTTTATCTTTGTGAGTTTTGCGAGTTCCCCAATATAGTAGCTGGTGTTATTCAAGATATTTCTCTGCACAGTAGCTGAGCCGTACGGCTTCTCGTCAATTATAGACTTTTGGTTTTTCTTCCATAAAGTAATTTTTCCGGTCAATAGTTTTTCATAAAAAACACCGTCCGGGCTTCTTTCAAAATTATAAACGTCGGCTCCCTTTTTTACAGTAAATGCTGCCACAGGCTGGCTAAATGCTTTGCTTTGCCCGTCCGCGCCTCTAAAAATAACCATATTGGCAACCTGATCGAACATCATGCTTAAATTCTCAAACTTTTTACCTGATGCCATGGTAACAGTGCCGATTTCCCATGTATCCAATAAAAAAGGAGATCCCTTTATATTAGTATACGGTTGTCCGGTAAGGGGCGTGCCCCCTATCACATCGGCCGAGATAGCAATCTGCGCGTGAGCATTAGTAGCTAGCCAGGCAAAACCAAAACTTACAATCAATAGCTTTCCAAGTTGTTTCATTGTTCTAAAAAATTAAATTTATATAAAAAAATGGGTTGTCTTAGTAGAACCAGACAACCCATTACAAATATAAAAAAAACCTTCAATAAATTAATTACCTATACCAGGGTTTGTCTGGATTTCAGTCAAAGGAATACCAAAGATGTATCTTGGGTCAGATGGCTGAATTAAAGCACCAGCACCAAAAGAGTTAATTGGTTGACCTCTTCTCAGAATATCTACTGTTCTGAAACCTTCAGCAAACAACTCAATACGTCTTTCAGTCAGAATTGCAGTAATCAAATCTGCTTTTGAAGGTGAACCAAAATCGTAAGTAGCATCAGAACGACGGTGTACTGCTGTCAACAAAGCCAAGGCACGTGTTTGACTACCGGCTTCTGCCTCAGCTTCGGCAAGATTTAACAAAACCTCTGCATAGCGAATACTTGGTACAAAATCGATATATGGAGATACACCGCTGAATTTAGTACTTGACGGGAATGCAGCAACTGAAGTAGTTGGTACCATCAGTTTCGCTTTACGATCATCAGAAGCTCTGAATTGTGCATTAGCATAGATACCCGTTGGACCCGTATTAATAAAATACTCAACGTTACCTGCATTGAAATAATACCCTAACTGGTTTTGTCCTCCCGGACCGTTTGTTTCAGCCATCGGGAATGAGAAAATAGACTCAACTGAAGTGTATGGAGCTCTGAAAACAGAAACTACATCTGCTTGCAATTCATGAGCAACTCTGTTGGCTGATTTGAAAGGAGCAACAGCCGAAACAATTTTGTTGGCTTCTGTAATTACACCTGCGTAGTCTTTCTTTGCTAACAATACACGGGTTTTTAAAGCAATTGCGGTGTTTTTGTGTGCTCTGGTTGTACGAAGCAAAGGGGTAGTGTAGTTATCTGGCAATTCATTTTCTGCCTCGTTCAGGTCTTTCAACACTTGCTCATAAATTTGTGCAACAGTGCTTCTAGGCAAATTATTATTGGCAGAAGTAACTTCACCCTTTAATCTTAGTGGAAGACCTGGTGATGCACCGTTATCTAATGCATACGGTTTAGCAAAAAGCTGCACTAAAGAAAAATAAGTTAGTGCTCTAATAAATTTTGCCTCGCCTCTGTAATTGGCAGCCAAAGTCGTACTCACTGCATTTGGATTGGCTGCTATACCTTCCAAAAACAAGTTGGCTCGGTTGATAGTCAGGTATCCCTGCACCCAGAAGTTAGCTATGTAAGTATCTGAAGGGTCCTGATTACCCTGATACGTAGAGTATCCGGTAACAGAGTTAGTAGTACGGTTTACAAATTCTTCAGCGCGGATATCGTTATAAATCAAATAACGACCACCGAAAAGCGCACCACTCTTTGCTGAAGCATACAATCCTGTTATCTGCGATTCAACACGGGCAGGAGTACTGAAAACAGTCGCATCAGACAAGCTCAGTTCCGGAACAGCGTTCAGAAAATCTTCTTTACAAGAAGAAAGACTAAGCGTTAATGCCAATGATAAGAATCCTATTTTTTTATTTAATATTTTCATAAAATCAATGTCATTTAGAAATTAGAAACTTAAGTTAAGACCAAGCGTAAATTGTCTGCCTTGTGGAATTGAGTTACGCTCAATACCCATTGCATTATTAGAATCTCCGTTAGTTGAGATTTCAGGGTCAACACCGGTATACTTGGTTAGTAAGAAGGCGTTATTTACCTGCGCATACACTCTCATAGAAGTAATACCTGTTTTACCAAATGTACTAGGTACACGATAACCCAAAGTAGCTGTTTGCAAACGTAAGAAGTCTCCTTTCTCAACATTTTCAGAAATCAGGAATGATGAGCCGTTTGAAATGTTGTCTCCGTAGATTGCTTTGGGAATATTCGTGATATCACCAGGGTTTTTCCAAGAAGTTAATACTTCTACAGAGTTATTCCAAACACGTTGGTCTCTCAAACCGGCTTTGCTACCGTTATAGATGTAATTCCCACCAGAGAATGTAAAGTTCAATCCTAAATCAAATCCTTTATACTTCATAGTATTATTAAATCCACCATACCAGGTTGGCATTGTTCCTCCTAATATCACTTGTTGTGACGATGGAGACACAGTTGCTGAACCATCAGAAACTAAAGTCCATGCTGTTGCACCGCCAAGGTGATTGTATTGCACTTCTTTGCCGTCACGTGTAACGAAAATACGACGACCATTATCAGAGTTAACTCCATGAGTTACTACACCATAAATCTGACCCGCTGAATATCCAACCTTCGTGATATTTGTAGCTTCCAAACCAGAGGTATTAGTCAGGATTGGCGTGTTATCATCAACCATGCTCGTAACCATATTTTTATTGGTAGAGAAGTTAATGTTGGTTGACCAAGTAAAACCACCTTTATTAATAGGCACTGCATTGATTGAAAACTCCCAACCCTTGTTGTACATTGAACCAACGTTGGCAAGAATTGTATTACCAGGGATACCTTTTGAAGGTGCCTGCGGAACATCAAGAATCAAATTGTTGATGTCTTTGTTATACCAGTTAGCCTCTAAAGTGATACGGTCATTCAGGAAGCTAACATCTATACCAATGTTAGTTTGTGCACTTGTTTCCCATTTCAGGTCTTTGTTACCAGCCTGGTTAAATGCCAATGTAGCAGAGGAACCATATAAGCCAGAACCAAATGTAGAATATGAACCGTAAGCATTGTTTAAGTTACCGTTACCAACTTTACCCCAGCTTCCTTTCAAACGTAATGAAGAAAGCGTGTTACCAAAACCAAGAGATTTAAAGAATTCTTCTTCAGAAATTGTCCAACCTACAGACACCCCTCCGAAATCACCCCAACGGTTTTGAGCAGCCAAAGCAGAGTTACCATCACGGCGGTAGTTACCGCTAACAAAATATTTACCTGCATAGCTATAGCTAACACTACCTAAATAGGCTTCAAAAGCCACTTGCGAAATACCATTACCTGCAGCAAGGTTCGTAGTGTAGTTACCCTGGAAATCCTGGAAGAAGAAGTCAGCCAAAGTCTGACGTTGTGCGCCCCAACTTGTATTTCTTCTTTTTTGAACATCTGAACCAGCCACGATAGTGATATTGTGCTTCTCAGCAAAGGTTTTCATGTACTGCAAGGTATTAATCCAGTTCCAGTTGTCACCACGTACAGTTTGGTTATATGCATCACCTTGTGCAGCCCAACCGTCACCATTAAAGGGGTTCCAGAAACGGATGTTTTCTGTATTTCTGAAGTCCCAAGAGTAAGTAGTTTTATAGGTAAGGCCATCATATAGCTTCACTTCTGCACCCAGATTAGCAATTACGCGGCTAGTTTCAGAGGTGTTTTTATCTAAATCTCTCAATACGGCTGCATTAGGGAACTGCGCAGGTAACAAGTTATTTTTACGACCTACTGTATTGTTTTCAAGGTTATAAGAACCATCTGCATTATAAGCAGGCAGGTTTGGCACTTGAGCCACTGCTATACGACCCAACCCAGATGTAGCAAATGCACCACCAGTGTACGAACCACTGTTAGGTGATTTGTTCATACTATTGGTATAGTTTATGTTTGCCGATAACTTCAACCAGTTAGTGGCCTGATGATCCATATTTAAACGACCTGAACGACGCTGAAAGTTATTGGCCCTTAGGAAACCATCCTGATCTGAGAAACCTGCAGAGAAGTAATAAGTAGTTTTTTCTGAGCCACCCTGAACTGTAAGGTTATGGTTTTGAGAAAATCCGGTTCTATAAACTTCTTTATACCAGTCAGTATCAATTAAGTTGCCATTGGCATCATAATTAGGAAGGAATGAGCGATTCTGAGCATCGCGTTGAGAAGCATTTATGGCATTGGGGTTGTTAGCTAATGCATTAGCAATTGCCATGTTTTTATGGTCCATGTACTGCTGTGCATTGAGTACATCTGGTAAACGTACTGCATTGCTTACACCAGCCCAGCTATCAATACTTACTTTGGTTTTGCCTGCTTTACCACGTTTGGTGGTAATCAATAATACCCCTGCTGCAGCACGAGAACCATAGATGGCAGCAGAGGCTGCATCTTTTAATATATCTATAGACTCAATATCAGCGGGGTTAATGTCTCCCAAAGGGTTGTTTGTACTTGCGTTACCAGATACGTCACCTGTAGCGATAGGTATACCGTCAATTACAACCAATGGAAAAGAGCTCAATGAAAGTGAGCTAAGACCACGAACACGGATAACCGGTGGGTTGTTTAGCAAACCGTTTGGCTGAACAATGTTTACTCCGGATGCCTGACCAGTTAAACCTTGAGAGAAACTTTGAACAGGACGTTCAGCAATCTGAGTCGCTTTAACTGTAGATGCCGCACCGGTAAACTCAGTTTTCTTCTGAGTACCATAACCAACAACCACAACCTCATTCAGTTGTTTGTTGTCTGCAACTAACTGAACATCAACGATTGAGCGTGTTCCAACCGCAATCTCTTGTGTTAATGTACCAATAAAACTAAAAATTAATGTTGCATTACCTGACACCGTTACTTTGTACACTCCTGATGCATCAGTCTGAGTTCCTTGTTTTGAACCCTTTACCGAAACACTCACACCAGGCAATGGTGACCCATCTTCTGAGGCCGTTACTTTTCCAGAAACAGTTCTCTCTTGCGCAGACACCTGCCAACCGGTTAAGATAATCCCCAGCATTAAGAGAAGTAGAAATTGTTTTCTCATGTGATTGAAGGTTTGTTTAGTTTGTTTAAAAATTCTAAAGACACACTTAAAAAGTGGATGGTAAAATTATTAAAAAGCGATTAAAAAAAAAATGACATTAAATTTTGATTAAAAAAACCAGCAGCAAATAAACGACTTTGTTGTACTTTTTTTAGTTATTTAACAGAAAATGCAGTAATAAACGGCAAAATTGGCAAACTTAATATTTTATTAAAATTTAAAATTTCAGGAATTCAGATGGTCAGACATCTGCTACTCTGAATGGCTTTATCTCTATTGATTGCCAGACATTTTGCTGAATGTATGGCTCATTGAGGTACCAGTTCTGAAGAGCTGCTTCATCTTCAAACTGAACTATCATTACTGAGCCTGTCATTTTCCCTGATTCATCAAGTATAGCCCCACCCAAAATGAAGTGATTATTGGCTTTTAGGTCCCGGGCTCCTGCCAGGTGTGAGGGGCGGGCCGCCATACGGCGTTCTAAGGCCTGGGAATCCGTTCCATCAATAGCGATGATGACATATTGATTCATTAAACTACAATTTAGTTTAGAAAATTCCTTTAAGCGTTGCCAGAAGAACTTGTTAGTAATACTTTTTTCATTTGCCTGGCATTCTGTAAAACTTGCTGGTTTCAGTCATTAAATGTAGGCCAACAAATTATTACAATTACCGGATTCAATAATACGAACGTATTATTGAATCAATTCGCTGTGTTGATTGTACAAAGAATGTCTATAAATTTTAAAATTTAATTTCAGCCAATGAGCAGTCATGCATAAAACTGGCTGTAAATATAGCCTGCCAAATAATCTTTACTCGTTTTTGCATGTGGTTCTACACAGGTAAATTACCTGCGCGCCCATATTTATGGCAGGGTTAAACCGCCTGATAAAAAAAAGCCCAATTTATGATACGTAAAACGAGGCTTGCCCTGATTATTTACGTAATTTGTTGAACTTATTACGTTAAAAAAGTACCTGTCTGATGAACAAATTTAAAATTTGAGCTTCAACTTTCTTATTATATGCCGCCATCCACTTTGACTTGTTTACTTGTTGATGATGATCAGGATGACCAGGAAATCTTTTATCTGGCACTAGAAGATTCAGGCCTTAATATGAAATGCCTGCTTAGTAACTCTCTTAAATTTACCACAACAGACCCCCAGATAAATATTACCTCTCATAAGCTCAGTTTTGCCGAAGTAAACTCGGTTATTGAACTGAATGCTAATAAAAGCTATTTCCTGATTGAAATTCACGATAACGGCATTGGCTTTGAGCAACAATATGCCAAGCAGATATTTACTATTTTTCAGAGGCTCAACGACAAACAATCTTATGCAGGCACAGGTATTGGTCTGGCACTTTGCAAAAAAATAGTTGAAAACCATAAAGGGCACCTGTCAGCAACCAGTGAGCCGGGCAAGGGAGCAACTTTTCATATTTACCTGCCGGCATCAGCAGCTTAAGTTTTTTGAACAAAAGAATCCGAACATAAAAAACAGTGAAAATGGCAACGCTACTATTAATATTTGCCTGAACATACCAAAGGTGATGAAACACAAGCCGATTAACAGAGTAAAAATCTGCTTATCTAAAACGCTTTTGTGTTTCATCACCCTCAGGCAACTTATTTAAAGAATATGGCTAACTATTACAAACGATTGGGGTCTCTGTCCATATCTCCGTTACGGTTGTCCATATCCTTTTCTATTTCACGGTTTTCAGAGTAATCGGCGTTTCTGTTTACACCCTCGCGGTCTTGTTCACGGTCTCGGCCTTGTTCGTTCTGGTCTTTATTCCACTGGTCTGACTGCCCCTGCTGACCGCCGGAAGTATTACTTTGTTGGCCCTGCTGGCTGGTATTTCTGTTTCCTGATTGTTGGTTGGAATCACGATTGCCGGATTGCTGACCCTGATTCAAGCCTTCCTGGCCTTGCTGGCCCTGATTCTGGCTTGATTGTTGGCCTTGTTGAGCGGTATCTCTGTTACCAGATTGTTGTGTAGACGGGTTTCTTTCGTCTTCTCTCGGATTATTCTGTGAACTTGTCATAATTGTAATAAGTTAAAGGATAAAATAAATAATTTAACATTATTTCTTAAAAAAATTCTATACCAAACCCATTAAACTCAAAAATGCAGGCATATTCTGTTTTTCCGAGGTTTAAATTTCTCAGCATCAACACAGTTGGGAAAATTAATAGGCAACGATTAGCGATTTCCTGGCCATTTGAGAGGCAATTTCTCCGTTTAATAAAATCGTCAGCCGAAATACCCCTGAATAATGGATGTCTGGCTTAAATTTTTACGAATTTTATACAGCATCAAGAAGTTTTTTCCAGAAAAGACATGTACATGAATCATTTTATTGGTTGTTCAGGCTTTTCCAATAAAGACTGGAAAGGTCAATTCTACCCGGATAGTCTGCAGTCGAAAGACTATCTGGCTGTCTATGCTGAAAATTTCAACTCGGTGGAAATTAATTCTTCATTCTACAGAAAACCCACCACCAAAACTTTAAACAATTGGTACGACCAGACACCCGACGGCTTTGTTTTTTTTGTTAAAGCACCCCAGGCAATAACGCACATTAACCAGATGAATGGTGTGAATACCGAGATTGCCGATTTCTGTAAGCACATCAGTAATAGCCTGAGAGAAAAACTCGGTGGATTTCTGTTTCAGTTTCCGCCTTCTTTTCTGTGTACCAAAGAGAATATCAATCATATCATTGAAGGCCTTAATCACCGGTACCTGAATGTGGTGGAGTTCAGACACAAAAGCTGGTGGAATAACCAGGTTTATGACTTACTGGCCGAGCAAGGCGTTGTTTTCTGTGGTGTAAGTATCCCCAAAGATATACCCGAAGAGGTAATCAGTAACCACCCTACCGCCTTGTATTACCGGCTGCATGGCAAACCGGAATTGTTTAAATCGGAGTATAGCGAAGAAACATTGCAGGAATTGGCCGAAAACATAAAAAAAAGCCAGAAAAACACCTACGTGTACTTTAATAATACGTGGGGGCTGGCCGCTATTAATAATGCCCGATACCTGCAAAAGTTGTTGGCATCTGACCATATCTGATTACTTTGGCCTATATCAGCAGAAATAGAAAATCTGAAAACAAGAATGACCGGATACTTTTAAGCACTTCAGGGGCGAGACTACACCTTAATTGTAGGTTAATAAAGGCATAAAGCATAAATTGCAGCAGAATAATAATCTTTATTTGCTACGGTTATGAAAACAACAAAAGCTGCTGCCCTGCGAACCTTACTTACGCTGTTTCCGCTCATTATTGCGTTTCATGTATCCGTAATGGCAGATGTAATTCCGTACACTATTGTATGGGCAGGGAGAATCCATTCTACTCAGGAAATGTATGTTTTTGAGGTGGTGTCTATCGTTATCAATCTGCTGTTTATAACGGTGCTACTGCTGAAAGCACAATATGTAAAAAACAACGTACCCGACCGGCTGCTTAATAACATTCTCTGGCTGTTTCTAATACTTTTTTCGGTCAATACCATTGGTAACCTGATGGCCAAAACTTCATTTGAGAAGTACGTTTTTACGCCCATTACCCTGCTTTCGGCCATACTTATCTGGCTGGTTGTAAGAAAAGAAAAAGCCTGACGCTTAAACAACTACACCCCGCCTACCAGATGCGGTTTACATGCCCTGCAGTTTTTTATTGGCGTGATAAACTCTTGCATGGCTGATATTACCCGTTTTTGGCTTAGCCTTTGCTAAAGCCCCGTTGTTTAAAGCATGTATCTGCTCGCTGTACTCAGCCGGTAGAAGGATATGCTTCACAAGCCCATCAACTTTGAGTTTGCGGCTCAATAAATACAGATTCAGCAGTATTTTTCCCTTTGCCGAACTGCCGAAGTGCAACAGCTCAGACACCCGTGCCGGAACCACCAGTTTCTGACACTCCAGCAAAATACGGTAACGAGTACCGCCCAGATGTTTTTTATATTGTTTAAAAAGGTCTGCCGTGTAATGCCCGTTCACTAAGTCTGCCTGTAGATGCGCCTCGCGAGAGTGTTGCCAAGCGGTATAATCTTCCGGCAGGTCTTTCAGGTCCATCCGTAAACCCACCTCCGAAAAAACATTGAAAACCTCTTCTTTTTCTTCCAGGCTCAGTTTTCTTTCCAACAATTCATAAGCTACCACCGCATAATCAATCAGCATGTACAGCACATCTCTGTAGGCCCAGTCGGGGATGCGCGCGCCGCGACTCTGTTCAACGCCCTGATGGATACTGCTTATCTGGTCAATGGTTTTGATGGCGCTTTCTCTTTCTGCAAAGACAATCATCTGTGCATAGCGGACGGTTGAGAACAATCGGCCCATAGGGTCAGACGGAATCTTGCCTGTAAAATACAGCCAGTCTACCGCTTTGTTCAGGGCAAATTCTGCCGCCGAGCCGGCAAAGATGAACAGAATCACATCTGAGTTGCCCCATATTTTTCTAACTATCGAGTGCTTGTCAACAAAATCATTCATAACCGTTTCAATTTAAAAGCCCTTTTTTTGTGGATACGCCCCTGCTTTTGTTCTCTGGTACTCTACCCAAATAATTGTGAGTACACCCAGCGTGTAGGCCAGAATATCATACCACGAAAAGCTGCTGCCCAAAGCAACTGCCACAATTCTGTGCTTCTCCCAACCCATGCGATGCACAAAATGGAAATACTGCGATGCCTCAACGAGATAAGAGAACAGCAGCACCGCCACCGACGCCGTCACAAAATGGGTGTTCCAGAACGTAAAAACGAAACAGTAAACCAGAAACACCACCAGATAGTCTCCCACAAAGGGCCTCACGAACGAATCATGCACATAGACGGCTATCATTACCTCAATAACGAAGAAAACAACCGCCAACAATCCATATTTAGGTCTGAAAGTAAACATCAGCTAATGATTAAAAGTACTTTGTTTTACAAAGTTAATGATTATTTTTTGGAATTTGGAGTGGGTGGGGGGGTATTTTTTGAAGTCGGGGGATAAATAAATCGAAAAGAATAAGAAAAGTAAGCACATATTTTCGGATATATGTGATATTGATGGACTCTTAAAAAACATTCCGAACAACAACTCCAATTCTACTTTGCGAAAATCAGTTTTTTTGATAAATTTGTCATATTGGTAGTAATATAGCTCCGCATACTGTGTTTGCTTATAAAATTCTTGCATATGACACTCGATATGTAAAGTTACTTATGACAATTTGGTTCCGTACATGGCTGAATATTTCTTCACCATTGAGGAGCAAGATTGCAAAGTGAATAATTGTGTTGCTGAATGTAAGCTTAATAACTTCCATAAGTATAACATGATTTATGAACCCAAAAGGCACGCTGACCCAGTCAGCTTAAAACGCTTACAGTACGCATCTTTACAAAGATAAAGGATAGTGCCCATAGGCTATATACTACCAATGCTTTATGACTGATAAAAGAAAAAAAAACTGGCTTCGATTACGAAGCTATTTGCACTTCTCAAAAAGATTTGATTCTAGCCAGGACAAAAGAAAAGCTTCAAAGTACTTTATTAATAATTATGTTAAAAATGAAGATAATATATGTAAGCATTCATTTTCCCCGCTTCTTCATTACAAAGTGAGAGAAAGTCGTTTTAGAAGACCGTATAATGATTATCACACTGCAAAGATTCAATATCGGGAGTATGACAAAAAGGATAGACCTATATATTTCTGCAATCATTTAGATGCTCAGGTATTTGCTTTTTACGCTAATAAACTTTCTGATGCTCTAGAGAAGGAATATGAAAAAGATAACTTCTTAAATCAATCAATTATTGGCTATCGAAGAATTCCTTACAATCAGAATCGTGGGAAATCAACCATTGATTTTGCGAAGGAAGTTTTTAAATATATAAAAGATAGTGTAGATACTAATATAGTTGTAGCTTGTTTGGACATAAAGAGCTTTTTTGATAATTTAAGTCATAAGAACCTTAAAACATCTTGGTACAACTTAACTAACCCAGATAAAAATACGCTAAAAAAAGACGATTACAAGGTTTTCAAGGCTATAACAAAAGCACACTTCATTGATTTAGAAGAGATTTTACCTCTATTACCAAGTTTTGATATAAAGAATAAAAACTATATAAGAAAATCCAAAAAAGACAGATTAATTTATCACTTTTCGGAGTTAAGACAAATCATTTCTGAACATCCTTATATAATAAAAAAATACAATTGTACTTCGCCCAAAATCGGCATACCTCAAGGAACGCCTATAAGTGCAACACTATCAAATTTATATTTTTTAGAAGCGGACAAAAAGATATGCAATTTAATTTATCCAATTAATGGCATTTACAGAAGGTATTCCGATGATATTCTTATTGTTTGTAAACGTGAACATTGGGATTCAGTATATGACGCACTGAATAATACAATAAGGGATTTAGCTTTAGAAATTAATAAAAAAAAGAACCAAATAACATATTTTAATAGAACAAATATTACTTCAGATTGGCAAATTGAGTATTTTCAAAATGGATATAAATTAGAAAAAAATTTGTCATACTTAGGATTCACTTTTGATGGGAAAAATATTAAAATTAAGAATAGTAGCTTATCAAAGTATTATAGATCTGTAAAAAGGCTAATACGAAGATCTGTTCATTTTGCAAAACAAAGAAAATTTTTTAATGAAAAAAATCAAGCATCAAAAGATGAATGGATTTATAAAAGAAGAATCTATAAATCCAAAAGCTATTTAGGTGCAAAAAGGAGGAGAACAAACGTAATGTATTGGGGTAACTTCATTACATATGTTAAAAATGTATCTAACATTATGGAGGATAAAACCATTTTAAAACAAGTTAAAAATCATTGGAGAATAATAAATGATAGTATTAAAATGTATGAAGAAAAATACGACTTAAAAAGGCAATCTACCTCCCCAAAAAACAAATCTCAGTAAATATCAATATACTATTAGTATTTATTGAGATGATAAATTATCCGCTAATTGATATCCATTATTTGTCAATCTAAACACTTCACCTTTATACCCTAAATCTTTAATCAACATGTTTTCTATTAATTCATTCAAAGCTGATTCCCACAAAGCTTCCTCTCTTGCTGTTCCATTCCTTGTGAAACTTCTTCTGTTTGTTTGAATATTTAAACCATCCAAGGAGCGAGTCTTTATAACCGTCCCATTGGGATCCTTTGATGCTTCAATTAATAATTCTTTAGCATGGCTTGATAACAAATTTACCAAATCTGTTCCATTATACTCTTCAAAATCAAGCGATTGGTCTACAACCTCGTACCCCTTAAAGTTATTAATATCATTAATTTTCATTGAAAGATGGCGGCTGAATTTATTTCTAAAATCCAATAAAGAGTCAAATGATTGAATCACTCCTTTCTTTTGATATACTTTCTTTAGCTTCGTTAGAGCCTTATATTGTTTAGAATCAATACTATTGGGGATAACAGGTTTATCTGAAAAATATAGCATCGTTGGCTTACCAGAATTTATATGCTTTTCTATTTCTTCAACACTTCCACTTAGTGCTTTTCCTGTTGGAGTGCCTATTCTTGTCCAAAATATACCTATTAGTAAATCAGCATTTTCGAGAAGTTGTTTATTTATCACTTCTTGTGGATGTTCTCCCATTGTGGGTATAGCATTACTTTCCCATCTTATTGGCATTAAAACAATCTTTCTTACAGTTGAATTAACATTATTCCAATCTAATATTATTTCTGTTGCAGCATCTCTTTCTTCCATAACATCACTTGGAGAAGCAAGCATAACATTATAAACATTCGCTGAATATGCCATATTGTTTTTTTATTTATTGATTGGAGCATTAATTAACGCAAATCTAACAATTTTACTTATATGTTAGCTGTTCATATTTCAAACTATATATATTGATTAATATGGGCTACTAATTGTTTTGTATTTTTCCACCCCTCCCCCACCCAAATCCCCAAATTTTTTAATATTTTTACCAAAAAACACTTCTTAAAAAAACATCTTCTTCATGAAACCTACTATTACTTTTAAGTCGGCACTGATGGGCGTCTGCATCGGTTGCTGCGTGGTGGCGGGTGTCTTTGCTTCTAAAGGCCGTGTGTACTCGCGGTTTTTGCATGCGCTGAACGACACCACCAAACCTACCAAAGACACTATTAAGTATATACGTTACAAAGATTTGCCGCTTAAAGCCACACGTAAACTGAAAACCACTACTACCGAAGGCACCTGGCTGTCGGTCGATGTAAGCCCCGACGGCAAAACCATTGCTTTCGATGTCATGGGCGATTTATTCACCATTCCGTTTGGCGGGGGCAAGGCCACCAATGTTACCAAAGGTCTTGCGTTTGATACCCACCCGCGCTATAGTCCGGACGGCAAAAAGCTGTTGTTCATTTCAGACCGCACAGGGTCAGACAACGTGTGGTACATCGACTTTGAGAAAAAAGACACCATACAGGTTACCAAAGACCGCGACCAGAACTATACCTCTGCCGACTGGACACCCGACGGCAAATACATAGTGTTTTCGAAAGGCCGTATGAATGTGCAACTCTGGATGGTGCATCACGAAAGTGGCGGTGGTGTACAATTGATTGACCAACCCACGAACCTGAAAACCATTGATGCAGCCGTAGGGCATGACGGCCGTTATATTTACTTCTCGCAACGCAGCGGTGCCTGGAACTACAACGCCATGATGCCGCAGTATCAGATAGGCGTGTATGACCGTGATAACGCCAAACGCACCACCATTACATCCAGATACGGCTCGGCCTTTACGCCAACGCTTTCCGGCGACGGCAAATGGCTGGTTTATGGCACACGCTTTGAAGACAAAACAGGATTGGTGTTGAGAAACCTGGATAACGGCGACGAAAAATGGCTGGCCTACCCGATTCAACGCGACGACCAGGAGTCTATCGCAACCATGGGTGTATTGCCGGGCATGGCGTTTACGCCAGACAATAAAGCTGTTGTGGCATCGTATGGCGGTAAAATATACAAAATAAGCATTGATGGTTCTGCTCCGGTGGCTATTCCGTTCAGTGTAGATATGGAAATAGAAATGGGGCCTCAGCTGGAGTTCAAATATCCGGTTTCAGACAGCAGCCATGCGCTCATTACGCAGATACGCGATGCGGTGGCCTCTCCTGACGGTAAAAAACTGGCCTTCACTGCCTTGAATCGCCTGTATGTAGCCGATTATCCGAACGGTACCCCTCGCCTGATAACCACAAACGATTTCACCGAAGCCCAACCGGCGTGGTCGACCGATGGTAAAAGTCTGGTGTTTACTACCTGGGCGCCTGAGGGAGGCCACTTGTATAAAGTAAACGCAGAAGGCACGCCGAATCTGCAAAGGCTGACACAAAACCCTGCCCTTTATGCACAACCCGTTTGGACACCTAAAAACGACCGTATAGTGTTTATCCGTACGCGCCTGCAAACGTTTAAATCATCAATCGGGCCAGGAGCCAACGGTTCAGAAGACGAAATCTGCTGGATAGATGCCAACGGTGGCCCTGTAACGGTTATCGACAAAGCCCGCGATCGCTCCGCGCCTCACTTTGTAAGCAAAACCACCGACCGCATTTATTTCAGTGCAGGCGACGGTGCGCTGCAGTCTATTAAATGGGATGGAACCGACGAAAAAACACACTTGAAAGTAACGGGCATAACTACCTACGGCATGAGCATCGAAGGCGAAGACTTTGCCCATAACTGTATGCTGTCTGAAAAAGCGATGCAGGCTATGGAGGTAAACCGTCCTTCTCCGGCATCACAAATCATTATGGCGCCTGATGGCGAACAGGCACTGGCGCAAATAAACAATGAGATTTACACAATGACCGTACCGCAGACAGGTAAGACTGTGAGTATTTCGGTGGCAGATGCAGGCTCGGCGCAATTTCCGGCTAAAAAGCTGACAGAATTGGGCGGAGAGTTTCCCTCGTGGTCGAGCGATTCTAAAAAAGTGCACTGGTCGCTGGGTCGTTACCACGTGGTTTACGATTTAGAAAAAGCCAGAAATTTTGACGATAGCGTAAAAGTTGCCAAAAAAGCAGAAGAAAAACGAAAGGCGGATTCGTTGAAAATTGTAAAAACTGACACGGTGAAGATAAAAACCGACAGCGTGAAAGTAAAAGATGCCAAAAAGGCCACAGCAAAAAAAGAGGAGCCGAAATACAAACCGCAGGAAACAGAAATAAAAATCTATTTCAAGCGTGATTTACCAACCGGAACTGTGCTGCTGAAAGGTGCCCGAATCATTACCATGAAAGGCACCGAAGTGATAGAAAACGGCGATATATTGATTGAAAACAACCGGATAAAGGAAATAGGCAAAAGCGGAAGCATTAAGGGAGCAGGAAAAGCCAAGGTGATAGATGTGAAGGGCAAAACCATTACGCCGGGCTTTGTGGATACGCACGCTCACATGTGGCCACAATGGGGAATACAGAAGAATCAGGTTTGGATTTATGCTGCTAACCTGGCTTATGGTGTTACCACCACCCGTGACCCACAAACAGCCACTACTGACGTATTTACCTATGGCGACATGGTGGAATCGGGCAAAATTCCAGGACCTAGAATCTACTCTACGGGTCCCGGGGTTGGCTTCTGGGCTTATAATATCAAGGATTCTACCGGAGCCATTAATGCTTTGAAACAATACAGCAAGTATTATGATACGAAGTACATCAAGATGTACCTGACCGGTAACCGCCAGGCTCGCCAGTGGATTATCAAAGCTGCCAAAGACCAGAAATTAATGCCTACAACCGAGGGTGGTCTGAATTACAAACTGAACATGACCAACCTGCTGGATGGGTATCCGGGTCATGAGCATGCTATTCCGGTTTATCCGTTGTATAATGATGTTATCAAAAGTATTTCGTTTTCTCAAATGGCCGTTACCCCTACGCTTTTGGTAGCTTATGGCGGTCCGTTTGCAGAGATTTACTATTTTGAAACCGAGAACCCCTACCACGACAAAAAGATGCAGTATTTTATGCCTTATGAAGAGCTGGCAGAAAAAACGCGTAGAGTAAGTGGCTGGTTTCTGCCGGAAGAACACGTGTTCCAGAAACATGCCAAATCGATGAAATCGATGGTTGAAGCTGGTTCATTGGCAGGTATCGGTAGTCACGGTGAGTTTCAGGGGCTGGGTTATCACTGGGAGTTGTGGTCGATGCAAAGCGGTGGCATGAAGAACCATGATGCCCTGCGTGTAGCCACTATTCTGGGAGCCAAAGCGCTAGGTCTTGACCAGGATTTAGGTAGTATTGAAAAAGGTAAACTAGCCGATTTATTGATTATGGATAAGAATCCGCTGGAAAACATACGTCATTCAAACACGCTGAAAATGGTTATCAAAAATGGCCGCGTGTATGATGCCGGTACTTTAGATGAGGTTTACCCGACCCAAAAGAAACTGCCTCGCACCGAGTGGAATTATGAGAAACCTGCGAATACTACGGGGTTGAATGAGTAGCCCCCAGCCCCTAAAGGGGAGTTTAACAAAAAATGACTGCCTTTACGGCAGTCATTTTTTGTTTTAGATATTCGTATTCAATTTACCTCATTTTAAATAGGACATTCTCAACAGATTGGTAGCTTCCTTGGCGTTTTCGGCGCAGGCCGTACAGAAGGTGCCTCTGCCTTCGGTCGGGGCTTCATATAGCCAATGAAAGGTTTTGGCATATTTGCCGTCGAGGCTGGCTACTCTTAATGTGTTGTTTTTTCGCGGTATTACATACAATAATAAGTTGTTCGGGAATAATACCTTGAAAGCTTTTTCACCATTTAATATACCAACGCCTTCATACTTCAACTTCATGGCTTTAATGTCTCCTTCGGGTGTTTTGTATGAATACTTAATGTCACTTACCTCATTGGCATTAACCCAAAAGGCATAAACTTCAAAGTCTTTAGCGCTGAACTCTCTATAAGCAAAATTGGCAACTCGCTGCCCGTTAACCGCAACGGGCAATACTAATAATAAATAAATCAATAGTCTGTACATGGGTTCTATGGTTTGTGTTTCTGCACAGACTAAAAACTCTATGCCAGTCTTTGCTATTACTTGGCTTGTTGCTTTTTCAGTACCAACACAACTTATTTGCCTTATTAAAATCAGCTTTGTTCAAGCTAAATGGCATATAAGCGGAATCGGATAAGCTAAAACCTACAACTTCCCGAACTTTTATTTTTGCAACAATGTTGCATATTAAAGTTTGATTATTATTCGCTAAACAACACACAAAACTATGAAAAGCAATAATTACTATGATGTCGTTATCATCGGCGGCAGCTATGCAGGTCTGTCGGCAGCCATGAGTTTAGGCCGTGCCTTAAGAAATGTACTGGTTATAGATTCAGGCCTGCCATGCAACAGACAAACGCCGCATTCGCATAACTTTCTGACACAGGATGGCCGAAAACCACAAGAGATTGCCGATATGGCCTTGGCGCAAATCCACCAGTACAAAACCGTCCGGTTCCATAAAGGTCTGGCTATCAATGCTACACAAACGGAGAATATTTTTGTTGTGGAAACAGAAAACGGAGAAACTTTTTCGGCTCGGAAACTCATCTTTGCCACAGGCATAAAAGATACCATGCCTGCTATAAAAGGTTTTGCCGAATGCTGGGGTATCTCGGTTATCCATTGTCCGTACTGCCATGGATATGAGGTTCGGCAACAAAAAACCGGCATCTTAGCCAATGGTGAAGGTGCGCTTCATTATGCCCGGCTGATTAACCAATGGACGAGCGACCTCACTCTTTTTACCAATGGGGCATCCACACTTACAGAAGAGCAAACAGCCAAACTTACCAAACACAATATTGCTATTAAAGAAACGCCCGTCTCCGAAATTATCCATACCAACGGGCAGCTTGAAGCACTGGCTTTTGAAGATGGTACACTTACCGGCCTAAGCGCCATTTATTACAGACCTGCATTTGTACAACATTGCCCCTTACCCGAAAAACTGGGTTGTGAATTGAACGAACACGGTCTCATAAAAATCAGCGGGTTTCAGAAAACCAATTTGCCGGGTGTTTTTGCCTGCGGCGACAACTCACATTCAGGCCGTTCGGTAGCAATGGCCGTATCTTCCGGCTCGATGACCGGAGCATTTGTCAATCATGAATTAATAGAAGAAGACTTTTAAGCCCACAGGCAGGTTTATTGGTGTGAAATGGTTTATTAAGCGTAGATTCACTTTTTCAGCATAAATCTGCTTTTCAAGCAATGAATTAGCAGCTTTTGGTGATTGAGCTTGTGCGAGTGATGCGCACCAGCTCAAACCCCCTTTTGGCTTACTATGGCGTTTCCGGATCTGATTCTACACCTCTGGGCAGGCGCATCTCCAGCAAATGGCCTTTAAACCCTGCTTTTTCGTAAGCCCTTTTGGCAATGAGGTTATCATCATATACTTCAAGGCGAATCTCCGATACATTTTGACGGGCTGCCCATTGCCTCAGGTAGTGCAGAACAGCCTTGTTGATACCCATACCTCTGAATTCAGGCTTTACATACATAAACCCCAGGTAGGCATATATTTCATGGTCAAGATAGTCTTTTGCCTCTTTCAAGAGCGCATAGCCAGACCCGGCCACTTCATTATCTACCTCTGCCACCACCACTTCTGCAGTAGGCAATTCGATGAGCTGCTTTAAGTCATAATAATGTATTTCACCCTTTTTCAGGGTCGGGTCAAATGGGCGTTCCGTTTTTACAATTCCCTGCTCAAATTCCAGAAGCAAATCAATCTCTTCCAATCTGGCCGGTCTTACAGTTATGTTACTCATTTTCTTTAATCTTCTTAAATGCGTTTATTGTTTCTTCGGAATCATGATTTTATACCCCTGCCCGGGTTTAACTTCCAGCATTACATTCATCCATTTATTCTGCTCATAATATTTATCTGTCTTTGCGGCCCCGGGGTTATATACCAGCCAGGGGTTATAATACTTAAGCGTTTTATAGTTAATCTTATATTTTTGGGCAAGTTCTATCAGATTTACATCTTCTTTTATTTCAACAACTTCCAACATTTCAGGAGCGGGACTCTTACTCACTTCATAACCATAAGCAGCCGGATTCTCACAGATTATCTTCAAAGCCAGTATTCTGAACACGTAATCGTTGGTTTCCAGGGTCAGGTGCAAATCATAATAAGACTGCACCCCTTGTGCTTTCTGGGTATTCATAATGCTGGTTCGCCCTGAATTATAGGCGGCGGCAGTGAGGGTCCAGTTATTAAAAGTTTTGTTCAGGTTATTCAGAAAATTACAAGCCGCCTGTGTCGAAAGTTCCAGGTCCCGTCGCTGGTCAACAAATCTTGACACCTCTAATTTATATTCCTTAGCAGTAGTATCTCTGAACTGCCAGAACCCGGCGGCCTTGCCCGAATTGGCGTAGGGCCACAGCTCACTTTCAATTACTGCCAGATAGAAGAAATCGTCCGGCACTTTATTCTTTCTCAGAATACCCATAATACGTTCTTTATAAAGCCCCGCTCTTTGCAATATAGCCAGTGTAGAAGAGTGCTTGTACATGTTTTTGGTTAGCTCCAGCTGTAGTTGCTCATAAACAATAGGGTTATCCAGTGGCACCTTCTCAGTGGCAAAGTCTATTGTAGCCGGAACAGGTGGCAAAGAGATTTTCTGCGCCACTGCCTGCGCCTGCACAGTTCTGAACCCAAACTGGCAAATCAGCAGGCAAATACATACTATTTTTACCTTGTTCATGATAATTGGGTAAGGCTATTGTTCATTTTCTATTATACCAATTGTTGATAGCGGGGGCGCAATAATCTATTTTCTAAAACTGCACCAAATGCTTTTTAACTGACCTTTAATTCTAATTTAAAACCAGTTTTAGGCCGCCTGCTTTACTTTGTTGCATCAAAACAAAGAAACGAAAACGCAAAAAAGTAAACCAGTTAATATAAGATTTTATGACAGCAACTGTATCTGCTCTATTTTAATTAAATCATTATATTATTCTAAAACTCAAATAAGACAATGAAAAAGAACATCATTCTGGCTGGAATCATGGCTCTTCCATTTTTCACCCATGCGCAATCGCTTTCTTCTAACACAATGTTAGTTAATAATTCGGTAACTACTGAATTGGCTATTCCAAAAAATGGAATATTTATCAATGCAGAAGAGTTTCAGAACGGAATGCCGGAATTAGGTTTCGACAAAAAATCAAAACAAAATCATATTCATGAATTTGACAACAAGGTTTTCCTGACCGAAAATACCGAAAAAGCCAGCTTCCCTAAATCGGCTATCTGGGGTTTCCGTAAAAACAATCAGGACTACCGCACTTTCCAGAACACCGACTACGCCGTTGCGTATGCACCAAAAGGCTTGCCAATTTTATTTTACACACTCGGAGAAGTAACCGGTGAAGGAAATATTAAAGACGACATCAACACCACCTATTACTTTAGCCGTAACAGTCAGTCGGCTATTTATCCACTCACACTGGCCAATGTAAAAGAAGTTTTTTCAGACCAGCTTAGCTTTGTAAAAGCCCTGGACGGCTCCGGCTTGTCAGACGACAAACCTATTCATGAAATCAGTAAAGTGCTGGCAGCATACGTGCGTAACAATGTAAATTAGACAAAACAGAAGGGTAAAACCTTTTAAATATATAAATGCTTTAAGGTAGGAATCGCTAAAGGTCAGGAAAAAGAATGATGGGTAGCCTTGCAAAAAAAGATAGGGCAAATACCAAAGGCCCGGTCTATTGACAAGGTTGCTCATCATTAAAAAACTAAAGATTGACCGATAAATCAAAAACTTTCACAAAAATGGTGGTATCTGACCACCATTTTTTGTTTTAAATTGTTTCAGTATAATCACAACCGGTTAAGTTGCCTTGTTAGAATTATACCCGGCACCTGCCTTAAGCATGAGACAACGAACAGTTTTTTTTATTCTATTCTATTTAACACCATTTGTTTTGCTGGCACAGATACCCTACTCTCAGCAAAAAGATGCCAGCGACGTGTTGCGCGAGATATTCCATATAAAAAAGCCAAGAAAGAGCGACTCAACCTCACTAAAAGAAGGTGGCAGGGTAATTGCCATACTCCCTACCCCCGGCTATGCACCGCAAAGTGGTTTTTTTGCGCAGGTAGTTTCTAATGTGGCCATAAGAAATACCAATGCTAACGTATCTATTCTTAATCTGGTAGCAACCTTTACAGAGTTCAGGCAGTCAATATTTCAGTACACAACCAGTTATTTTACCAAAGACAACCGATTTTATTTCTCTAACGATTGGCGATGGATGGACTACCCGCAGGCCACCTACGGGCTTGGAATGAACACAACGAGGCAGAACAAAACAGAGATGAATTTCAGGTACCTGAGATTATACCAGACCCTGATGCGCAGCATCGGGAAAAACCGGTATATAGGTATCGGTTATCAGTACGATTACCACTGGCATATTGAAAGCTACGCACAAGGCACCCGTGTAGAAGAAATTAGTGGTTACAGCAGGGGGGTTAACGGTAAATCGGTTTCTTCAGGCCCTACTATAGCGTTTCTGTACGATAGCCGTACAAATGCCATGAGTGCCACCCAAGGTTTGTATACCAATGTGGTGTTCAGGCAAAACCTGAAAAGCCTGGGCAGTAATACCAATTACCAGTCATTACTGTTAGATGCCCGTAAGTACTTTGATTTGACAGGTAATACGAATCATATACTGGCTCTGTGGTCTTATAATATGTTTACACATGGCAATGTACCCTATCTTGATATGCCAAGCACAGGCTGGGACACAAACGTAAATATGGGCCGCGGGTTTATTCAGGGGCGTTTCAGGGGTAAAAACCTGATGTATTTAGAAGCTGAGTACCGGTTTACTCTAACGCGAAGCCATTTCATAGGTGGCGTTTTGTTTTCTAATATACAGACAGTAAGCGAGATTACCGACAACCGTTTCCGGAAGGCGATTCCGGCCATTGGCACAGGGCTGCGGATACGGATAAATAAGTTCTCAAAGGCCAACCTCGCTATTGATTTTGCTGTGGGAGGAGATGGTTCACGCAATATTTACTTCAATTTTGGCGAAGTTTTCTGATATCATTAAAATATTTATAAAAATAGTAAAAATATTTATAAAATAATTATGACTATTCAAAGTAATAATTATATTTGCCCAAGAATTACTGAACTTTAACCCATGTGACTATGTATTTAGATGTTATCGCCATTACGGGCGTATTTGGCATTCTACCATTGATTGCCGTTGTCGTAATTTTGGGCAGAGCCTACTGGTCATATCAACTATTGATCAAAAAAGGCTTAAAAACAGAAGGTGAGATTATTGACTATGAAGAGTACTCAGACGGTAAAGGGAAAAAGTCCTTTTTTCCTATTATCAGGTTCAAAACTTATCATGGGCAGGAAATCCACCAGCGAACCTCATATGGCCTTAACGCCAGAAACTTTATCGACAAAGGCTCGATTGTCGAAGTAGTGTATTCAGCGAGCAACCCGAACCGTTTTATGTTAAATAAATACAGCCCTCTAAAAACCGAGGAACCTGCATTTTTAGGTTTTATTGTAGGCTTTGGAATGAATTAACAGATGTAAAACCGGAAGATATATATCTTTCAGTTTCTATAAAACATTACCCAAACGGCAATAACAGCCGCAACCAGGATAACAATTTTAGCCCAGGCAGGAAGCCATACCCTGCCCGGGCTTTTTTCGTCATCGCCGGGCTCATCATCTTCATCTGCTATTATGGGCCGGTGCTTCTCCTGCATATAATCGAGATACGCCAGATAAGACCTGAATTGCTCATACCAGGCTATGGTTTCAGGTGTGAGGCTGACAGGCTCGCTGTAAGCATCTGAAAGACTATTGCCATGTATATTTACTATTTTTTTACTGACAAGTATATACAACAGATTCCTGAACTGCTGCTCATTCATGCCGGGTAATTCAGAAAATAGCTCCCGGCAAAGTTCATTATAAGCGGGCACCCCGGTAAAATCTGCTTGCTTTCTTACCTGCCTATCAAATAATACATTGATGATTCTGTCAATCTGCTGATTGGTTGTCATGAACAATGCCGTTTTGGTTGTTGTCAAATATACATTTTGTGTTACTTTCTGTCAATTGTAACCACCTGTTTTTTATGGTCTGCTCTTGTAAAATCAACAAAATTAACGGCAAAATTATGTATATTGGCCGGGGCTTTCAATACAACGCTTAAGGATAAACCCGTATTAAAGAAAATCATTCATTCATGAATTGCTTAATTAACCCTTACAAAGGCCAATTTCTGGCTTTTTTGATGCTTGTGCTAGGCGTCTCTGCCTGCCAGACCATCGGCAAAAAGGTAAAATATTACGCTACCGAAATAACCCTTAAAAACGGCGCAGTGCTGAAAGGCAGTACTTCGCCCATTGCCGGAGACAACTTCAGCTTTAAGGATGCCCAAACCAGCAGTAACTCTATCATTCAAAGTAAAGCTGTTCAGTCAATTATCAAACAGACACCCGACGGGCCTAAAGAATATGCGCAGTTTACCATAATAAATAACAAAAAACGAGGTAAGGTGGAAAACGTTTTGGCGGCGTATGAAGTAAAGGGAGAAGTGAGCCTGATTGCCCATGAAACCAAAGAGCATGTACGAAAAACAAAAGACGTAAACAACCGGATGACCTTTGTAGAAGAAACAGAATTAATAAAACGCCTGTATCTGAAAAAACAAACCGAACCCGGTGCAGAGGTGCCTGCCGGTAACAAAAAAACACAGGTGGAAGAATTTAATGAACTTGCAGTTAATTATTTTGCCGATGCACCCGCCCTTATGGCCAAAATTGGCGGCCCGGGCTATGAAGTAAAAGACATAAAAAAAATAGTAGCTGAATATAACCAGATTAAAGCGAAGAAAAATTGAGGGGTAGCCTGATTCTGATTTAAACTACTTCATCCTAACGTATTTTTCAATGTTTAGCCTTTCAATGTTTGCACTTTCTACTTTTTCAATGCCTTTCTGAACCAGTGTGTCGTTCTTGATTTCAATGGTAAAACTGAAATGGTGCCCCTCCCACTTGCGGGCATTACAATACTCAAGGCTTTCGGTGTAGGTGTTCTCTTTCAGGGTATATGTACCACCACCCGCCGTGAAAACGGCCGTTGTTGAGTCCTTACCACCTTTCAAATCGTGCTGAATAAAAGCAAAATGGGTATCGTTTATAATCTTGATAAAAGAAACCCCTTGGTTGTAATCAGTTACGGTTGTGTCTCCTTTGTCTACCAGTGTACCGCTTAGCAGTTTCCAGGTACCAACAATGGCTGGCGCCTTATTTGTATCGGTTTGTTTGGTACAGGCAAGTAAAACCGCAGCTACCACCATAGAAGCAATTACTTTTTTGAAATAGAGGGTTCTCATACGTTGTAAGGTTATTAAGGTTGAATACGAAAACTAAGGGTTTTCAGGCACTCATCCAAATTTATCGGCCTAATTGCCTTCTCCATAACAGACACTACCAGAATTTTACATGAGTTTGGGTTACATATTTGCGTAATCGAACCATATATTCTAATTTTAGCCTATTACCTTAAACCAAGATTATGAAAACAACCGGCGACCGCATTGAAATTCATCTGAACAAACAACGTCTTATTTTCCTATTAATCAGTGCGCTGGCCTTTTTTGCCGTCGGCATCTGGTTTGTTGCTAACCCCGGATTCTTCAAAAAAGGCATGGTAGGTAACCCTGCTGTAATATCTGGCATAGGCATGCTAACCATAGTTGTTTTTGGCCTCAGCAGCTTTGTGCTTGGCAAAAAAATGATTGACCAACAACCGGGAGTAATTATTGACAAGAGCGGCATTACTGATAATTCGAGCGGCATTGCTGCCGGGCATATTCCATGGAAAGACATCAAAGAGATTAAACCTGCTAAGCTATTTAATAAGAAATTTGTAAACATTGTACTAAAAAAGCCCATCAGTAAAAACAATGGCGCAAAGAAAAAAGGCAAGAAAGACGACGACATAGTCGTGAGCATTTCTAACAATACACTGCAATGCAGTTTTGAAGAGCTTGAAAACTCGCTGAAAAGTGCCTTTGAAAAATACAAAGTCGGTTAATTTAAAACAGACGATTCAATGCCCTAATCATAACATCTACACCAATGCAAGTGGGTTGAACAAAGTGTGAGCGGTACGCTCAGGAAACAAAAACTGGCCGACACACCAAAATTGAGTTAAACTGAATAAAAATGGTTCACTAGCAGTTATAAAAATGCAATTGATGCCGCAACCAAGAATAGAAACGCTAGCAAAAAAGAAGCTGGTTGGCAAACACCTGTCTATGTCTTTTGCCGACAACAAAACGGCAGATCTATGGCGCAGTTTTATGCCCTACCGAAACGAGATTCAGCATAGCGTAAGTACTGACTTGTTCTCTTTACAGGTATATCCACCAGTATTCTTTGATGCTTTTAATCCGGAAGCGTTGTTTGAAAAATGGGCTGCGGTTGAGGTAAGCGACGCGTCTTTTGTTCCGGCCGGTATGGAAGTAATGATTCTTGAAGACGGTTTATATGCCGTATTTACTCATAGAGGGTCCAGCCATGATACCAGCACCTTTCAGTATATTTTCAATACCTGGTTACCTCATTCGGCTTATGTTCTGGACAACCGACCGCATTTTGAATTGCTGGGCGCCAGATACAAAAACGCCAACCCTGAATCGGAGGAAGAATTCTGGATACCTGTTCAATTAAAAAGTTAATTCAGTTATCAGAATCCCTGTCCAGGCAAAATTCTTCTACCCCTATAAACTACAGGTAGTTTAAAAAATCAAGCCTTTGTATAAGCCTCATTAAGGCAAATTTCGTATGAAATTATACAATTCGCTCAGACCACCTCTTTCCGAAAGAGTGGAAATAATTTCACAGTTGATTATGGAATAAGGTTTTTCAGAAATAAATCTGAAAACTATCTTAAACCGTATCAGCATGGAGCTTTACGAACAAATCATCCGGCTTTTTGTATTAGCCATTCCTATTGCCTGTGTGGCTTGGACAGTTACGCATGAAGAGATTTTTAGAGAACCCCGCGAATACTGCAAAAATCAGAGCCAGGCAGGGAAAACCATTCTGCAAAGAAAATTCTTTTATGTATTCACCTGCGAATACTGCTTCAGTTTTTATGTAACTATTCTTTTCGTTATCGTTACCAATTACCAATTGCTCTTTACCGACTGGCGAGGTTATATAATAGCCGTTTTTTCATTGGTCTGGATTGCCAACATTTATATGAGCTTGTTTTTTAATATCAGAATCGGCATCAAAAAAGACGGACTTGAAGCCAAAGTAAAAAAAAAAGAACTGGACGAAATCAGTAAAAGTTAAAAAGCTGAGATTACACGAGGTATGTTTTTTCTATGCTTAATGCCATGGTATTGATAATGTATATACCTGCTAAAAACAACCGGAAAATAAAAAACCTGGCAGTTCTTTGATTAGTACTAAAAAGTTAATACAATTGCGGTATACTCTAAACCGTTGCTGCTATGTTATTGAAAAAGAAAAGTTTCATTATTCTCCTTACTATAGTTTTTGTAATACTGCCTATTCTTTTATTATTGCTTAACATTTATACTGTTACTGCTGACCCACAAAGTATATTTACAATAGTGAAATATTTAAAACACGAATTTTTGCCATTTTATGATATTATGGATGATGAAGTAAATATTAAATATAGTTTAAGTACACTCTTTTATAACACTAAAATAGGTAATCATTTCATCTTTCTTTTTATACCCCTTTTAACTACAGTTGGTATATTGAGATTTCAAAAAACGGGTTCTTTAAGAATTTTACAAGGCTTATTGATAATCATTTTTTTCGAGAGAATACATGCTTTAATATCTTTGGTTGTTGCATTTATAAGAATGTCTGAATATACCCCTTCTTTTATTTATATTACTGTCACTGTAGTAAGTTTGCTTGCAAGCATATTCTCCCTTAACTATATTCGTACGAAGCTAAGCGTTACAATTGCTTCAGATGCTGAAGAATTAGTTGAGCAAAATGTATCTGAAAGATTTTTAAATATGATTATTGATCAGATTGTTATCACCTTCCTCGCCTTTGTCAGCACTTATTGGATAGTTTTAGCCAAGTTTGAGTATAGTAATGTGTCTGATTGGAAGTTTATAATTTATTTCCAAATATGCTATTCACTGCAGTTCTTCCTATATTATTTCATAGTTGAAGGATGTTTTAAAACAACGGTAGGTAAGGTGCTTACGAAGTCTACGATTGTAAACGCTGACGGGGAGTTTATATCGATGGGCAATGCCTTTATAAGAACCCTATGCCGATACATCCCTTTTGAACCTTTCTCTTTTTTGATAGGCAGCCGCGGATGGCATGATTCTGTAAGTAGCACAAGTGTTGTTAAATCATTCTATAAAAATGATGCAGACTAAAAACTGTATCTTAACTGTAATTGAACATCTGATTTGTGATTACCCGGTATTGCATCGTTTCCACTGCCGATGCCTGTCTGATTATGCAGTTGTGTACGGGCATATCTGAGCCAAACGTCTAGGTGCCTGTTCAGATTATACCGTGCAGTGAGATACGTTCGAATGCCTTTACCGTAATAGGCAGGGAAAGAAACGGCATAAAGAACGGTGTTTTCAAAGGCATAAATGCGCGAATCGTAATCGTCAGTGGCAAAGTAGGCAATACGGCCGCTCAGGTTTAATTTTTTTATAGAACCCTCAAAATCCTGCATGAGCGCATAACCTATAGATTTCGCACGTCCTTCATACTGAAAGCTGTTTACCTGCGCTCGTGTTCGCAATCTGAATGACCGATTTACAGAATAATCCAGATTACCCAAAATATTCTCTCTTATGGTATTTACCACAATATCAGTCGGGGTGGTATTATCCGGCAGGTTTTTGCCTTTGTGTTCAGCATGATACTGCGCATAAACCAATACCTTTTTGTTGATTTGCCAGGCAGCTCTCAACAGGTAATCGTACCCATTTGATGGCGCATCAACCAGATACCTTAACCAGGGAAATTTGAAGCGGTCATAAAACCCACTGAAAGTAAGCGATTGGGTGGGCGCATACTTCAAACCCATGTAAATACCCTGCTCGTTGATATTCCGGCTTCCTTCTGCCAGTGCATTGGCATAAAAGCTATGGAAATCCCTGTCATAATGCCTCAAATGTATGGCCCATTCAACCTGCCTGCTTAATGCGGCTATCCAACCACCGGTAAGGCCTTTGCCCCCGCTGCTGCTTTGGGCGGCTTCACCAAAAAAATTGAAATTCTGCCAGGTATAAGTAAAGTTGGCACCTGCTACGGTATTTTCTTTACCTGTAAACTCAAACTTATTATATAGTCTTGGCCTTCGCAACAGCACAGCATCAAACCGGGTGTGCAGTACTGTGGCGCCTATGTATCCGTTAGTAAATCTGAAGGTGCCATTGAAACCAATATTCTGCTCCGTTAGTTGGTTTTTCCGTGCCAGTTCAGTTTCGGTACGATGATACCCCGAAGTAAGTACCGAGCTAAAGTATTCTTCCGTTTCTCCATCTGCCACATCAACGCTTGCATCACGCCTGTTGTAAGCGTAAAAAGCAGTAAGGTCTGTTTTTCCGAGCTGATAAGTGGCTGCAGCGCCTCTCAGATTGCCCCCTTCTAATAAAGAGCTATACGGCCTTATACCCATATTGCTACGCCGTATGGTAGTTACGGCTTCGCTTCCTTTACCAAGAAAAAAACCGGCACCTGCTACCAGCCCCTGCCCGAACTGCACCTGATAATCGCCCAAAACCAGGTTTTTCAGTTTGCCTTTATTTTTTAACTGCAGATGAAAACTGTAAAAATCCAGGTAATTGCGCTCTCCCGCATCTTTCTCGGCAACAAAGCCTAACTGAAAATCTTTAGGGCTACTGAGGCGATATCGCACATATAACTGCTGCGGTGTCCCCGCATAATTGTTTGCGGTAAATCCCTTGCTTTTTTCCAGGGTTTGTGCGCTTCTTAAAACCAGATAATGATCATTTGCCCGGTTTATGCTTGGTAATTGGCTACCTGATTTCGGTCTTACGTCTACAAAAGGCAACAATTGCTGAATAGTAGGTAAATCAAAACCTTTAACGGCCTGTAGTTCATATAAACTCAGAAACGGGCCAAATGCCGCACGATGCGCCAGAAGGTTCTTAATTTGGGTAACTGATAAAAGGTACAAAGAAGCCAGGTCTTCATAGGTAGCCGTATTAAGGTCTATCGGATTCTGGTATAACTGATAAAGCTGTTCGTATAGGTCTTCATAGGGTATGTTCTCCTGTTGCATCGGGAACAGCCTCTGCGTGAACTCATCCAGATTAATTTCAGGCCGTGGGGGTGTCTGTGCCTGGGTGCAGTATACACCAGACAGTATGAAAAAAATGAACGCCGGAAGCTTTTTCGAAAACCAGGCGATGGGAATCGAAATTTTTTCGCAGCAAATATCAAGAAGTGTCACAAGCAATGCCAGAGCTTAGGTTTGTTTTATAATAGCCGTTTATGCAGCAATCAAATATAAACATTTATTTTTTATTGCTCGGCGGCACAAGAGTTATTGTGGATGATTTTACTCAAAAACCTGAAAAATATGATGGCATAGGTTTTTCATATATATAAGGAATAATAACTCTACTTAAAAATATGCACAACATAGAAAAACAAACCGAAATTTACATCAATGAGATGGGTTCTACCCCCCATCAACATGGCGTTTTCTTCAGGGTTTGGGCTCCGCATGCCGACTATGTGTCGGTCGTTGGAAATTTTAACGACTGGAACGAAGGGGCAAACCCGCTCATAGCCGGTGAGAACGGCTGTTGGGGTGTAAACGTAGAACATGCGAAAGAAGGAGACCAATACAAATTTTTTATTAAGAATGGCGAGTTGAATCTTTACAAAAATGACCCCTACGCCAGGCAGGTAACCAGTTCGGTAGGGAATTCGATAGTTTATAATCCGAAAAAATATAATTGGGAGAATGTTAATTACCAGATTCCGTCATGGAACAATCTGGTAATATATGAATTACATATCGGCACATTTAACCGCAGTAATGCCGATACCGTTGGCACTTTTCATGATGCTATCAGAAAACTGCCCTATTTGCAAAAACTGGGCATAAACGCAGTAGAAATAATGCCTCCGTTCGAATTCGCAGGGGGGCTGTCGTGGGGGTATAACCCGGCGCATCCTTTTGCTATTGAAACCGAATACGGCGGCCCGGTAGCATTTAAAGATTTTATAAAAGAAGCGCATAAATTGGGCATTGCAGTTATTCTTGATGTAGTATATAACCACTTTGGCCCTTCAGACCTTGACTTGTGGCAGTTTGACGGCTGGCAGGAAAACGGCAAAGGGGGAATCTATTTTTATAACGACTGGCGGTCGACAACCCCCTGGGGTGACACCCGCCCCGACTACGGCCGCCCCGAGGTTGGCCACTATATAAAAGACAATGCCCTGATGTGGCTGGATGATTATAAAGTAGATGGCCTGAGAATGGACATGGTACCGTATATAAGAAACGTACATGCCGACGGGAACCCCGCACATGATTTGCAGGAGGGAGTGAACATGATTAAATGGATTAATAACGATATTCATGAGAGATACCCCAATGCCCTGGTAATAGCCGAAGATATGCACGGGCATGATTTCATAACAGACCAGGTGCAGTCTGGCGGGTTGGGATATGGCGCACAATGGGATGCCGATTTTGTGCACCCGCTAAGGAATGTGCTGACACAGGCCTCTGACGAGTACATTGACATGAATCTGCTTTGCTCGGCACTTTTAAACAGGTATAGTAATGATGCCATGCGAAGAGTTATTTTTACGGAGTCGCATGACGAAGTTGCCAACGGTAAATCAAGGGTAGCGGAAGAGGTTGAACCCGGTAATGCAACCGGTTGGTATGCACGCAAAAAGGCTACTTTGGGAGCGGTGCTTGTGCTTACCTCGCCTGGTATCCCGATGATATTTCAAGGCCAGACACTACAGGAAGGCAGTTGGTTTCAGGATACTGACCCACTGGATTGGGGTCGTTTGGATGAGGTTTCGGGGATATCCAATATGTATAAAGATTTGATACACCTGCGCCGTAATCTGACTGGTGTAACCGCCGGGCTAATGGGCCAGCATACCGAACTTCTGGCTTGTGACCATGACGCCAAGCTGTTGGCATTTCAGAGATGGCAAAACGGCGGAAGTAAAGATTCTACTGTTGTAATACTCAACTTCTCACATCAGGCAAGAGAGAATTACCAGGTTCGTTTACCTGCAGAGGGTAAATGGGTAGTACGCTTTAATGGCGATGCCGAAGTTTATGGTGCAGACTTTGCCCATACCCATTGCACAGAGACCGAGGCAGTTCTTAAAGAAGATGCCTTTATAGCTGAAATTTCAATTGGGCCATACAGTGCCCTGGTTCTTTCGCAAGACTAAATTCACGCTAAACAGAAGGGCTGTATTGCTAGCGATACAGCCCTTCTGTTTTTAATCAACCACTGCTATGACAATCAAACATCGATGGCAAAGAATTATAATCGGAATAATAATCGGCATTTTAGTTTTACTGCTTCTGCTGACCATCGGTGGTTACTTCTTTTTGAAACCTTTGGTTACTGACCGTGTCAGCAAAGGTGTATTGAGAGCCTCAGACGGGCTGTATCAGCTTTCGTTTTCTGATATACAATATAATCCGGGTATGGGCGAAATTGTGATTAAAAACGCAAATTTAAGGCCTGACACCAATGTCTACAAAAGACTGCACGCAATTAAAAAAGCGCCAGATAACCTGATGCTGATTGAAGTACCTACCATAAAGCTGACGGGGGTGAATCTGTTGCAGGTGGTTTTTCAACGAATATTAGATATAAATACAATACACGTTCACGCGCCCACCATTCAGGTGCTTTACAAAGGCCTGAAATATAATTTGCCGCCGGATTCAACCAAACAAAAGACGCCTTACCAGTTAATATCGAAGTTTGTAAAATCATTACACATTAAACGTGTAACACTAACGAATGTGGATTTTACCTACGAAAACCGGCAGAATGCAAAGCCGAAAAAAAGTACGGTTAAAAATCTTGATGTTGAGATTACGAATATACTGGTGGATTCTGCATCTGACAGGCCCTCAAAAAAAGTTTTATACGCCGACGACTACACATTTAACATTAAAGCAGCTGAATTACCAACCAAAAATCATTTTAATACCCACGCTTTTAAAAACATTGTTTTTTCGCTTAAAAACAGATTTTTAACTATTGAAGAATATCACCTTAAACCGCGTGCCAGCAAAATGGCTTATGCTAAAATGTCTGGCGGGCGCAACCACACGGAGGTAATATTAAATAATATTGTAATAGAAGACATCCGGCCGGAGATGCTGTTCCCGGATACTAAACTTTATGCAGGTTCAGTACGTATTAATAAGGGGCTTGTGCAGATATTTAAGAACAAGGCTCACCCGGTGCTGGAACGCGACAAAACGGGCGAATACCCGCATCAGCTGCTGAAAAAGCTGGATTTACCCCTAAACATTGACACCGTTTTTATCAATAACACCAAGGTTGATTACTCTGAATATGACCCGGAGGTAAAACTGACCGGCTTCATAAGCTTTAACCGGATTAATGGCAAGATTACCAATGTTACAAACGACAGCCTGCCACTGGCAAAAGACCCGGTTATGCGGGCACAGTTTTATAGCTACTTCATGAATCGTGGCAGCCTTGATGTGGCATTTACTTTTAATATTCCTTCAAAAAAGGGAGATTTCACCTGTCAGGGTCAGCTGGGCAATTTTGAGGGTACTTCTATCAATAACATTACGGTAGCGCTTACCAAGGTAAGTGTGCAGTCGTTGAAGATAAACAAATATGTTTTCAGACTGAAAGCGGATGATTACCGCGTAACCGGCACAGGCACCTTACATTACGAAAACCTGAAAGCAACCATATTGAAAGTAAATAAAGATACAGTAGAAAAAAAACCGAGATTCCGGCTCTTTAAAAAGCGTGCGCTGCCTACCTTTCTGGTCAATAATCTGGTGTTAAAAGACGCTAACCCCCGCAAGAATAATCAACTAAAAACAGGCACTATCAATTACAAGCGCCCGCGGACCAAATCTTTCTTTGGCGCTATCTGGGGTGGTTTGTCTCAATCGCTTTTTCAGAGCGTTACGGGTACTGTGAAGGATTAAGATACCCAATAGCATACATTTACCGACGGTTACTTCTTATTGGCACTGTTATAGAGCAGGTAGGTAAGGTTTAGCTGAAAACTAAGTTTTTCTGCGTATATATCATCAATGAGTAGCTTTGAATTTTTGTAATAAAATATAGATACCTGTTCTCTTTTACCTTTTGGAAGCACTTTCACATTAGCTGAAAGTAGAAAGTTTTTCCACTTCATTCCTGCTTCTCCTACTGCATATACGCTAAGCCTGCTACCTGAAACAGATTTTATATCAGGATAAGAAACGAGCGTTTTAGCATTGATACCTATGCCAACAATTGGTTTAAAGGCGTATCGGCTGCGAAATTCATGCCTGACTTTTGGTAAAAAATTCAGGTAATAAAGGCTGGATGAAAAGTGATTAGCATCACTCTTAATGACTTCACGATTAAGATAGACTTCCATTACAAAACTTTCTCTGTGAAAGTTCCTTATGGATGAAACAGTGGCATTAATCCCGACCAGCAAGTTCGGCACACTGGTTCTTGTTTCGAAATATTGATTTACATTGTAATTCTGAATGAATATATTTCTATCATTTGCCAAACCCGCCATTAATCCAAAAGCAAAACCAGCTTTATCTTTTTTCTTCTTCACATAACAGGTATAATTACAGCCGATACACTCATTGAACTCAATAAATTTATCCATCAGGTCCTCAAGTGAAAATTCTATGCTTCTGGTTTTTATCGTCTTTCCACATTGGCTGAAAAGTTCTTCCAGCTGCTTTTGAAAGACTTTATTGTTAAGCAAATAGGTTTTCTTGTTTCTATTCTCGTCTAATAAATACTGTAAAAAGAAATGATTTATTAACTCTGTTATTTTCTGGCCTTCTTTATAAAAGAAGTGGTTTTTGTTATTAGAATCTCTTACCGACAACAAACTATAATCTGACTTCAATAAAACTAAAAAAGCTAACAAGGTATCCTTCCTGATATGTAAATTGCGATCGTAGAGCAATTCGTTCTTCAAGACTGGCGTAACATCTAAATCAACTCTTCCTACCAGGTAGCTTTCTTTTCCTGATATTCCAAAGGCTACCAGTTCACTGATATGATAAATCTCCTCGGGCCCATCTGCATTTTTAAAATTGATGCTTACCGGGTTAACCGCCCAGTTCAGGTCATCAATTTTACCTTTCAAGGTGTCAGTCTGGTTTTTTAAAATAATGAAGCCATCTACATAGTTTTTCTGCGAGAAAGCATAAGAAGAAATTAGAACAAGTATAAGAAGGGTGGTGGTCTTGATAGAGTACATTTGCTTTATTTAGTTACAGCTATTTCAAAAAGTATGCATACGAACAAATTATGAAATTTCAGATTAATAACAATGACGTTCCAAATAATTATTTTGCCTGAGAAGGCCTAAGCTATCTTTTCTTCTTAGCGCTGTTATAAAGCAGATAGGTAAGTTGAAGCTGAAAGTTAACGCGTTGGTAACTGATTACATCTAGTACTTCGGCAACTTTAGTATAGACAATTTTTACATCTTCATTTTTGTGCATTGGCTTTACCTTAATACGAGCCGCAATAAGAAAATTATTTAATTTAACCCCACCTTCACCTATCAGGAACAAATTTATCTTGTTACCCATGTAAGATTTATCTTCCATCCGAGAAACCATATACTTAAAATTAACCCCGGCTCCTACAAAGGGTTTCATGATGGCATGGCTTATAAACTGATGTCTGACAAGCGGAACGAAATTTAGATAGGTAAAAGTTGCAGAATAGTTGTTAGTTTCGTTTTTGATGCTTTCCTGGTTAATAAATGCCTCAATTAAGAGAATATTTCTATTCAGATTTCTTCTTGATGAAATAGAAAAATTCAGGCCATATAGCAAGGATGGTGCTTTAGTTTTTGCTTCAAAATAATTGCGCTCATAGTAATCATTGTGTGAGAAAAAGTTCCTTTCGCTGGAAATACCGGCCATCAATCCAATTGTTAAAACAGCTTTATCCGCCTTTTTCTTAACATAACAGGTGTAGGTACAACCTATACATTCACTAAACTCAATAAACTTATCGGTCAAGGCCTGTATTTCAAATTCTGTGTTATTAACCTGAATTTTCCTGCTACATTGATTAAACAATAACTCTAACTGCTTCTGATATAGCTTGTTATTAAACTCATATACTTTTTCGCCTCTCTTTTGCAAAAACTTATGATTAATCAGCTCAGTTATCTTCTGATGATCTTTGTAGAAAAAATGCTCTTTGCTGGTTTCATCTTTTAAATATAACAGGCTATAATCTGCCTTTAACAAAACAAGAAAAGGGAGCAGCGTATCTTTTTTCACTATCAGGTTACGATCCTGGAGTAAAGCAGTACTTTCGAAAGGCGTAATGTCCAGATCCGCTTTTTCAACTATATAACTTTCTTTTTCAAATAATCCAAAAGCCTTCAGCTGGCTGATGCTATAAGATTCTTCTATGTTTTGAACATTTTTAAAATTGATGCTTACCGGGTTAACCGCCCAGTTCAGGTCATCAATTTTACCTTTCAAGGTGTCGGTCTGGTTTTTTAAAATAATGAAGCCATCTACATAGTTTTTCTGCGAGAAAGCAGACAAAGAGATACAAACAAAAAGCAATGCTTGCAGGATTTTCATAAAGCGTGTTCAGTGGTTTTATATTTTAGGCCAACAGGAAAAGTTAGTATATACGTAACTGGCTCCAATTTAATAAAAAACTGAATCAGACCGAATATAAGCTGCAAATAATAATTTTATGGTAATCTGTGTAGGCTATACACATTGACTAATCACAATGACAGCGTATAACAGTTTACGGTATACCTGTTATAAACAGCCCGGCACAAAAAAAACCACCTTTTGCAAGGTGGTTTTCACTGAATAATTAAGAAAGAAAGAAGTCGGAATCCTTATGAGCCACACATTTCGCACCCTTCAGGGTTATCAAGCGAGCATTGCATAGCAGCGTATTGATAGTCTCCGTCACCACTAAAAGTAGAGGCGGCAGCAGCTTTAGCCGTTTGTTCTTCGGCATATTTAGCATAATCCAGAGGTTTTTCCTCTACGGTTGTAACGGCCGGTACTACCTCTGCAATGGCTTGTCTGTCTACTGTAAATTTAACAGCATCAGCAGCAGCCTTGGTGCGTAAGTAATACATACCGGTTTTCAGACCTGCTTTCCATGCATAGAAGTGCATAGAGGTAAGCTTACCGAAATTGGCGTTTTCCATAAAGATATTCAACGACTGACTCTGGCAGATAAATGCTCCGCGGTCGGCCGCCATATCAATAATGGTTTTTTGCTTGATTTCCCACGCAGTTTTGTAGATTTCCTTCAAATTTTGTGGAATTTCGGCTATTGCCTGTACAGAACCGTTAGCTGCAATCAATTTGTTTTTCATGGTATCGTTCCACAAGCCGATTTTCACCAGGTCTTTCAGCAAATGCTTGTTTACTACCACAAACTCACCCGATAGTACACGACGGGTATAAATGTTTGACGTGTAGGGCTCAAAACATTCGTTGTTACCCAATATCTGGCTGGTTGATGCCGTTGGCATCGGAGCTACCAATAATGAGTTACGCACACCGTTTTGCTTCACTTGTTCACGAAGCACTTCCCAGTTCCAGCGACCTGACGTTGGTGTAACACCCCACATGTCGAACTGGAAGATACCTTGCGAAATCGGAGATCCCTCCCATGTAGCATAAGGTCCTTCTTTAATGGCCAATTCCATCGATGCCTCCATGGCAGCAAAGTATATCGTCTCGAAAATGTCTTTGTTTAACTGACGGGCCTCGTCAGACTCAAACGGCATTCTTAAGGTGATAAACGCATCAGCAAGACCCTGTACACCCAAACCTATAGGACGGTGGCGAAGGTTACTTTTTTCTGCTTCCGGAACAGGATAGTAATTAATATCTATAACTTTATTCAGGTTACGGGTAATTACTTTCGTAACCTCATATAATTTCTCGTGGTCAAATTTCAGGAAGCCTGTTACCGTGTCTTTCACTATATATTTCGGCAAGGCTATAGAGGCCAGGTTACATACAGCTACTTCGTCAGGCGATGTATACTCGATAATCTCGGTACACAGGTTTGAAGATTTGATGGTACCCAGGTTTTTCTGGTTCGATTTCTTATTGGCTGCATCTTTGTATAGCATGTAAGGCGTACCGGTTTCTACCTGCGACTCCATGATGGCAAACCATAGATCCTGTGCTTTGATAGTCTTGCGGGCGCGGCCTTCAAGCTCATATTTCTCGTACAACTTCTCAAACTCTTCGCCGTAGCATTCTGACAGACCCGGCGCCTCATGAGGACAGAACAACGACCAGGTGTCGTTGGCCTCTACGCGTTTCATGAAGAGGTCAGATATCCATAGTGCATAGAACAAGTCACGTGCACGCAACTCTTCTTTGCCGTGGTTTTTCTTCAGGTCAAGGAAATCAAAGACATCAGCATGCCAGGGTTCCAGATAAATAGCAAATGAACCTTTGCGCTTGCCACCTCCCTGGTCTACATAACGGGCGGTGTCGTTAAAAACACGCAACATAGGCACAATACCGTTAGATGTACCGTTGGTGCCTTTAATGTAAGAACCAGTGGCGCGTACGTCATGTATAGCCAGACCAATACCACCGGCCGATTGTGATATCTGCGCAGTTTGGCGCAGGGTATCATAAATACCTGTGATACTGTCTTCTTTCATGGTTAACAGGAAGCATGAAGACAGCTGTGGCTTAGGCGTACCCGCATTAAATAAGGTTGGAGTAGCATGCGTAAACCAGCGCTCAGACAGCAACTCGTAAGTTTCAAGTACTCTATCAATATCATCTCCATGAATACCCACCGATACACGCATCAGCATGTGTTGCGGGCGTTCAACAATCTTACCGTTTAGTTTAAGCAGGTATGATTTCTCAAGGGTTTTATATCCGAAATAATCATATCCGAAATCACGATCATAAATAATGGCAGAATCAAGCGTTGCCGCGTGTTTCTGAATCACTTTCCAGGTGTCTTTGGCAATCAGAGATGCATTCTGCCCGGTCTTTGGGTCTACGTACTGATACAACATTTTCATGGTACCAGAAAAAGACTTCAAGGTATTTTTATGAAGGTTAGAAATAGCAATCCGTGCAGCCAGAATGGCGTAATCGGGGTGCTTTGTGGTCATCGAAGCGGCAGTTTCTGCGGCAAGGTTATCCAGTTCAGAGGTATTAACACCATCATAGATACCGGCTACAACTTTCATGGCTACTTCAACGGGTTGGACAAATGCCGGCTCAAGGCCATAGCACAAACGCTCGATACGAGCAGTGATTTTGTCGAACTTTACCGACTCTCGGCGGCCGTCTCGTTTAATTACATACATAAGGTCGTCTCTGTAAGGGGTTTGGATTCAAAAAAAACAATTCTGACCAAGCACAAACGGCCCAGACACGTTTAAAAATTACAGCATTATAACGTTTTTCAGTTATCTTGGCCGCCTGTTTTTGCAGGCTTGCGGCCTTGAAACCTCAAAGCAGCCAGACTATATTTACAGATTGCAAAAGTTGTACCAGTACTCAAACAAAAAGTTTTGAGTATGTAAAATTAACAAAATCCGCAGGCTTGCGAAAACCTAATATCTATACCTTATTTAGCAAAAGCAAAAAAGCGCAATATTAAGAAAATGTTAAGACCTAATAATCAATCAGTTAGTTTTCGAAGAAATCGAAAAAGTCAAACTCAAAAAGTTTTCCACAATGTTTTGCACAAAAATGGACGTATTTTTTCTTGACTTTTCCCGCGTAATTTATATGCAGTATTTAGGTTCAAAGCTACATTAACAAATGTAAAATTTCTATTTTCAGAAAAAAAGAAAAATTCTGAAAAATTATCCACATCATACAAAAGACGCCTAATCGCGGCATTCCATCAACAATAAATCGCCCGTTTCATAAGAAATACGCACCAGGCCGTCTTCTGCGGCCTCATTACTGCTACCTGCTCTATAGCCCAATACAAGCGCTTCATTATCAAGCTTATACAACAGGTTTTCGGTTCGTACACCTTCTGCTGTTCCGATAGGTATCAAAGATATGGCAGTGCCTTTTGAAAACCATTTCTCAAAAACACCGGGGGCGGGCAGCAGCGGGTAAATTACAGAGTAATCGTCAATCATCACTATCTGAAGTTTACTTTTGTAACGCACCAGGTTGGTCATATTAGTGATGGAATGATCTGCCCTGCGCCCTGTTGCCCACACCACATTAGCGGCGGGGAATCCACGAGTTATCAACATCTCAAAAGCCTTGTCGAGATCTGTTTTTTCCTGGTCAGGCGTATGAATAATTTCAATCGGATACTGAATCCTTTCAATTTCTTCCAGGTCAAGGTCTTTATCAAAATCCCCCATCAGCACATCAACCTTGATACCGAGCTCCAGCACTCTGTGAATGGCCTGGTCCAGTACAACCACAAACGGGCTCCACTCAAGCAATTGGCCAAGCAATTCAAAACTACAAGCTTCGCCGTTGGCAATAATCAGAGCAGGCTCCTGTTTTTCTCTAACAATGTGATGAGACGACATTCAAACAAACAGATTTTAAACTAGGTAAAGGTTTAACCCATTACCGGTGGCAGAAGTTCTCTGTTTTGGGTAAATAATTTTTCCACGCAGGGTTTCTGCCCTTCAGGTGCAAACACCAGCGCATAACAGTTTACATTATTCAATTATCCGGAGGGCGCCGCTCTTCAGAGAATCGTTCAATACAACAACGTAGCGCCTGCCTACCGGCACCAAGTTGAAATGATAAATCCGCACTGAATTGCTACAATTCTGAACAACGCTGCTAACTTTGAATTTTATTTCTGAAGATGCTTAGTTTTCCAAATGCCAAAATAAACATAGGGTTAAATATTGTAGAAAAAAGACCCGATGGATTCCACAATATAGAATCCGTTTTTTATCCTGTTAACTGGTGCGATGCCCTGGAGATTATTCCGGCTGAAGAGCTTCGGTTCGAAAGTTCAGGACTGCCGATTCCAGGCGACCAGTCTAACAACCTGTGCCTGAAAGCCTGGCATTTGCTATGCAGCAGCCAGCCTGTACTGGCTGGTAAGGCAGCGGCCTTTCATTTGCACAAGGTTATACCGATGGGAGCCGGCCTGGGAGGGGGCTCAGCAGACGGTGCTTTTGCCCTTAAAATTCTGAACGAAATTTTCAGCCTTGGGCTATCTACTGCAGGTTTACAGCATTTTGCACGGCAGTTGGGCTCAGACTGTGCATTCTTTATTGAAAACCGCCCTGTTTATTGTTTTCATAAAGGAGATGAATTTGAAGAATTTTCGCTAAATTTAAAGGGTAAATACATTGTAGTTGTGAACCCGGCCATTCATATCTCAACGGCCGAAGCCTACAGTGGCGTAATACCCCAAAAGCCGGGGGTCTCATTAAAAGAGGCCTTGATGCAACCCATAAGCACCTGGGAGGGTCTTATAAAAAACGATTTTGAAAAGAAACTGTCAGAAAAGTATCCGGCCATTGCCGACACCAAAAAAACGCTGTATCAGCAAGGCGCCTTATATGCCTCTATGACCGGCTCAGGCTCAACGGTTTACGGTATTTTTGAGACAGAAAAAGATTTGAAGGCTCAATTCCCGAATTTTGCCGTGTGGCAGGGATTTCTCGACTGATAGTTAGCCCAAACCAAAGAAAAATGCTGAAACAACTCACAAAACGCCGTGAACCCTTTGCATTCATGCTGTATCTGTTCATAGTTAGCAGTGGTTTACTGTTTTTCTTCATTATTCTGGTTTTTATTTCTAAAGAAGCCGCCAGTGGAGTGGTTCCCTTAAAAATACCAGGGGTTTTCTGGGGTAGCACGGCCATCATTCTGGTCAGCAGTTCTACGCTTCACTGGGCTAATAAGGCTTTCAGAGAAGAGCGTTTCAGGAGCTACCGGCTCAATATAAGCCTCACGCTGGCGTGTAGCGTAATTTTTCTTATTTTACAGGGCCTGGGCTGGAAACAGATGCTTGAAAGAGGCATTACCATGAGCAACAATACAGGGGGTATGTTTATTTACATACTCTCCGGCCTGCATCTGGTTCATGCCTTGGGTGGTATCGTTGCGCTGGGTTTTGCCAACCGCGACGCCTTCAAACGGCTGGATTACGTGGAGTCTTATGTATACAGCGTAAACCCGCCTAATCAGTTAAAACTTAAATTAATCAGTATCTACTGGCATTTTATTGATATACTCTGGATACTCCTGTTTCTTTTCTTATTGTATCATGCTGCACAAAACCCGGGGAATAGTCATTAATTATATACGTTACCGCGAAACGTCGATTATAGCCAAAATTTATACCGAAAAGTTTGGTGTGCAGTCGTACATAGAAAACGGAGTGCGCAGCAGCAAAGGCAAAAACAGAATTGCGCTTTTTCAACCGCTTACGCTGCTCGATTTAGTGCTGTATCATGACGATAAAAAGGAGATTCACCGCATTTCAGAAATCCGTTCAGGTTTTCCGTTTAAGACTCTGCCGTACGATGTCTACAAATCGAGCATCGGTATGTTCTTAAACGAGGTGCTTAACAAGACCCTGAAAGAAACCAGCGAGAACCCGGCACTGTTTGATTTTCTTTATCATTCGCTCATTTTTCTGGATGAAACCGAGCAGCACTTCGAAAATTTCCACCTCATATTTTTGTTAAAGTTCTCTTTCTTCCTGGGTTTTTCTCCGCAGGATGCCGATGAGATTCTGATGCAGTTAAGAGATGCAAACATGATGATTCCGTTTGATTCAGACTACAAAGCACTGCTGAACGAACTGATAATGGCCGATTACCAGACACCCGTACTCATGAGCCGGGCGGCTCGCAACTATGTACTGGAAGCGATCATTCTGTTCTATAAGCTGCATGTTGAAGACTTCGGCGAAATAAAATCGTTTCAGGTTCTGCGCGAGGTATTAAGCTAGCTTTTGCAATGGGCTTATGCTTAAGCACATAGTAGAGTGTATGAACAAAAAGAAAATTCAATATTTTTTAAATATACTTTGTTTTCTTTTTAAATATTTCTAATTTTGCAACCCGTTTTAGCGAATTTTAGAAGTTCAATATCAATAAATCAATGAAAAAAGATATTCATCCAAATTATAGACCAGTTGTTTTCTGGGATTTGTCGTCAGATTACAAATTTTTAACACGCTCATGTGTTAATACCAAAGAAAGCATCGTTTGGGAAGATGGTAACGAATACCCTGTTTACAAAGTAGAGGTTAGTTCTAACTCGCACCCATTCTACACTGGTAAAAACGTATTGCTTGATACAGCCGGACGTGTTGATAAATTCAACAAACGTTACGGTAAAAAATAATTTCCGGATTATTTTACGGAAAAGGTCTTTCAGCGTGCTGGAAGACCTTTTTTGTTTTACCGCTTAATGCGGCTTTTTTCTCAGAAACGGATGCAGCACTACTGAAAGCAGAATCAAAACGCCGCCTATATAAAAACCGGTGGTCATACGCTCTTTCTCTCCAAAAATAATGTAGGCAAGCAGAATGCCATAGATGGGCTCCATGTTAATAGACAGATTAAGCGTAAACGCCGAAATCTTCTTTAGTAATTTCAACATTTCATTGTACGGATACACCGTACACACCAGCCCCAGTATGGCAATCCATATCCAGTCTGTTGGGCTGGGTATCAGTTGGAAGTGCGTATCCGGTACAGTAAACATAATAAGGGGTATCAGCACCCAAGAGGCAACAAAGGCGCCTGTCATCTCATAAAAAGTAATGGTTTGTGAGTCGTACTTTCTGGTTAACTGTGCATTCAAAACAGAAAAGACAGTTGCCAGAAAAGCGCCGATTATACCAATAATAATGCCCGTCAGGTGGCGGTATTCAAACGTAAAAACAAAGTACATACCCATAACTACCAGCACACCAAGCAGCACCTCTACCCAGCTGATTTTGGTTTTATTGACGAGCGGCTCCAGTATACTGGTAAAAAACGATGTTACTGAAAACGTAACCAGACTTATGGCAATGGTAGAGGCCCTGGCCGAGCCAAAGAAGCACATCCAGTGAAGGGCTATAATACCCCCTACCCCTAAAAGCGGCAGGCTGTCTTTCAATGGTATCAGAATATTTCTTTTCTGAAAACGAGCCAGTAGAAACATGCCCAGCGAAGCCAGAAAGGTGCGATAAAATACTACCCCTAACGCAGAGACATCAGTGAGCCTGCCCAGAATGGCCGTAAAGCCCAGAATAACAACAATCAGGTGAAGTTTAAGGTAGTCTTTTGGCTGGGGATGAGTCATTTTTTAGGTTCTGGTATAACAACAAGACTGTTTATGGTGCTGAAAAACTGTCAAAGTTAATGAAATATGCCTTTAAAAATTAAACAATTTGATGGTTTTTGCTGTTGAAAGGACATAAACTAACCAACTGAACCAGTGAAAATTTTAATAACAGGTGGTACCGGACTTATTGGCCGAAGGCTGACATTACTGCTGCAAAAAAAAGGGCATCAGGTTGTTTATCTGAGCCGTAAAAAAGAGAATATCAAAGACGTAATAGTTTATAAATGGGATATATCAGCCGGATACATTGAGCCGGAAGCCCTTGAAAATATTGACTACATTGTTCATCTGGCCGGGGCAGGCATTGCAGACAAACGCTGGACGGAGGAAAGAAAACAAGAAATTATTGATTCGCGCATTGAACCTATTGTGCTGCTCAAAAAACATCTGCAAGAAAAAAACATTAGCATAAAAGGATTTATTTCGGCCTCGGGCATCAGTTGTTATGGCACCGATACCGGTGAAACCCGGCTGGATGAGCATAGCCTTTTCGGAGATGATTTTCTGGCCTACTGTTGTGAGTTATGGGAAGAAGAAACCCGAAACTTTACCCCGGCCAGGCGCACGGCAAGTATAAGAACAGGTGTGGTATTGAGCCGGGAAGGCGGCGCTTTACCTAAAATGATGTTGCCCGTTAAGTGGGGTGTTGGCTCGCCCTTTGGCGACGGCAGGCAGTGGATGTCATGGATACACATTGATGACATCTGCCAACTATACCTGCAATGTATTGAAGATGAAAACATCACCGGGCCTTTTAATGCGGTGGCTCCTGCTCCGATACGTAATGCAGCTTTTGTTGCAACCGCAGCAAAAGTCTTAAAACGCCCTTTTTGGGCGCCTGCTGTACCTGCTTTTGTGCTTAAATTACTTCTGGGTGAAATGTCTGCCGTATTACTGGGGGGCAATTATATCATTAACAAAAGAATGGCAGAGGAGTTGTCATTTAATTATCAATATCCGGAGCTTGAGACGGCTTTGCAGGACTTACTGAAATAAACGGTAACATTAACCTAATTTTGTTTTCTTCTGAAAGTCAATCCTTCAAAATTTGTTACCTTGCGCACAAATTTATTCAGACCATTATGCCTTCTATCTTTTCGAAAATAGTTGCGGGAGAAATTCCCTCTCACAAAATAGCTGAAACCGACCAGTATCTGGCATTTCTTGATGCTTTTCCGTGTGCAACTGGCCACACACTGGTGATTCCTAAAAAAGAAATAGATTATCTGTTCGACCTCGACGATGAGTTATACACAGGCCTTATGCAATTTGCCAGACAGATAGAACCTGCCATCAGAAAAGCAGTGCCATGCAAGCGGATTGGCGTAGCGGTTATAGGCCTGGAAGTACCCCACGCGCACGTGCATCTGGTACCTATGAACAGCATGAGCGACATGAACTTTAATCATAAATTAAAAATATCACCAGAAGAACTGGCCGCTATTGCTGCTAAAATCAGAAGTTTCTTATAAATATATGGAAATAGCCTACGCAGTGGTTATCTGCATTATTCCCCTTTATCTGAGCATCAGGTGTATCTATCTGGCAAGGAAGAGTCCAAGAGTTTCTGATTTCATGAAGAGCATCATTACAGCTATTCTCATGGGTATTATACTTGTGTCTATCAGTGTAACCGTCCATCATTTCATGACAGAGGGGATATCTGAGGCAACGAACATGAGTATGGGGGTATTAACCACCGTGCAGGGTATTATATCAGGCGTGGTTTTTATGGTTACCCGATTGATGAGCAAGGCCTGAACCTGAAAGGCTCATTTACAGGCGCCTTTCGGGTTTAATCGCCCAGATAATATATTTCCTGTATTCCTTTTAGAAGTTTCACAAAATCAAGCTTCAGATCCTTCAAAAGCCCGGTTCTTATATCAAACACCCAGCCGTGCACGGTAGGGTAACCTTTTTTAAGATATTGCTGCTGCACACTGGCCAGTTTTATTACATTAATACACTGCTCCTGTACATTTAATTCAACCAGCCTGTCATAACGTTCTGGGACATTCTTAATGGCGTTCAGCTCTTCTTTATGCAGCCTGTACACGTCTCTTATATTCCTGAGCCAGGGGTTCAGTAATCCCATATCAACGGGCTGCATGGCTGCTTTTACACCCCCACAATTATAGTGGCCGCATACAATAATATGCTTTACTTCCAGCGACCGCACGGCATATTCAATCACCGACATCACGTTTAAATCTGTTGCATTTACCAGATTAGCTATATTTCTGTGCACAAAAACCTCACCCGGCCCGGCGCCCATCAGGTCTTCGGCCGTAACGCGGCTGTCGCTGCAACCAATATACAGGTAATCGGGTCGCTGTTCTTTTGCCAGATTTTCAAAAAAAGACTGATTACCGCCCTTTTTCTCTTTCAACCACGCCAGGTTGTTTTCAAAAACTTGTTCATAAGTTGGCATATAGTGTCATTCAACAGGTGTCAGGTAAAACAAACCACACAGGCTTATTATTTCAGACGGGCTTTTAATTCCTCAAACTCCTTCCGAAGCGGAGCTTGCTGGTATAATATCTTATAGGTAAATTCAGTAACCGGAATATCCAGCCTGTAATCCTGCAGCATTTCGTAAATGCTTCTGGTAGCATAATAGCCCTCGGCCACCATGTTCATTTCCAGTTGGGCTGCCTGCACGCTGTATCCGCGGCCAATCATATTACCAAAAGTACGGTTACGGCTGAACTGAGAATAGGCAGTAACCAGTAAATCCCCCAGATAGGCCGATGCACTCAGGTCGCGTTCCATAGGGTTTATGGCTTGTACCACGCGGCTTATTTCCTGCATGGCATTGGCCACCATCACAGCCTGAAAATTATCTCCGCCACCCAGGCCATGTGTTATTCCGCAGGCCAGCGCTACTATATTTTTCATAACGGCAGCATACTCTACCCCATATAAATCGCCCAGGGCAGAGGCACTCACAAAACGGCAACGCAGTAAATCAGCAAAATCGCTGGCCAGGTTTAGGTTAGGAGATGCAATGGTCAGATACGAATGTTTCTCTAATGCTACCTCCTCTGCGTGGCAGGGGCCGGCTATTACGCCAATATTCTCTGCCGGCACCTCATAAGTTTCTTCAAACCAGTCGGTTACAAGCTGGTTTGTGGCCGGAATCATTCCTTTAATTGCCGATATAACCTTTTTACCATTCAGGTGGCTTTTATTGATATTCTTGAGGGCATCTGTCAGGAAAGCCGCCGGAACCGCGAGCACTACCCATTCTGTATCGCGCAATGCCTCTTTCAGGTTGGTATAAGGCTTTACTTTAGACGGGTGGATTTCAATACTGCTGAGGTAATGCGGATTATGATGCAGGCGCTTGATATGCTCTGCATCTTCGCTGTTTCGCATCCACCACTTTATATATACGTTGCTCTCGCTCAGAATCTTTATGATAGCCGTAGCCCAACTTCCGCCACCAATTACTGTTATTTTCATATTTTTTAACTAACCAGATGATGCAGCTGCCAAACTATAGACTATTCTTTAACGTGTTTGCTGCAATAAAGTTTAAGATGCTAAATAAACCAAAAGGCCTGAAAAAACAAAGAGACTACCCACGGGCAGCCTCTTTGCAGAATGGTTAATGTTATACTCAAAGGTACTTATTCTTTCTTCTTCCCTTTGTCTTCCACTTTTTTTCCGACCAAATCACCGTCTTTCAGTTTTTTCGACACGGCAATAAATGGCCCAGATACTATAGACTCTCCTTCTTTCAGGCCTTCTTTTATTTCTATGGTTCCGGCTACAGTATCAGTAATACCGGTTTTTACCTCACGTGTTTTCACTTTGTTGTCGGCGCCTAACACAAAAACAACTTCTTTTGGCTGCTCTTTTTTCTTAGCCTTGGCTGGCTCATTGGTATTACCTTCACTGTCAGGGCCTTGCTGGTCTTTCTTCTCTTCATTGTTGGCGTCGCGGGTAGTAACGGCAGCAATAGGTACACTCAGAACCTTTTCTTTTTTCTCGGTTATGATATCAACAGTGGCTGTCATTCCGGGTTTGAATGGGTACACCTTCCTGGCTTTTCTGTCTACCAAATCGCGGTAAGACTCTGGCAGAATTCTGATTCTCACTTCAAATTCAGTTACAGCATCAGTAGCGCTAGACGCAGCCGCCAGTGTACCACCAGCCCCATTAGCGGTGTTGGCTATCTCTGTTACAATGCCTTTGAATTTCTTACCGGTTAGTGCGTATGAGTCTACGTCAATATTGGCCGTATCGCCCAGGCTTACTCTTACAATATCGTTTTCGTTTACGTTTATTCTTACCTCCATGTTATTCAGGTTGGCAATACGTAGCATCTCTGTACCGGCCATCTGCGAGGTACCCACCACGCGTTCGCCCAGCTCTACACCTAGTTTAGATACTATGCCATTCATAGGTGCGTAGATACTTGTTTTACGCAGGTTTTCAGAGGCGTCTTTTAAACCTGCTTCGGCACTTCTGATATTGTAGGTAGAGGCCTCCAGATTGGCCTTAGAAGCAGTTACATCCTGTTTAGCTACTTTAAGGTTGGTTTCTGCAATCTCAAGGTCGGCGGCCGAAATCACTTTTTCTTCATAGAGTTTTTTCTGACGGTTATACTCAGCCTGGGTTCTGATCAGTCTTGCTTCTGCCTGGGCAATGGCCGATTTGGCCTGCTCTGCACTGGCTCTTGACTGGTTCACTACGGCTTCAGCACGCTGAGTAATAGAGATATAGTTTTCGGGCTGAACCTTCAGTAAAAGCTGTCCTTTCTTTACAGAGTCTCCTTCTTTTACATACAAACCGATAATCTCGCCGGGTACGTCAGGTGTAATTTTCACTTCAACCTCGGGCTGGATTTTACCAGATGCCGAAACTGTTTCAATAATATCTGTTTTTCCTACTTTCACCAATTCAACTTCGGTAAGTTTTTCTTTACCTATCCAGCCGGCCGACTTTGCAATCAGTAGAAATATTACAAGCAGGGCTACTACACCGCCCAGAATCAACCAGATTCTATTTGATTTTTTCATTGAGAAAATAAATTTGTAAACAATTAGTAATAAGGTAAGTATGCAAACTTCTAAGTGAGTGACTTAGAAATTAAGTGGTTTATTCTGATAATAATCTAAAATCTTGATTCTGAAAATGTAATCATATTTAGCCTGAATCTGGTTGGCTCTGGCGCGGTCCAGGTTGGTCTTTGAAATACTGTAATCAAGTGAGTTTAATGAGCCAACGTTAAATCTGGCTTCTGATGCCCTGAAGGCTTCTTCAAGCGCTCGTACCTGATTGCCCAAAGCTGAAAACTTCTTGGCCGAATTGCTCATGTTTACATAAGCCGTTTCAATATCCTGACGCAGGCGCAGGCGTACATTATCAGCCTGTACTTCTGCCTGTTTCTGCTGAATCACCGCGCCTGTGGTACGGAATTTGGCATTGTAACCGTTAAAGATTGGTACTCTTACGCTTAAACCAATTGATGTATTAACGTTGCTTCTGATCTGGCGCAGATAACCGATTTTCTCGGTGGTGGTGGTTGTACTGGGTATTTGGGCAAAAACGTCATACCTTGTATTTCCAATATCTACATAGCCTGCACGTTGCTCAATAATACTTGGTGTTACAATTAATTTCTCGGCAGCGGTGGTAGAGTTGGTGTTGGCGTTGGCAAAAGCCGTAACAACCGGGTATCTGAGTCCCCTGGCAATATCAACAGCTTTCTGGGCGGCTTTCACGCGCATATCTGCCGCCTGTACATCTGCCAGAAAACTCTGCGCTATTTCATATACTTCAGATGAAGAATTAGGATATGGCTGAATATTGGGGTTGGGCACTTCTATCCTAACCACGTCAATGTTCCTTTCCATAGCCGTATTCAAAAGTTGTTTCAGGGTCAGCTTTGCCGATAAAATTGCGTTTTCTGCATTTACCACCTGCACTTCGTCATTGGCCAGCTGGGCCTGGATGTCGAACAGATTGGTTTCCGGAACAGAGCCCGCATTTACCAGTTTCTGGGTGCGTTCCAGTTGTATTCTTGATACCTCTACCTGTCTTTGGGCTATGGCCAGCAGGTCTTCCTGCGACAGCACGTTCAGGTAAGCTACCACTACGTTGAGGGTAATCTGGTTTTTCATGGCCTGCAAATCAAGTCTGGCCACTTCCATGTTGGTCTGGTTTAAAGCAATGTTGTTTCGGGTCTGAAAACCGTCAAAAACCGTAACACCACTTGAAAGCCCGAAACCGTTTGACCCCACCGTATTGGTAATGATACCATTGGTGTAAGGGTTAATGTTACGGCCAGTAAAAAGGTTAAGGTTGGCGGTTCCGTTCAGGTTGGGGTATCTGGCCCACTTAGACTGGTCGAGGGCGTTCATGCTGCTCTCAACAGCAAGCCCGCTTTGCCTGATAGAAAGGTTGTTTTTCAGAGCTACGTCAACGGCCTCCTGTAATCCGATTTTCTCAGATTCGGCCCTGCCGCCGCTGGTAGCTAAAGCCTGCGGTTGTTGTGCCTGAACAAAAGTATTAACGAGTAATAGCGTAGGTAATAAAATACTTGAAAATTTCATGAGGAAAATTTTTTTCATTTCGATGAACCTGTTCGATGAAACTTATAGGGCTTTATACGAGTTTTGGTATGACAATCTTACGAAACATTAGTATTAGGTTGCCACAAGAAATGGATAAACGGTTTTATTGAAGTTTAGAGTAAGTTCTTTAGGGTTTGAACTTCTTGAAAAATAGACTTAAGTTTGAACTGTATTTCGTTTTTAGTAAAATCATTGCTTTGCAAATGAGCCACCAAACATCAAAAGATTTCCTCAAACTGTTGAAAAACCCAGACTTTATTGACGGGATTTACAATTATTGCGATAGCTGGTGTGAGCGCTGCGGCTTTACAGAAAAATGCATGAATTTTGCCATGCGAAAATACAAAACCCCGGCCCATGATGACACCGGCGACAGCCTCACGGATGTTTTCAGGCAAACAACTGATCTAATAAAGCAGGTTATTGAAGACAAAGGCCTGAACTGGGAAGAGGTAGTAAACCAGGCCGATGCACAGCCACCAACCCGCGACCCACACCAGGAAGCCGACAAACACCGCAACGTAATAAACGCCCGCGAATATACCCGCCTGTATGGGTCTTTCCTGAGAGAAGAGCAGGGTTTTATGAAAGGCAAAGGCGCTGAATTTCAGAACGAATTGAACAAAGGGGCGTTGTCGGTTGAAGAAGCCGAAGAGGCGTTGTCGCAAATTGAAGATGCCTTTGAGGTAATCAACTGGTATCAAAGCCTGATTTATATAAAAATCAGAAATGCCTGCCAGTTGTTTTTTGAAGAAAACCTGAGCGACTTTATGACAGACTTCTATAATGGCAAGGCCAAACTAACGCTCATCAGTATTGACCGCAGTATTGCTGCCTGGCTGGTTTTGCAGGTGCATTTCCCGGAAAAAGTAAATAAAATTACTGAAATATTGCTTCAGCTGGAAAAACTACGCCAATATATAGAGAAAGATTTCCCTAATGCTCGTAAATTTGTGAGACCAGGCTTCGACAAATAACAGCCTTCATATTTTAACCACTTTTCATGCAATACGAAATCGTTATAGGACTAGAAGTTCATTGCCAGCTTTCAACCGAAAGCAAAATTTTTGCTTCTGACTCTAACCGCTTTGGCAGCGAGCCAAACACCAATATAAGTGTTATTACATTGGGGCATCCTGGTGTATTACCAAAACTGAACAAAAAAGCTGTTGAGTACGCCATAAGAATGGGTCTTGCCTGCGGCTGTGAAATAACCCGCAATAACTATTTCGACCGAAAGAATTATTTTTACCCCGATCTGCCGAAAGGTTATCAGGTATCGCAGGATAAATTCCCTATCTGCAAAGGTGGTGGGGTAACCGTGAGGCTGAAAGACGGTAAACAATACAAAGAGCGGTTTCTTGAACTGCACCACATACATCTGGAAGAAGACGCCGGGAAGTCGGTACATGAAGGCGACAGCGAATATACCCGACTGGACTACAACCGTGCGGGTACCCCGTTGATAGAGATAGTGTCTGAACCCTGCATGAAAAGCGCCGAAGAAGCAGGTGCGTATCTGACAGAAATTCGTAAGATGGTGCGTTATCTGGATATATGCGACGGTAACATGGAAGAAGGGTCCATGCGTGCCGACCTTAATATTTCTATCCGACCCGTTGGAACAGAAAAACTGGGTACCAAAGTAGAGGTAAAAAACATGAACTCTATACGTAACCTGCAACGAGCCGTAGAATTTGAGTTTAAGAGGCAGGTAAGAATGCTGGAAACCGGAGAAACCATTATTCAGGAAACACGGATGTTTGATGCCGACACCGGTGAAACCTACGGTATGCGGGTAAAAGAAACAATGAACGACTACCGGTATTTCCCTGAGCCTGACCTTGCGCCTATCCATATATCTGAGGCCTGGCTTGATAAGATCAAGAACCAGATGCCTGCTCTTCCGCATCAGTTATTCAAACAATTTACACAGGAATATGGCCTGCCTGATGAACACGCCGCAGTACTGACCGACAATAAAGATACGGCTGGGTACTTTCTGGAAACAGCCAGGTTTACAAAAAACCACAGGGCTATTGCCAACTGGCTTACTTCTACTATAAAAGGCTACCTGAACGACAAAGGCATTGAAATTAACCAGCTGGTTTTGAAACCAACTCAGCTGGCAGAACTTATTGCCCTGGTTGATGACAACAAAATCAGCAGTTCAACTGCCGCTCAGAAGCTCTTTCCGTTGTTGCTCGATAACCCCGCAGAAACAGCGCTGGCACTGGCAGAAGCCAATAATTTGATTCAGCAAAGCAATACAGATACCTTACAGGCGTTAATCAACGAGGTTCTGTCTGCTTATCCAGACAAAGTGAAAGAGTTTAAAAGCGGTAAAAAAGGCTTGTTGGGTATGTTTGTGGGTGAGGTAATGAAGAAATCGAAAGGTACGGCAGACCCTAAATTGACCAACCAGTTACTGATGGACGCTCTGAAATAGTCTTCAAGGCCATTATTCTTTAAAAATCTGTACATTAACTTATATGAAACAATCTATTTTTGCTATATTTTTTCTGGCCTTTGGGTGGTCGTGCCAGTCGCAGCCCCAAAACAAGACTGCCGAAACCCCTGCAAAAGCTACAACAGGTAAACCATTTAGCATAAAAGGTAAAGTTACAAACGCGGTGTCGGGCAAGGCGTATCTTGAAAGAATGAACGACAGAAATATTGCCCTGAAAATAGATTCGGTGAATATTGCAGCCGACCGGACTTTTGCTTTTAAAGGTATGTTGCCAGAACCGGGTATTTATCAGGTAAATATTGCTAACCAGCAGGTAATTGGTTTGATTCTGGATGGCGGCGAAGAAATAAGCCTGGTGGCTGACGGTATGAGTACGCCTGACAAGGCGGCGTCTTACAGCATTGAGGGTTCTACAAACATGAAGAAGTTCAATCAGATTCTGGCAGAAGCACAGAATTTCAGAAAAACGCAGTTGAATCTGAACGACCAGTTTGAAGCCGTTTCAAAGAAACGCGACGAAAAGAAAAAGAAAGAATTACAAACACAATACGTAACAGCCGAAGAGGCCTATTTTAATACAATTAAACCTATGATTGCCGAATTAGGCACCTCATTGGCTGGTATTATTGCGGTAAATAATTTTCTGAACCCTGAGAAAGACTTTGAGATTTTTGCCAACACGGCTGCTCAGTTGGAAAAAGAAGGTAAAAATTACTTTTTTGCCAAAATTTTTATTCAGGACGTAAAGCGTAGAAGTGCTGGCTCGGTAGGCGCTGATGCGCCTGATTTCAGCCTGCTTGATAAAGACGGCAAAACCGTTAAGTTGTCAGACCTGAAAGGCAAAGTTGTTATTCTTGATTTCTGGGCAACCTGGTGCGGGCCTTGTATTATGTCGTTTCCGGGCATGAAACAGGTGCAGGAGAAATATAAAAACAACACCGACGTGCAGTTTCTGTTTGTGAATACATTTGAACGCATGGAGCCAAGCCAGGTGAAAGGGTCGGTAGTTAACTTCATGAGCCAGAGAGGCTACGGGTCTTTCCCGGTTGTTTTTGATGCCGAGGGCGACGTAGCCGGTGACTATGGCGTAAATGGTATACCAGCCAAATTCTGTATTGATAAACAAGGGAAAATCAAGTTTAAAAGTACAGGTTTTCTTGGCTCCAGTGACCTCGTAGTACAAGAAATGATAAAATGGATAGACGAAGCTGTTAAGTAAAAGCAACAGCAAAACTGTTATAAACAGAAAGGGGAAGATTCTGCAAATCTTCCCCTTTCTGTTTATAGCCTGGTAACACCTTTACGTTTAAGTGCCAGGTCATGAGCGGTGTCGTAATAGGACCGAAGATTGGTCCAGTCAAATATCTCAGAGATATTCTCTACTCTGTTACGCTGCATAATGCGGTCGCGGCGATTCATGGTTACGAAATTAAACATGATATCTGCCAGTTGGTCAGCCGCATCGTCATAGGCTTTAGTCCGGCGGTTTACCACATATACCCCAACACTTTCATAATCTCTCATTAACTGAATCATGAAATCACCGAAGCCGGATAAATCGCTCGTTACCGTCGGAATACCCCTCACGACGCATTCAAGTGGTGTATAACCCCAGGGCTCATAATAGCTCGGGAAAACCCCCAGATGGCAGCCACGTACAAACTGGCTGTATTCCATACCAAAAAGCGGATTGGTAGGAGAAATAAAATCAGGGTGATATACAAATTTTACACGGTCTTGCTGATGATTCTGCAGGTTTGTGAATTTCAGATAATCGGTAACCTCGTCTTCCTGCTTTAACAAATGTGTAACCGTATGTGGCAACTTCTTCGTTCTCCAGGTCTGTATGGTCCGTCTTAATCTCAGTCGCCAGTATTCATCAACAAAATCGTTCAGGTCTGGCAGATTAGGGTTCTCGTTAGCAGCAGAGGCATGAAAAAGGTTCTCGCCCACCTGCTTTTCAATGGCCTCGCAGGTTTCTCTGATTTCTTCCATTACGGCTCTTGACTGCAACACTTCAGGATTAATAGAATAAACCGGATTTTTAGTAATGATAAACATAACCACGGTTGTATCAACCCCAGACTGAACCAACTTAAAGTTTAGCCTTTTAAGCGCTTCAAGGGTTATGTCATAGCCCTTGTTTCTGAACTCATAACGCCCCGAAGTAAAGAAGTACAAAGTATTGTCGAGGTCCCAGCTATAACTCTGAAAAAAGTGCCCCATTACAAACTGGTGTATTTTCTCTTTGTATTTCAGATGTAGATTCTGAAACTCATGGGTGGCTGCAAAACGGGTAACATTCAGCCCATTGGGCAGAATCAGGTCGCAGCTTCTGCCAAAAAACACCTCGCATTCTTTGGCTGTTACATCGCTAACGGTTGTAAGCACATGGCTTTTCTGTGCAGCCAGCCGCTCTATTTTGGCCTGTGCATGTATACCGTAGTGATGTGCCTCATGCTCCCAGTTATAGTAAGGCAACCGCTCATAGAAGTTCGGCTCGTTTCCGGCAATATAGCGCCCCAGCATTGTGGCATGGGTAGTAAACACGGTAGACACCGGCACGTTGTCTGTCCTTATATCTATAAGGGCTGTTGCCACCATCCATTCATGAAAGTGCGCCACGATATCATTTTTATGGCCGTAGGCTTCGCCAAATTCGGTCAGAAATACCTTAATCATTTCGCCGAGGGCAATCACCTGGTCAACCAGAGGCTCGGCATTTATGGTAGAAATCTGGTGCCTGTTCCAGATATTATGCTTTAAATCGTTGGCTTTATATAAAAGGTTCTTGAAATCAAGCAGAACAATTTTGGGTTTTCCGGTTACCAGCCAGCGTCCATAATGCGCCTCAAAACCCAGTTCACGCATTCTTTTAACTGTCTTACCAAAATATGATTCATCAAGGTCATCAATAGGCTCAAATTCAACTACCGCCGTATTCTGAAAATACGGTCCTATTAAACAATAATTTTCTCCCCATTCTTCCACCATAGATGGCACCTTAGAACGGATTACCGTATAAATCCCACCTACCTGATTACATACCTCCCAGGCAATTTCTATCAATAATGGTTTTTTCTGCTCACGTGGTTGAATACTAACTGTTTCTTCTGACTCTTTTCTTAGTTTTTTGGACGTTACCATGTGGGTTATTTATTTAATCAATTCCGAACAGGTGAATTATGCAATAATTTTTAATAATTACAATAAATTGTTTAACTTTTCAAATATGCTTGAACTAAAAACAGAATCAGTACGTAAAAATGAAAAGCAAAACTATCATTTTTACCATTTGAGATGTCATAAGACAGGTTATTTTTTATGTCAGACCGCACAAAGTATCTGATTGGCGCGTTAATGGTTTTTGGAGCGGCTTTCGGCTTTGCCCTTAAGGGCATTTTTATTAAATCTGCTTATCGCTATGGTATCGATTCCATTTCGCTTCTTGCTCTCAGATTTCTGTTTTCTGCCCCGTTTTATCTGGTAACTATTTTTCGTACGCGCGTTACAGAAGTGGCACACCCGGTTATACCTCTTAAAATTTGGTGCCAGGTGGTTCTCATAGGCTTTACCGGCTATTATGTGTCTGCCTATGTTAATTTTCTTGGTCTTGAATACATCTCTGCCAGCCTTGAGCGTATCCTGCTTTTTATTTATCCTACCTTTGTTTTATTGATTAACTCATTTCTGGTTAAAAGAAAAGTAAACCGCCTGCAATGGCTGGCATTGCTCATTACCTATGCAGGTATAATAGTGGCGTTTACCAGGCATTTTCAGGCACATCAGCAAAAAAACATAGCATTGGGGGCATTTCTGGTTATTCTGAGTGGTCTTACGTACTCGTTCTATTTAGTAGGTAGCGACAAGCTGATTGGAAAACTGGGCACCGCACGCTTTACCTCCTGGGCCATGCTATCTGCGCTGGTACCCACTCTTATACACAGCTATATTTACAACGGCCTTGATATATTCGGTTTTCCGGCACCGGTTTATCTGATTTCCATATCTATGGCTATTTTTTCAACTGTACTACCCACATTTTTGTTTTCGGCGGGTATCAAACGGGTTGGTTCCGGCAACGCCTCAATTATAGCCAGCATAGGGCCTATCTTTACCATTATACTGGCCACTGCTTTTCTGAATGAACCCGTCTGGCTTGAACAGATAATAGGTACGGCACTGGTGCTGGCAGGGGTTTTTCTGATAAGCTGGAAAGGCGAAAAGTAAAACCCGGGGTATTTGCTGATAATTATTTTATAGAGATTCGTCAATTTATTTCTTAAGTTTGACGCTCGTTCATGCAAAACTATTGATTATGAAAATTTCGTGCTTTGTGTTGGCAATTCTGGTGCTTCTTCAATCATGCAACAAAGAAAAAACAGATTCACAACAACCTTATGACGACATTAATTTCAGAACCTACTGGAATCCGGGCACTGCTGAAATCAACAGCTATGCTTTGCAGGAAGCCCAATTCGGTAACCTGAATAATGGCGAGGCGATTATGGTTTTCAGCACCGAAGATTTCAGAAAAGACAAGCACGTAAAGCTGGAAACAGAAGATAAAGAGAAAGCAGTAAAAGTACTGAAACTCAACTTTATTAAGAGATTTGTTACGGGTATTCATGATTTCTCTTTATACACATCGGTATTTACGCCTGTACAAACCCAGGAGTACCCTTCTACACTTAAGGTTTCTAACACTAATCAGGACTGGAGCGGGCAAACTTTTCTACAACTCAATTTTCGCCAGAACGGTTATCAGGTTTTGGGTAAATCGTATTTTGATGAAGAAATAGAAGATGATTATCATATAGACAAAGCAGTGCTGGAAGACGAACTCTGGACGCGCGTACGCATGAACCCCCTGAAACAATTACCGGTTGGTAAAGTTATTCTGGTGCCGGGTTTATCTTCACTGCGGCTGCGACGCGAAAAACCGGCACCAGCCATTGCCGATGTTACGCTGCAACCTTACAGGGGCGACTCAACCTTCAGGGGTGATTCTTTGTACGCCTATAAGGTAAAGTATGTTGAAAGTAAAAGAAGCATCAGCATTATTTTTGAGAAGAATTTCCCGCATAAAATTGCGGGCTGGGAAGAGAGCTACCTAGCTAACAACAAGGTGCTTACCAGCAGAGGTATTCTGAAGGGCTCCATTCAGAACCCATTCTGGCAGAAAAACATGCCATCTGACACCGTATATAGAAAAAAGTTAAATTTGAAGTATTGATTTCATACTTTTGTTTTGTATTTTTCGTTCAAGGTTCTGAATTATGAAGATATCCTGGAACAAAACCCCATTTTGATGAAAAAGCCTCCGGTTACTTATTACTTGCTTACTTTTCTGTTTTTAGTTCCTTCTCTTTTTTCCTGCGGAGATAAAGAAACCCAAAAAACTGATAATCAAACCAATAGCCCCATTGTACATACCCTGATTTTTATTGATAAAACGGCAAGTGTAGACGTAAAAAAAGCCTTTGTGGCACAAAAGTATCAACAGACACTTACGTCTATTATTGAGCAGAATTTCAGAAAAGCAGGCGATACCTTTGAGATTTATTATATACACGAAAACACATCGAAAGGCCGCACTTTGTCTCTTACCTGCCGCACTGAAATGGAAGACACAGAAGGTGTAAATGCCACTGATATGGAGGCCATCAAGACAGCCTACGACTTGTCAATCCGTAAAGAAAGAAACTTTGTTATTCAGCAATCTTTAAACAGGTTGATAACACAGAATGATAACGCGTCAAATCTGGAAACCAATATTACTGCCAGCATACCGGTTATTGCGCGCCTGGCCGAAAGCCCGGGTATTACGAAAGTGTATTACCTGAGCGATATGGTAGAGAGCGTAAAGAATGGCAGGGATTTTCAGGTGAGCCCGCCTAAAGATGAAGCACAGGCCGAAGAATGGGCCAAAGTTGATGCTGAAAAGCTAAAAAACTACCAGCTGAACGGACCTGACATTTCAATGATTCTGCCGTTTGAGCCTACCAGTTCTTCTAAAGAGAATAACCCCACCGTTACTTACTACTGGCAAAAGCTGTTTGAACAACTGGGCGTAATGAATGTAACTGAAATGTAATAACCTACCATTAGCGCCTGTAATGGCAATTACTATAATATTGGTTAAATGCTGGGTTTCTACGGCCTAAAAGTTTATAACAGCTAACCAGGCATGCAATAAAACAAAAAATGGCGAGCCGTCTGGCTCACCATTTTCATTTGTATATCTGCTTATATTAAATTAATCTCCTTTCAAAGCTTCGGCACCACCCACAATCTCCAGAATCTCTTTGGTAATTGCGGCCTGACGGCTACGGTTGTACTCAATTTTCAAAGAGCGCAACAACTCGTTGGCATTGTCTGTTGCTTTGTCCATGGCTGTCATACGAGCGCCATGCTCTGATGCGTTCGATTCCAACACAGCCTTAAATAACTGCATTTTAATGGCCTTTGGTATCAGTTCCAAAACAATCTCTTCTTCTGAAGGCTCAAAAATGTAATCAATCTTGCTGGCTGCTGATTCATCAGCTTTTTTATCAACCAACGGAAGCATCTGTTCAACTCTGATGATTTGCGTAGCAACGTTTTTAAACTCGTTATAAACAAGCTCCACAACATCGTACTTCCCTTCTTCAAAGGCTGTCATGATTGATTCTGCAGCTGAACGTGCATGCGCAAAATTCAGGTTCTGGAAGATAGTCATGAATGATTCGTTCACTTTATAACTGCGACGAGCCAGTGCTTCACCACCTTTTTTACCCAGTGCCAGAATCTCAACATTACCTTTAGCTGCCTGAGAAGCATACTTTTCATTAATAACAGCCAAAGCTGCTTTAATGATATTTGAATTAAATGCACCACAGAGACCTCTGTCTGATGTAACCAGAACAACCAGAACTTTCTCTACCGCACGTACACTGGTATAAGGGCTGGTAGCGCCTACTTCAGTATTGGCTGATACGGTAGCAATCAGTTCGTTAAGCTTGGTAGCATACGGACGCATCTGAAGGATAGCATCTTGCGCTCTGCGTAACTTAGCTGCAGACACCATTTTCATGGCTTTTGTAATCTGCGTCGTTGAGTTTACCGAGACAATTCTATTTCTTACTTCTTTTAATGAAGGCATCTTTCTAAAAAATTAAGAATGAAGAGAGAGAGAGAACCCGCTCTTCATTCTATATTATTATGCATATTTTTCAGCTAATTCTTTACCAACTTTCTTGATGGTATCGGCGGCGTCATCCAGCTTTCCGGCTGCAAGCGCTTTCAAAACCTCAGGATTCTGTGCTTTCAACAGGGTAACAAACTCATCTTCGTATTCTTTTACTCTGTTTACCGGAACTTTGTCTAACACACCATTGATCGAAGCATAGATGATAGCCACCTGCTCAGCAACCGGCGATGGAGAGAACTGCCCTTGTTTCAGGATTTCCTGGTTACGACGGCCACGTTCGATAGTCAATTTGGTAGCGGCGTCAAGGTCTGAACCAAACTTGGCGAAAGCTTCCAACTCGCGGAACTGCGCCTGGTCTAGTTTCAGGGTACCTGCTACTTTTTTCATTGATTTGATCTGAGCATTACCACCCACGCGTGATACCGAGATACCTACGTTGATAGCAGGACGGATACCGGCGTTGAAAAGGTTTGACTCAAGGAATATCTGACCGTCGGTAATTGAAATTACGTTGGTAGGGATATAAGCAGACACGTCGCCGGCCTGTGTTTCAATAATTGGAAGCGCAGTTAATGAACCACCACCTTTCACTTTACCTTTCAATGACGGAGGCAGGTCGTTCATATCTTGCGCAATTGAATCATTGGCATTGATTTTAGCGGCACGCTCCAGCAAACGGCTGTGAAGATAGAAAACGTCTCCAGGATAAGCCTCACGTCCCGGAGGGCGACGAAGCAACAATGACACCTCGCGGTAAGCAACAGCTTGTTTCGACAAGTCATCATACACAACCAATGCCGGACGACCGGTGTCACGGAAATACTCACCAATAGCGGCACCGGTAAACGGCGCAAAGAACTGCATTGGAGATGGGTCTGAAGCACCGGCAGCTACTACTACTGTGTAATCCATGGCGCCGTATTTACGAAGTGTTTGCTCAACCGCTTTGATGGTTGATGCTTTCTGGCCGCAAGCTACATAAATACAGAATACAGGTTCGCCTTTGTCATAAAACTCTTTCTGGTTAATGATGGCATCAATACAAACCGCGGTTTTTCCGGTCTGACGGTCACCAATTACCAACTCACGTTGTCCGCGTCCAATCGGAATCATCGCATCAATCGCTTTGATACCAGTTTGAAGCGGCTCAGTTACAGGCTGACGATAGATAACACCGGGGGCTTTACGCTCCAAAGGCATTTCAAAAGTTTCACCCTGAATCGGGCCGTTACCATCAATTGGTTCAGCCAATGTATTTACAACACGCCCAATAATACCGTCACCTACTTTCACTGACGCGATTTCGCCGGTACGTTTAACGGTTGCACCTTCTTTAATTCCTGTTGCGTCTCCTAAAAGTACTGCTCCTACGTTATCTTCTTCAAGGTTAAGTGCTAGTGCTTTTAAACCGTTTTCAAAAGCCAACAATTCACCGGCCTGTACTTTTGATAAACCATATATACGTGCCACACCGTCTCCGATTTGTAGCACTGTACCTACTTCTTCGAGTTCCGCTTCGGTTTTTGAACCTGCTAGTTGTTCACGCAGAATAGCCGAAACTTCATCTGGTCTAACTGATGCCATATTTATTTTGATGAGTTTTTAAATGTAGATCCGAAAATAGGTAGTACACCTTCATTTTTCGGGTGCAAAAGTACTACACAATTTTCACAATTCCGATGTTTTTGGCAAAAAAAGACAAAAAAGGTAGGACTATTTTTAGAAAACCACCTAAAAGGCCTCTGCAAGCCCCAATTTGCCCGCTTTTACTGCCTGCAGGCATCTGTTTTTATACTGGTTTTTAGCTCAAAAAACAACATAAAACGGTGGTTTTCACGAGCTTAGCCAGGTAAGCATATTATTTTGAAAAGCTAAGGGTATGTCTTTAAACATACCCTCAACTGTAAAACTCCTGAGAGGCCTATTTGGCCCCCTTATAACTAATTTTATAGATGGTTCCGCCAAGGTCGTCAGATACATAAATTGAGCCGTCAGGGCCTTGAGCCAGTCCGCAGGGGCGGTGTTGTACCGGGCCGGTTGGTTTAGCCAGGTCTATACCGGCAAAGTTATCGGCAAAAATCTCCCAGGGGCCAGAAGGCTTGCCATTCTTGAAAGGCACAAAAGCCACCATATACCCTTTTTTCAATTCAGGCGACTGGCCGTGGAAAGCAACAAATGCTCCGTTTTTATACTTAGCCGGAAACGCATTGCCCGTGTAAAACAACAATCCGTTGGGGCCCAGGTGGGCAGGAAACGCAGCAGCAGGATTAATGGCTTTTTCGCCACCGGTCTTTTTGCCGTCGCCGCCGTATTCAGGGCACAGGATTTTCTTTTTCTGAAACTGGTCATAATACACATAAGGCCAGCCGGCATCTGCACCTTCATGTAACTCATACATGGTTTCGGCAGGTAACTTGGTACTCATTTCAGGCGTATAATAATTCGGGAAAGCCTCATGAAACTGGCCCCTGCCGTGCATCATCACAAACAATTTATTGGTTTTGGTGTTCCAGTCAAGCCCTACAACGTTTTTCAGCCCTGTGGCATATCTTACACCATCACTATAAGTCTGGTTAAGTTTATTAGTCTTGAAACGCCAGACTCCGCCAACCGAATCAAGCAATGCACAAGGATAAACACCCTTGTTGGTGCCTTTTTCTTTACAGGTTTCATCTGGTGACCCAACAGAGACATAAATATTACCGTTGTTATCCAGTGCAATGGCTTTGGCTTCGTCGCGGCCTTTGGCAACCAGCCCGGTTACAATCTGTTCCGGGTTATCAATATTAGTAATTTCTCCGTTGGCATCCAGCTGATAACGATACACTCCGGTGTTAGACGAAGAATACAGGTAGTTGTCTTTAATAACAATACCTGTGCCTTTATAATCTAGCAGGTTTTTCCGGGCATCCAGCTTGCCGTCAGCATCGGAGTCGTATAAATAAACAAGACCTTTGCCATCTTTCAGTTTAGAAAGTTTGGCATAAACGCCACCTTTGCTGTTAACAGCCATATGACGGGTAGCGCCGAGGTCGTTACCTAATACAGAAACAGAAAATCCGGCGGGCACTTTAATGGCCGGTGCGGGGGTTTCATCAAAAACAAAGGCAGAAAGTAGAGCCACTCCTGCCACAGTCGTGAGCCATGAGTGAATCCGTGAAATTTTACGCATGATTGAAAGTTTAGATTTTGGTTATGAATTGAATAGGGCCCGTAGCCATCAGACGGCAAATATATAAGTATGCCGATGATTCTTTGTTAATGTTTAATTTATTTTAACTCAATAATCTGATTATGAATAAAGCAGCGAGCGTTCTTGAATCAATCTTTCTTGTGCGGTTTGGTTAGACTTTGCAAAAATTCAATTAAATTCGTTTATCAACCTGTAACTATAGCTTCCTATGAAAACCGTATTACTATTTGCCCTTTTAATAATGATGAACAACCTGACAACAGCGCAACAAAAAACATTGGGAAAGGTGAACCGCCTTGACCCAGCCATTAATAATCTGATAGATAAAGATGCAAAAATTGAGATTCTGAGCGAAGGATACGACTGGGCTGAAGGCCCGGCCTGGGTTAAAGATGGCAATTATCTGTTGTTTTCTGATGTACCCGCCAACACGGTTTATCAATGGAAAGAAGGAGCAGGTGCCAGGCCTTTTCTGAAACCGTCTGGCTATACCGGGCTTGGGGTATATAGTGATGAACCCGGCAGCAATGGCTTAATTATTAATAAAGATGGCATGCTGGTTTCTTGCGAACACGGCGACCGCCGTATCTCAGTAATGCCGCTTAGCATAGGCGGCAAACGCACACTGGCCGATAACTACGCGGGTAAGCGTTTCAACAGCCCGAATGATATTGTGCAGAAATCAAACGGCGATTATTATTTTACCGACCCTCCGTATGGTTTGATGAAGAAAGAAAATGACCCGACCCGGGAAACGGAGCTATTCGGCGTTTACAGAAAAGGAACCGACGGGAAAGTTACTTTAATAATAAAAGACCTTACACGCCCTAACGGCCTGGCTTTTTCGCCGGATGAAAAGACTTTGTATGTGGCACAGTCAGACCCTGACAGAGCCTACCTAATGGCCTACCCTGTGCTGGCCGACGGGAAAGTGGGTAAAGGTAAAATTCTGTTTGATACCACCCCTATGGTAAAAGAAGGGTTTCAGGGTTTACCTGACGGACTGAAAATTGATAAAAAAGGGAATATATTCACCACCGGCCCCGGTGGTATTTTGATACTGACGCCGGAAGGAAAGTTGCTGGGCCGCATTGAAACCGGGGTACCCACAGCCAATTGTGCCTGGGGTAATGATGGTTCAACGCTCTATATAACGGCCGATATGTATTTATTGCGGATACAAACCAAAACGGTTGGGGTTGGGTTTTAAAAACAAGGGGCAGGTCTCTCTGCCCTGCCCCTTATCATTTATTTCCCCCCTACTACTACTTCAAATAAATTTTCGGGTTTAAAATAGGTATTGGCCATTTCAAGTACATCCATTGGTGTAACGGCACGTACTTTCTGAATATAATTATCGTAGAAATCGGCTGGTAAATCGTCCAGTATAATTATTTTCTGCCTGTCGGCTATTTCAAAAGGTGTGTTTAACGACCCCACAAAAGACCCAATCATGTAATTTTTGGCGGTTTCAAGCTCTTCTTCTTCTACCGGCACCGTTTGCAGCAGGTTTATTTCCTTTAATATTTCGTCTAAAGTCTGCTGCGTAAATTCTTTCTTTACATCGGTACCCATTACCAGATAACCGCCTTCTTTCTGAGGTACCAGCCCTGACGAAATACCATAGGTAAAGCCTTTTTCTTCGCGGATATTTTTCATGAGTCTGCTGCCAAAATAACCGCCGAAAACAGTATTGGTAACCATAAACTTGAAATAATCAGGGTGGGTACGGCCAAATAACTTTTTGCCCAGGCGAATGGATGACTGCAGGTTTTCGGAGCGTTCAACCAATATGCTTTCGGGATGTGTAATGTCGGCACTGGTATCAATCAAATGCTGATGCTGCTGAAATTCAACCGGGGTTTTGCCCAGGTATCTGTTCAGGGCCTGCACTTCTTCATTACCAAACTTGCCAGATATAAATATTTTAAAACCTTTGCCCTTTATATGCTTTTCATAAAAATCTGTAACATCGTTTCTGGTGATATCATCTATCAACGCAAGCGTAAGCGATTTCCCGTAGGGGTGATTAACGCCGTAAATCTGCTCTCTGAACACCTGACCGGCTACATAAGAGCTTTTTTCGAGGTTAATTTTCAGATTCTGTGAGGTAATATTTTTTTGTACCTGCAATTCACTTTCAGGAATTACAGAATCTGTAATCATTTCAAGTAAAAGCGGCAGAAGTTCGGGTAAATGTCTGGTAAGGCCATGTACGGTTATTGTGAGTCTTTCTACGGCCTGGCTTATTTCAAGAAATGCGCCGAAGGAATCAAAATGCTCGCTTATTCCGGTTGCAGTATGCTTTGATGTACCTTCTGAAAGCATTTTTGCTGCAAAGAACGACTCCCCGGTTTTATTCTCAAATCTGCTGCCGGCATCAAAAATTAATTCCAGACGCATTACCGGTTGTTCGCCGGCTTTAATCATGTAAACTGGTATCTGGTTATCGAGCAGTGTTTTTTCAGCTTTCGGGATACTTACCTGTTCTATAGTTTGTGAGGGCGGAGCAATTGTTCGGTCTAATATCATTGATTTATGGGTATAATCTTAACAGTTGTATACAGAAAAAGTAAAACAAATAATGATTCGGGCAGGAATAACATCATTCGTTTTACTTTAACAAACTTTAATATAAATAGATAACAAAAAATTATCTGCTTGATTCCATCATGCCCAACAAATAATCAAGGTCATACTCAAGAACTTTACCACTTTGCCGCAGTTTTTTCACATCCTGTAGTTCAATTCCGTTACGGACATAAGTAGGTGTGCTTAAAGCCGGATTCCGGTATCCCTCTCTCATAAAACGCTGAATCATGTTTTTAATTCGTTCACTGTCATCCGTTTTCTGATGCTCAGCCACAGCTGAAACCGCGTTTTTTGTCCTGACAGCCTCTCCGGTTTTCCGCTCCCCGTTTTTGTCTTTCACTTCTGGTTCCTGCGGCTCATTTTCAATTCCCAAATCAAAGCCGGCAGCTACAATTGTTACCCTAACTTTAGACTTCAGGTTTTCGTCAATAGCAAAACCATGCTTGAAAAGCCTTGCCTTGGTCTGAATCTGGCTTTCAATAAACTTGGTAACCAGTGTCTGGTCTGAGAGCTTGATTTTATGCTCGGTGCTATAGGCAATACTTACCAGTACTCTTTGTGCCCCACCTATACCGTTGCTCTCAAGCAATGGTGACGAAAGCGCCGATTTAATGGCATCTTCGGCCCGTCTTTCTCCCTCTGCCTCTGCTGTACCCATTACAGCCTGACCCGCATTACCTAAAACTTTTTTCACATCGGCAAAGTCAAGGTTTATAATACCCGGCCGTGTAATAAGCTCTGCAATACTTTTTACGCCATTGGCCAGCACATCATCAGCCTTAGCGTAGGCTTCTTCTATATCCATATCGCCGTACTGTTGTTCAAGACGCTCATTCTTGATAATCAGTACGGTATCACTGCAATTTTTAAGTTCTTCAATTCCGGCACGCGCCTGCACAATTTTGTCTTCTCCTTCAAAAGTAAAAGGGTCTGTAACAACGGCAACGGTAAGCAGGCCCATCTCTTTGGCAATGCGCGCTATTACAGGGGCTGCACCTGTACCGGTACCGCCACCCATACCCGCAGTGATGAAAACCATCTCTGTAGGCGCTTTTAATACTTCCCGAATCACTTTTTCGCTTTCTTCAGCAGCCTTTTTACCCATTGCCGCTTCAGTACCGGCACCTAACCCCTTGGTTAGTTCTATGCCAATCTGCAACCTGTGGATACCCGACGGAGCCGATTCAAGCGCCTGCAAATCTGTATTACAAATAACCAGACCAATATCAGTTACACCCAGCCTGTGCATGTGTTTAACGGCATTACAGCCGGCACCACCCACACCAATTACCTTAATGATGTTCTTGAATTTGTTTTTACTTGTAACGATTTCGAAGTCTGGTTCTGGCGACATAATAAGAAAGAATTTATGTAGATTAGGAAAGTATTTTTCAAAGAAATATAAATACTAAGGCAATTGCTTTTGGAAAACAGTTGCTTTAATGTACATCTCTGCCAAATATGGTATCGGTGCGTTTAGCCATTGGCTACAAAGGGCTTTAAATGCCTGATACCAGAAAATATCTGCTCTTTATAAATAATATAATTGAATACTAGTTTGTATAATTTTTGTCGTCTCCCAAGTCATGCTTACCAGCTGATGAGACTTTCTTTTTTAACCAGCCAAAGAGACCTCCTCCTGTGGGTTCGTCATCCTGTGGCTCTTCTCTTTTTCCGCTATTACGACTCACCGAAGGTGTATCGACGCCATTCATGTAACCGCTTTGTGACTGGCTCTCAGGCAAATCACCCCATATAACCTCTTGCGGTACACGTTCATCGAGCGGCAAAAAGCCTGATAGCACCAGGCCAACAACAGTGGCATACTTGGGGTCGGTGATTTTACTTATCGCACTTTCTCCTATGTTTCTGATAGTGTTGCCTACGCGGATGTTCATGCCATTGGTTACCTGAGCAAACACATCTTTTATCATGGCAATATTAGAGGTACCTCCGGTTAGCACTACACCGCTAATCAACTGCCCATCATAACCCGAATGCATGATCTCGGCCATTACCATGGTGGCTATTTCTTTCAGACGCTCTTCAATGATGATACTCACATTTTGCGCCACAATTTCTTTATCTGGCAGCCCCTCAATACCCGGAATCTTAATTATCTCATTTTTTCCTACCTCATTAGGTGGCACTGCCCCCATAATAAGTTTCAGTTTTTCGGCGTGGTCTGGCAGAATCTGAAAGGCCTTTACCAAATCGTTGGTAATGCTTTTACCGGCAAACGGTATTACGGCAATGTGGCGTAGGCCACTCTCCTGAAAAATAGCAATCTCGGTTGTGTCGCCACCGATGTTAACCACTACCACACCCAGTTTACGGTCAATATCACTTAACACGGCCATTGCATCGGCCAGGGGTGTAAACAGTGTATGAACTATTTTAAGCGGAATAAATCTGCGGTTGTTCTGTACTTTTACACCCACGCTTTCGATGGTCCGCCGTAAGGCCAGATGCGGGTCATTGGGTGTAGAAACCAAAAAGAAATTGCCACCCAGTATAATGCCAAAACGGCCTACAGGATTATCAGGCACAGTGGTTTTGTCAACTAAAAACTCCTGAGGGAATGTATGGATGATGACGTTACCTGCCGTTGGCCGGAACGATTTCCGGATATCAACTGCTAATCTTTCTATTTCTTCTTTGCGTATGGTACTTCGGCTGTCATTACGTGTAATTGAACTCTGATGTGACCGCCCCTCTACGTTTTCGCCGGATATATTGACAATTACGTTGTTAATATTGATATCGGCCTTGTCAGACAAAACTGTCAGTATACGGTCTATGTCTTTTGCTGTAAACTCAAGATTTACAACCGTGCCATTAGAGACACGACCCCTTTGGGTAGGTTCTTCCACGATGTCAAGAATCTTCACTTTCTCAACACCATCCATTATTCCTGCAACGGCACAAATTTTTGTGCTGCCAATATCAATACCTACTATTACGCCTTTACTCATTTCATTAGTTTTTAGGACATCATTCACTGCTCTTTGCCTTGTGAACGTATTTTCAATGCCGTTTTCATGCATTATTTACAAACCAGTTGCCCGTCATATTTTACACTTACCCGTGTAAATTTATCCCATCCCTGCACAGGCAATATCTGCTTATAGAATATCTTTAGTCTGTTTATTCTGTTCTGAATATTCTCTGGCGCGCCAAACTCAATGGTGTGGTTTCCTAAAAGTGGCACAATACTGATATTACCGGCCTGGTCTATATCCAGCTGGGTAAACTGGGCTTTCAAGAAACTGTCTTCATTAATTAAATTAATAAAGCTCATCAACTTTTGCTGACGTTTTTGCTTTAAACTTGGCAAATTTCGGAAATATTCGCCCGAAAGCAATACAATTCTTGCGGAATATCTTTCAGAGAGCGGGAAAAAGCTGCCCTCATTATCTACATATACATCTTCACGGCCGTCAGAACCAAGAATACGGGCAATGGGTATGTGCTGCTCAATATCAATGTTCAGGTTTCCCTCAATACCTCTAAAAACCTGACAACTCTTGATTTGTTTATTCTTTAAGACTCTTTTTTCAATCTCCTGTAAATCTATCTCCTTAAAAAGCTTACCCTTTAGTTGGTCGGTACCGTAATTGGTAGCCAGTTCTTCAACTTCGTGTCTGTCAATAAAAAACTGATCGTCGGCGTTTTTGATTTTAACTTCTATTTTCTTGCAGCGGTCTGTTGAAAAAGTATTGCTTGAAAACACAATAAGCGCAACAACCGCTATGATGGCAACACCTGCCATTAGCCACCGGCCGATTTTCATTATGTTTAATTTCTTTTCCATTTCAGGCTGTACTTAAAAATAAGGTTTGCATTGTCGTAGAATCAGTGCTGAGCTGATTCCGGCACTTTAAAGGTTTTTAAGAAACGTATTTCTATCCGGCATTAACTTAAACTGGTCGGCTTCTTTGGCCTCCAGATCAGTTTTGCATAGTTCCTTAAGGCGCTCCACATCTTTGCTCCACTGGTAGCCGTTAAAATAAGACAGGCCCTTGTGGTCTCTTATTTTATACAAAGCCGAATGCTTGTAGGCAGTGCCCAGATACACATATTTAAGGCCGTTATCTTTTGCCCATCTGATAGCCCGCCACATCATCCATTTGCCTAAAGAGTGGGTACGCATGTATTCGGTATCAAAAAATGCAAACCAGTAATGCAGAAAACCGTCACCCATAGCGCCCAGTATAAAGCCTAAGAACTTACCCTCTGAGGTAAATCTAAGGATATGCGTTCCTGTCTCTCTTGATAATATATACTGCCAGCGTTCAAGGCTCATGTTGTCGTCACCGATTCGCTGCGAAATATAGGCCTGGCAAAAATCAGTAAAGGCGGGGTCGTCCAGGTTAAAGTCTTCTTTTCTGATAACTTCCAACTCTACTCTAAGAGGCTCCACCAGCCTGTTGACCCTGCGGTTTTCTGAGGTATCATCAAAGTTTTCAAGCTCAACTCTCAGGCTTCGGGCCAGATAAAATATATCTCCTTCAATACTCAGATCACCGGTATAGGGTAAAAAACCTTTTTCATAAATTCCGGCCAGCTCTTCCTGTGTTTCTTTCAGGCAATAAATGGCGTAGTCGAAAGTATAATTAGAGTAATCAACTCTGTTTTCAGAAAAGAAAATTTTCATAGGGTGATGGTGTGTCCGGTAATTTTAAATCAAAGCCAGAACTTCTTCTGCTATTTCCTGCCCTGCGTTGGGCTTTCCTAAAGTTTTTATGTTTCTGCTTAATTCGTTCATGGTTTTGGAGTCATCGGCCAGAGCTATCACCTGATCAACCAGTTTTTCTCTCGCCTCTGCATCTTTTACCCACCAGGCGGCATTTGCATTTACCAGGTTTAGCGCATTATGTGTCTGGTGGTCTTCGGCAGCAGCCGGAAACGGCACCAGTATTGACGGCTTGGCCGTAAGACATAACTCAGAAACCGACAAGGCTCCTGCGCGAGACACCACGAGGTCGGCCGCTGCATAGGCCAGATCCATTTCATAAATAAAGTCTGACACATACACACGGCTGGTCTGTAAGGCATCTACTGCCGCCCTGGCTTTATCAATAAACAATTTACCTGTTTGCCAGATAATCTGTAAATCATTTGAAATCAAATCGTTCAACCCCGCCAGTATTGATTCATTAATGGTTCTGGCACCCTGGCTGCCCCCAATAATGAGTAATACCTTCCTGTCGTCGTTCAACTTGAAATGCGCCAGCGCCTGTTGGCGTTTAGAGGCTGTTTCGAGTATATCTTTTCTGACAGGGTTACCTGTAAGCACAATTTTTTCTTCCGGAAAAAACCGCTCCATGCCCGGATACGCCACGCATATCTTTCTGGCTTTTTTAGCCAGGTTTTTATTGGTTACTCCTGCAAATGAATTCTGTTCCTGAATCAACGTTGGCACGTTCAGAAAATTGGCCATTATCAAAGTTGGGCCGCTTGCATAACCCCCCACGCCAATAGCGGCATCGGGCTTAAAGTCTTTTATTATCTGATAGGTTTTCCATAAGCTGCGAAGCAGCTTAAACGGTAAACCCAGATTGGCCAGCATATTTGAACGGTTAATGCCGGCAATGGGAAGCCCAATAATTTTGTAGCCTGCTTTGGGTACCTTTTCCATTTCCATTTTTCCTTCGGCGCCTACAAACAAGATTTCAATGCCCGGGTCTTTGGCTTTCAACTCATTGGCAATTGCCACCGCAGGGTAGATATGCCCCCCTGTGCCGCCACCAGAAATAATTATTTTTGCGCCTTTGCTCATCCGGAAAATAGCTGTAAATGGTTAGGTTAATACAATAAATCAGGCCACTACTTTGCCCTCGTCGTGTTCGCCCTTGGTAACACTCAACACAATACCAATGGCTACTGATGTAAATAAAATGGAGGTACCTCCCATGCTCATCAGAGGTAATGTCTGCCCGGTTACCGGGCCTAGCCCCACATTAATAAACATGTGTACAAATGCCTGAAAAACAATGCTGAACGTTAGGCCAACACATAAAAGCCCGCCAAATGCCCTGTTGGTGTATTCTACATTCTTGAGGCCTCTGTACAATAGCCATAGATACATAAACATAACAAGCACTGCCCCTACAAGACCGTACTCCTCTACTACAATAGCATATATATAGTCAGAAAAAGCATCCGGCAGGTAGTTTCTCTGAAAACTCTTACCCGGGCCAATACCCACTGTTCCACCCCGGGCAATGGCTATCATGGCCTGGTCTCTCTGGTAAGTATCGTCTCTGTCGGGGCTACCGATTATTTTGTCGTTATTTAAATCTACTTTGGCAAAAGCTTCAATACGCTCTAAAACCACCTGACCACGGCCAAAATCAATTCCTTTGTTATAAAGAAAAATACTAATGCTCAGCACTATTACAATTGCACTGATTACAAAAGTGGCCATCCGGAAAAGATAACGGCCCGGTACACGACCCACCCACATAATAATGAAACAGGTAATGCCCAGAATAACCGCCGTTGAAAAGTTGGTTACTGCCAGCATACCACATAACAGGCCGCACCAGAAAATAAGACCCAACAGCGTTTTGGGATTATACTCCACATTTTGCCTTCGGGCCAGCATGGCAGCAAGATTGGTGATAAGCACCAACCGAACCAGATCTGACGACTGAAAAGACACCCCAAAGATGTTTATCCAGCGTTTGGTGCCCCCAACGGTAGTTCCGAAAAAATACGTATACAACAAAATGATGGGTGTAACCCAGAGCAAAAGTCTTGAAATAACTGCGAAATTGGTATAGTTTATGCGATGCATGAACCAGATAACCATAATTCCCAGCACCAAATGACCCGTATGCGAGAGCAGGTAACTTTCGGTGTTACCGCCGGCACGTTTATAGGCAAGAGCTGAGCTGGCGCTATAAACCACCAGCATACTGAATAACGATAGCACGGCAATAATAAACCATATTTGCCAGTCGCCACGCAGTTTATCTTTTAACCACGTTTCCATGAAATAACAGAGCGGGTATCCGCAGGATTATAAGGTAAAGCACAAATTAAATTTCGGTAAGGCTATTATAAGCCTAAACTAAAATTCGATAACAAATGTAATTTATTTAGGATTGAAAGAAAAACAAAAATTTTAAATTTTATTAAGGGGCATTTCCGGTGGTTTTTGATACAGATAATACTTTTAATATGCCTGCCAGGCTCAATAGCTGATTGAAAAAACAAGGATATACAGGCCTGTATAAAAACCAAAAGCTATTCATCATGCCCCCGGTTAAAGGCTGGAAAAAAGCTAACAATGCAGAAGATTATTTCGGCTCGGTTAACTTCAGTTTATTGGCTGCTTTTACAATCAGGAATAGCACCCAGGCTATAATAAAGAAATTGATAACCACACTCAAGAAATTACCGTAATTGATAACAATGGCGGGAATCTGCTGACCGGCGGCATCAATAGTGGCTTTTTTAAGCACTATGCCCCCTGTAATACCACCACTGGTAAAAACATTGACGATAGGCATAATGATATCTTCAACCAAAGAGGTAGTAATTTTGCCAAAGGCTGCACCAATCACAACTCCAATGGCCAGGTCAAGTACATTGCCTTTGGCAATAAAAGTTCTAAATTCTTGAAACATAATTTTCAGGCGTTTATAAAGTTAAAAATTTACAGTTTAAATAATAACCCGGCAGCAAAGGCCTGGCTTATCTGAAATTTATCTATCTGGTCTTTATCATATATGGCCAGCATCGTGAAATTCAGATTCAGGTATCTGTTTACCTTGGCTGTGGCAATAAGGTTAATGTTATGGTCGATAGTGTTTTTATTGGGCAACAATTTTCTGGTTACATAGGCCTGAAAGGCTTGATAACGGCACTTAAGATTAACGTTTTTTATAATATCTTTATCCAATGAGGCCACCATCTGAAAGCCCATCTCGGTAAGCACTTTTTTACCCGGAGCAATACCGTAGGCATCAGTAGATTTGTTAAACTCAGTAAAATCAGTATAAATTTTATCGTTTAGCACAAATGTATGGCGTAAGGTTGCACCCCCTAACTGCACTAAAAAGTAACTTACCGGCTTGTACTCAACCCCGAAGCCTTCTGACAAATAACCGGGAGCCAGAAACCCTGAAATCGTTCGTCTCTGCTCAGTAGGCAGGCCGTCGTCCTGATACACCACGCCTTTGGCAAACTGTGTTAAGAAGTTGACTGTCCCAAACCAGTTTATTTTAGGATTTAACTTATGCGAATACTTGGTTTCCATAAAAAGACGATCAATACTTTTGGCCGGTCTCTGGCCTCTGTTATTGACAGTTCCCAGTTGAAACTGAACCTCGCCTGTAAAAGCTCCCTTATTTTTGTAATATTCAGACCTGTTATTAAACAATGCACCGATGCTCCAGTTATTGGTACCCCCACCCTGCCAGTTGTTAAATGACGCCTGACTAAAATTGATACCAAATTGCGCATTTCGCGGTTTCCAGAAACCAATTTTTAGCGAATCTGCCCTGTTTTTTGCTTCTCTCAGTAACTGTTTTTTGTCTTTTATAGTCAGCGTATCATTCGCATTAAAAGCAAGGCTATCATTTTTTATTTTACTTTGCCCTGCCACCTGATAAACCCAAAAAATACAGGCAAATATGGCTATTACTCTTTTCATTTATTCTTTGGTTTTTCAATTAAACGCCATTTGCTTTCAGCGGTATATGTAACGGCAAAAGCAAATAAGCTATCATCTGCAATTATTGGGCAGGCATTTGCCAGAACTAACTACGGGGTTCAGGAGGCTTATCTTAATACGGCTTCCTCAAGATAATTAAACACCTGAAAACGACCGGAAATCTGTTTTTTGACCAATAAAATTGTTGCCAATTTGATTGTATCAAGTTTCAAATATTTCAAGTCTTTTTCAAAAAATCAAATTTTTGACAAAAAAATTAGTATGCTTGCATAATATCAGTCTAATTTTATTAACTTTCGACTTTCTATTTTTACCTAAAAAATACAAGACAATGACCGCAAAAGAATATTTACAAAACACAACAGCCAAGTTAAACGAGTCTGAAATTGAAGATGTAAACACAACTTTGCATTTTGATTTTGGCAGCGAAACCTACACCATGAACGTAGCAGCCGGCAAAGCAGAGTTAAAAGAGGGCTTTGAAGGAACCGCAGAATGTGTGATTAAGGCCAATGAAGCAGACTTTGTGAAAATTGCAACCGGCGATATGAACCCGATGATGGCAATGATGATGGGGAAACTGAAAATATCTAACCCGGGCGCCATGATGAAATATGCCAAAATGCTAGGCCTGATGTAACCGGCTGTGTGCTTTTTATTTCAGCATCTTAAAACTTTTCAATGAGCGTATCATGGCAAAGAATTTCTTCAGTAAAAGAAACGTGAATTTTCTACTTTATGAAGTACATGACGTAGAGTCACTGACAGGGCATAGCTATTTTGCAGACCACAACAGGGAAACCTTCGATATGACCATCGACACGGCCACTCAGATAGCCGAAAACCTGATGTTTCCGTTTCTGAAAGAGGTTGATAAAAACCAGCCGGAGCTAAAAGATGGCCAGGTGCAGGTGCATCCCTCTATCAGAAATTACCTGAAAGCAGTAGGGGAATCTGGTATTATCGGCGCAGACTTCGATTACGAAAACGGAGGCGCCCAAATGCCGGTAACTATCACAAGCACAGTAGGATACATTCTGATGTCGGCCAATAACGGTATGATGTATACAGGCCTTACCGCCGGTGGTGCAAGGCTAATTGCCAGCTTCGGCTCTGATGAACTGAAAAAGCAGTATATAGAAAACATGATTACCGGCAAATGGCAGGGAACCATGTGCCTTACCGAGCCACAGGCGGGTAGTTCGCTCTCTGACATTACCTCTTCTGCCGAGCCTCTGGAAAATGGCGCTTACAAAATAAGAGGGCAAAAGGTTTTTATTTCTGCCGGAGACCATGATGCAACCGAAAACATTATACATCTGTTTCTGGCCCGTATTAAAGGCGCGCCAAAGGGCACCAAAGGAATATCTTTATTTGTAGTACCCAAATACAGGCTGGATGGCACCGATAATGATGTTACCTCTATGGGTATTTATCATAAATTGGGCCAAAAAGGAGTACCCGCCATGCACTTAGGCTTTGGCGACAGAAACGACGATTGTATCGGGTATCTGGTAGGTGAACCCAACAAAGGGTTGTCTTATATGTTTCAGATGATGAATGAAGCACGTATAGGCGTGGGCCTTACCGGGGTTTCTATTACTTCTGCTGCTTATTATGCTGCCCTAGAGTATGCACACGAAAGGCCACAAAGCCGCAGGTTAAACGCCAAAACCGCATTAGACACACCACAGGTACCGATAATTCAGCACCCTGACGTGAAACGGATGCTGCTATTCCAGAAATCGGTAGTAGAAGGAGGCTTGTCTTTGTTGCTGGAAACCTCTAAGTATTTCGACCTGTCGGAAGCAAGTGATGACCCTGAAGAAAAAGAGAACGCTCACCTGATGGTTGAGTTGCTGACACCGATTGCCAAGACTTTCCCATGTGAATACGGTGTGTTGTCTATCAGCAATGCGGTTCAATGCTTTGGCGGATATGGCTTTACTGAGGATTTCCCGGTTGAACAATACTACCGTGATATCCGCATTACGCCTATCTATGAAGGTACAACCGGGATACAGTCGCAGGATTTACTGGGTAGAAAAATAATGCTGGCGGGCGGAAAACCCCTGCAACTGCTTGCTGCTGAAATAGGCAAAACAATTGAAACAGCCAACCAATACGATGGCTTAATAAAATATGCTCAGCTGCTTACAGAAAGCACCGGGCAATTATCGAAGGTAACAAAACATCTGTTGGGTATTGCAGGCACCGGTGATATTGAAAGATTCTTGTCTGATGCCACACTTTATATGGAGCTTTTCAGCCTGAATGTAATTGCATGGCAATGGCTGAAACAAGGCGTTGTGGCGCAGCAAAAACTATTGACAGGCACCAATGATGCCGACTTCTACGAAAGTAAAATTCATACCATGAAATATTTCTTTCATTATGAACTACCCAAAACACAAGGGCTGGCAACACGCCTTACAGATACGGAAGTACTGACGATACTGACAGAAAAAGAAATAGTAATGTAACAACCGGGGGGACTGCTAAGGCGTCCCCCCGATGCTTTTAATACCGAATCAATTTGCCGATTTTACTGTTCCTGCACCTGAAGTATTGGCAACAACAGAGGTAGCGCCGCCTTTGTACCGCACACTGCTTGCTCCGCTGGCTTCTGCTACTATTCTACTGGTAACATATACTTTGGCTCCACTTGAACCCGAGGCATCAATTGTAGCCGTAGATACCTTAAAGTCATAAGCATTGACGCTTGAAGCGCCTGATACATCGGCAGTGAGCTTCTGTCCATCGCCAACAATAGCAACACTTGAAGCGCCTGAACAATCAAGGGCTAAATTTTTTGCATCAATATCAAAGGTAGCGCTCGAAGCGCCCGACAAATCAATACCAAAAGATTCGCTGCTGAAACCCGATACTTTTGCTTTGCTGGCACCTGAAAAACTGACAGCCACCAGTTTGGGCATGGTTATGTTGATGTGCACTTCCTTGCGGTTTTTCCAGCCAGACCAGTTAGACGGATAGCCAATCCGGAGTTCACCGTTTGATACTTTCACAACCAGGTCTTCCAAATCCTGCTCACGTCCTGAAGTTTCTATCTTGTAATTGTTAGACTGCGTAACCGTAATAATAAAGGCGTTGCCCATATCGAGTTTATCGAAACCACTTAAACTGAATGAACGCTTAGATTCCTGTGCGGTAGCAGCAGTTGCAATGAATAGTAGTAAAATGAATAGCTTTTTCATGATTTTGTATTTGTTATTGTATCTATATCCATAAGATGAAAAAAAACTTTAAACGTTGCATAGCAGGGCTTAAATTTTTGCATTTATTTATTTGAATAATTTCAAAAACAAAAAAGCTGCCCAGAACAGGCAGCTTTTTCAATATCAATACTTAACCGGTTGTTACTTGTTTAATATCATTTTCTGATACAAAGGCTTTTTTGAGTCTCCACGCACTACTCTCACTGTCAGCTCAGTTGCAGGCAGGTGTTCAGGCAATACATACGCTTTACGTAAGTCTTTTACGGTTCCTGTTTTTTGCAGCACCCTGGTGCCATCCTGGTTGACGACATCAACTGTTATCAGTTCAGTTTCATTCATTCCTGATAATTTCAGGAAAAACTCACCGTCAGTAGGGTTCGGATACACCCCGATAGCCGGTTGGATATTACGACTTTTAGCTCTGGTGAAAAGCGTACCACTGGCGAGGTCAGTGGTTGCAGAGAGACTGGCATCTTCACTAAATGACCAGGTGCCTTTATCAAGAAACGCTATTCCGTCTAAATCAGAACCATTGGCTAAAGATATTTTTGCTGAACCTCTGCCCGATTCAGATTTCAGTGTCCAGTATTCATTCTGGTTGATAGCGTCAACATTTTCTGAAACCTTCTCAGAAATAGTCAAGGGGCTTCTGTAAAGGTACGATGCCGTTAAGGTCTGATTGCTATGATTACCCGCTACCCTGAAAGAGCGATAATTGCTGCCGTCTCCCAGCGGAAATTCAAAAGATTCACTACCTTCTTTACTGATTACACCTTTGATATGAGAAAAATCCGAGGCTCCGTCATATCTGCTGCCAGCACTGAATATCAGCGGACTCTGCAAAGAAGATTCAATCACCCCTCTACGGAAAGACAACGCACCGTCAACCCGCAAGGGGGCTTCCAGCTTTAAATCGTTATCGAGCAATAACTGCCCGAAAGACACTTCTTTAGGACTTCTCAGAACCTGCATACTGTTACCGTCGAAAACAACTGTTCCGTTCGATTTCAGCAAACTCAGGTTATCAAAATTCTTCTGAAAATGTATCTTACCGTTGTTAGTGATTTTCCCGTCGTTTACTACATCAGTATTAAAGCTCACAACGGCACCTTCGCTCACAAAGAGTTCAGCACCATTATTATACACTTGCGCCTGTATTTGCGTAGCCATCAGGCATACGCCAAAAGAGTAGATAATTTTCTTCATAACAACACCCTTTTAATTTTACACGCTAAATGTAAATAATATTCATTAGAAGAAAAAGAATTTAATGCAAATTCTATTAATTGGTTTAAAAAATAAAGGCTGGCAGTATCCTGAAAAACAAATCAGTAAAGCTTTACTTTATTAACCAGCAATACCCACACCAAAGCCAGAGAGGCAATCAGAGCAAAAGCAAAAGGCAGGCTTATGCTTTCAGAAACAAAGCCTATCAGAACCGGCCCGGCCAGAAATCCGGCCATGCTAAAGGTATTCATGGTTGCCAAACCCGCACCTTTGGCCATGCCGGGTACCCTTGCCGAGCTGCCGTAAAGAATAGGCGCCCCGCATGAAACCCCTGCCCCCACTAAGGCAAAACCTAAAATGGCCGTGGCTGTGTAGGGCAACAGAATAGATATAATAATACCGGCGGCAGCAATAATACCACCTATTTTAAGCACCTGATTTCCGCCATAACGCGGAATAAGGGCATCGCCGGCAAAACGACCCAGTGACATACAAAGTGAGTATCCGGCCAGCCCCCAGCCAATAAAGTAATCTTGTGTTTGTACTACATCGCGCATATAAACGGCTGTCCAGTCGGCCATGGTACCTTCGGTAATATTGGTACACAGGCTTATCAGTATCATCAATAGTAAGGCGCCTTTCGGAAAAACAAATTTTGCGCCTTCGCCAGCTTGTATCTTTTCTTCATGAATACTCATAACCGTGGGCCGGATAAAAAATGCAAGACCTATAAAGCAGACGGTTATCAGCCACATATGGTAAGTTGGGGGTATTTTCATACCCTGTGTAAAACTTGCTAGAATAGAGCCCAGCATTAGCCCGGCACTAAACATACCATGGCAGGTAGACATGATGTTGATGCTATATTGATGCTCGAGACTGGTAACACAGGTGTTCATGGCCACATTGGTGGTAGAAATGCTGATACCCACCAGAAACAAACTAAAGGCTACCAGCGGCAGGTAGTTCATGGTTACAGGCATGGCATACACCACCGACATAAAAATCAGACCGGCAATGGTGGTGTTTCTCATACCAAAACGGTTAATGAGAATCGTAGTAAAGGGGTTCATACCTGCGGCACCCAGAGGCATAAAAAGCAGCAGTAAGCCCAGTTGGGCATCATCTAATGCATATTTTTGCTTTACAAACGGAATAAGCGTAGCCCAACTGCCAAACAACATACCCATGGCTGTAAAAACCATGGCAACAGCCAGACTCTGGCGATGAAAGAAAAATGTTGATAAATGCTTAAACATAAAATAAGAGAGCCAACAGGATGTATTTTAAACAATACCGACCTGATGGCTGATAATACAATTCAATTACAAAATATTTTTATGCCGTAATTTCTATACGGTTCTTTTCAGGGTCCAGAATCACACTTTCATAGTAGCCGTCGCCTGTCCATCGGGGTTCTCCAACAACCTCAAAACCAGCTTTTCTGAATAGCTCCGTCATTTCATCAACTTTTGCTTTGCTCCCTACCGAAAAAGCCAGGTGCGTAAGACCCATAAACTGTTTATGGCCATTATTTGTGGTATCGGTTATACCGGGCATCTGCATCAGCTCAAGCCTTGCGCCTGAATCAAAAGCAATAAAGTATGACTCATAGTTTTTCTTCTCATTTCTATACTTCTCATTGGCTACCCCACCGAAATAAGTAACGTAAAACTCGCGCATCAAATCCAGGTTTCTTACCCAAACAGCCCCGTGCTCAATTGTCATAGCTCAAAAAATGATTTAATATGCTGGTAAGTCAGCCCTCTGTAATCTGCAATGTAGTGGGTGCAAACCGGTAATTCTTCCTTTTTAGAGGTTGTTAAAACCCCAATAACTTTGGCACCGGCAGCTTTACCGGCCGTAACGCCTGAATGCGAATCTTCAAAAACAAGACAGTTTTCAGGCAGTATACCCAGATTAGCCGCCGATTTTATATAAACCTCAGGGTGGGGCTTATGATGGGTTACATCTGCACTAGATAACAGCGACTGCATTTTATCTGCCAATGGCAGTTTGTTTAAAATCATTTCAAGGTTCTCGACAGGCGCAGAGGTGGCAATACCCGTTTTGATGCCATTGGCTTTAAGGTCGTCAATAAAATCCAGAAGGCCCTCAATAGCAACTACTTCTGGTTCATAGAGTTGTCTGAACAGCGCCTCCTTCTCAAACTCCATCAGGTTAAACTCGTCGCCAGTTACCTCTCTTTTAAGAAAGTATTTCAGAATATAGCTGTTGCTTTTGCCATACATGTGGGCTATAAATTCTTCTTCTGTGGCCTCAATATCATATTTTTTCAAGAATGCCTTCCAGGCCAGCGAATGGTGAGGGTTGGTGTGGCAAATAACCCCGTCCATATCAAAAATTACTGCAAATGGTGTTTCCAATAGTAGATATCTGATTTTTAACGCAAAATTACGGCTTTTGCATGGCGTTTACCAGTTATTTATTTGCTAATTCTGATGCCTGATTGACCAGCCGGCCATCAACAAAAAGAATACCGTCAAAGCAAGCCCTGAAACATATTTAAAAGCCTGATTTCAAGAAATTGACGGGCCAAATTATTAGTATTGCAGAAAAGAACTATCTCTTTAATTATTTGGTTACATGATTTGAGACTTTTCTCTCTTAATGAAAGATTTACCAATTCCAACAATATAAATACCCGAATCTGTACGAAGGACACCGGGCTTTTTCTGCATGGACAATTCTGCGCTTAATTTAATAAAATACCCCGATGTTGATGCCCTTGACCCTAAGCAATTCATCATCATTAAAGGAGCCAAAGTAAATAATTTAAAAAATATTGATGTTGCCATTCCGCGCAACAAACTGGTGGTGGTAACGGGGCTTTCAGGCAGTGGAAAATCGTCTCTGGCGTTTGATACCCTCTTTGCCGAAGGCCAGCGTATGTATGTAGAGAGTCTCAGCTCTTATGCACGCCAGTTTCTGGGCCGTATGGAAAAACCCGAGGTAGAGTACATCAAAGGTGTTTCGCCGGCTATTGCCATAGAACAGAAGGTAGCCACCAAAAACCCGCGCTCTACTGTGGGTACTACCACCGAAATCTACGACTACCTGAAGCTCTTGTTTGCCCGCATTGGCATTACCTATTCGCCGGTTTCAGGCAAAGAGGTAAAAAAAGATACGGTAACTGATGTTGTGAATTTTATTCTGTCAAAAGAAGAAAGAACCAGAGTAATGGTACTGACCCCGCTGAAAATAAAAGACAACCGGAATGTAAAAAAAGAACTTGACCTGCTGCTTCAGAAAGGATACACCCGTGTGCTGGTTGACGGAGAAATAAAACAGATTGAAGAAATAGTTGAAGGAACCGAGATAATAGACGAAAAACAGCATAACATTGAAATTCTGATAGACCGGAACGTGGTAAAATATGATGAAGATACGCAGTTCCGTTTCTCAGATTCTATACAAACTGCTTTTTTTGAAGGAGAAGGCGAATGTATTGTCGATGTAATTGGCCAGGGGAAACAGACTTTCTCTGACAGGTTTGAGTTAGATGGCATAGCCTTTGAAGAACCAAGCGTTAATCTATTTACTTTTAATAATCCGTATGGCGCCTGTAAGCGCTGCGAGGGATTCGGGAAAATTCTGGGTTTAGACCCTGACCTGGTGATTCCGGATAAAAATCTTTCGGTATTTGAAGGAGCCATTGCTCCCTGGAGGACCGAACGCATGAGCGAGTGGGTAGCGCCTTTACTCAAAAATGGCATCCGTTTCGACTTCCCCATTCACAGGGCTTATAAAGACCTTACCCAGGAGCAAAAAGACCTGCTCTGGACAGGTAATTCTTATTTTGAAGGCCTGGATGCATTCTTTCGGGATATAGAAAGCCAGGTACACAAGGTTCAGTACCGGGTAATGCTTTCACGCTATCGGGGGCGTACCGATTGCCCTGAATGCCGGGGCTCGCGACTGCGTAAAGATGCAGCTTATGTAAAAGTAGGTGGCGCTTCTATTACCGACCTTGTACTGATGCCGATATCAGATGTATCACAATTCTTTAATAATCTTGAGCTGCCTGATTATCAGCAAGGCATAGCCAAAAGAATACTGATTGAAATTAACAGCCGTCTGGATTTTATGGAACGGGTTGGTTTAGGATACCTGACACTCAACCGATTAACCTCCAGTCTGTCAGGCGGCGAGTTTCAACGTATTAAACTGGCCACCTCTCTGGGTAGTGCTCTGGTTGGTTCAATGTACATTTTAGATGAGCCAAGCATCGGCCTGCACCCGAGAGATACGCGCCGTTTGGTAAGTGTGCTGGAATCATTAAGAGATTTAGGTAACACCGTAGTTGTGGTAGAGCATGAGGAAGAGGTAATGCTGGCAGCTGATGAGATAATTGACATTGGCCCCGAAGCAGGAACCCTGGGCGGTAACCTGATGTTTCAGGGGAATTGGGAAGATATTATGCGGTTGAAAACAACCCCACCCCTAACCCTCCGCGACGGCGGCCGCCCCAACAGTGGGGAGGGAGCCGTAAGTCACACCATCCGCTTCCTGACAGGTGAAGACCATGTGCCTGTGCCACAGAAAAGAAGAAAGCCAGCCGACTTTATTGAACTAAAAGGTGCCAGAGAGAATAATTTAAAAGAGGTAGATGTAAAATTTCCGCTAGGTACACTTACCGTGGTAACGGGTGTGAGTGGTTCGGGAAAATCTACACTGGTTCGCAAAATTCTTTTCCCGGCCATTGCCAGGCTAAAAGGAGAATACAGCGAAGAAGCCGGAAAATACAGCGAGTTGATTGGCTCTCTCGACAGAATTACGCAGATTGAAATGGTTGACCAGAACCCAATCGGTAAATCGTCGCGTTCTAACCCTGTTACCTATATTAAGGCCTACGATGCTATCAGGCAGTTGATGTCAGACCAGCCCCTGTCTAAAGCCCGCGACTACAAACCGGCTTTCTTCTCATTCAACGTTGATGGCGGCCGTTGTGAGGCATGCCAGGGAGAAGGAGAACAAACCATAGAGATGCAGTTTATGGCTGATGTACGCCTGAAATGCGAAAGTTGCGGTGGCAAGCGCTTCAAACAGGAGATTCTGGAAGTGAAATATAAAGATAAAGACATTGCCGATATACTGGCCATGACGGTGGATGAGGCTCTTGAGTTTTTCAGGGAAAGTGACCCGAAACTGGCCGAGAAACTACAGCCTTTGCAGGATGTGGGCTTGGGTTACATTGGTTTGGGGCAGTCGTCAAGCACTTTGTCGGGTGGTGAGGCACAAAGGGTTAAACTGGCATTCTTCTTAAGCAAAGGCAATGCCGATAAAGGTAAAACCTTGTTTGTGTTTGATGAACCAACAACCGGGCTACATTTTCATGACATCAAGAAGCTGCTGAAAGCCATTAATGCCTTGGTTGACCAGGGAGACTCGGTTATTATTATTGAACACAACATGGAAATCATTAAGTCGGCCGACTGGATAATTGACTTAGGCCCTGAAGGCGGAGAAAAAGGTGGTTACCTGACTTTTGAAGGCACCCCAGAAGATATGGTAAAGCTGGAAAATAACTATACAGCTGAGTTCCTGAAAGATAAGATAGAGGTCTGAACTAAGTTCAGACCTCTATCTTAATGCATTATTTCAAATATAATATTGTCTTTTACCTTGCTGTTTTCTTCATCAACCAAAGCATTAATATCTTTAATTACCTCAAAAAAAACAGCCAGTTTTTCAGCAGGGATAGTCTCCTGAATCTTCTTGTTGAAGATAATCACTCCTTCGCGGGCAAAATTCCTCTTTTTCTTCCCTTCTTCTGTCAGGTACACCTTTACAAATCGCTTGTCGTCGGCATCTGTTTCTCTGTAGATCCAGCCTTTTTCTTCAAGGGTTTTCAGCATGCGCGTCAGACTTCTGGGCTCCATCCCTATCGACGGCCCAATTTTAGTTGCCGGCGTACCTTTCTCTGAATCAATATTAAGCAAGACATACCCAATGGCCATGGTAATATCATATTGCCCTGCATAAGTATTATACATACGCGAAATGGCATGCCAGGCCCATTTAATGTAAAAATCAATAGTCTTTTCCTTCCTCATTGGTGTTTTTTGCTTCGGGTAACCACAAATGTAGAAAAAAATCAGTATGCAGGCATACTGTTCGGAAAATTATTTTGAGAAACAGAAACCTTCTTCTTTTTTAATTGATATACAATATTTCTAAAATGTAAATTTTGTTTTCTTTCGTGCCTGCATTCTTCATAAATACCTACGTATCTTTGAGTTATGAAAAAAAAAGCGACCGGTTGCCCGGTCGCCCATATCATACATTAAGTAATTTGCTATAATCAACCATTTACTTTCCAAACCCAGCCAAAAGTATCTTCTACTTTACCTGTGCGTAAATCATTCAAAGCATTTTTCAGTTTAGAAGAAACCGACGATTCGGTTATGGCAGGTAAATCGTAATCTTCACCATTGTAGCCAATAGCTGCAAACGGAGAAACCACAACTGCTGTACCGGCGCCAAAAACTTCGGTTACCTTACCGCTTTTTATACCGGAAATCACCTCATCTACAGATACCTTTCTTTCTTCAACTTCAATATTCATCGATTTCGCCAATTGCAACAGCGAATCGCGGGTGATACCTTTCAGAATTGTGCTGCTTACGGCAGGGGTTACCAGTTTGCCATCAATCACAAACATCACGTTCATCGTGCCTGACTCCTCAAAATACTTGTGTTCAATGGCATCTGTCCATAACAATTGGGTATAGCCTTGCTCCTGCGCCAACTTGGCCGGATACAAAGAGGCTGCGTAGTTACCTGCACATTTGGCATAACCCACACCACCCGGAGCGGCACGGATAAACTCGGTCTCTACTTTCACTTTTGGCGGTGTAGAGTAGTATTTACCGGCAGGGCTCATAATAATCATGAACCGGTAGCTCTGAGAAGGGCGAACACCCAGGTAAACATCACTAGAGAACATAAACGGACGTAGGTACAAAGAGTTATCTTCACCTTTAGGAACCCAGGCCGCATCTAAACGCAACAACTCTTCCAACCCGCCTACAAATATATCTTCAGGTACCTGAGCCATGCACATACGTTCTGCCGAAATATTGAAACGTTTCCAGTTTTCCTGCGGACGGAACATCAAAACTTCGTCATTATCATTCTTGAAAGCCTTCATACCTTCAAAAATGGCTTGTCCGTAATGCAGCACTGCAAGCGCCGGATTATAGCTGATATCGCCATAAGGTAAAATTTTTGGTGTCTGCCACGCGCCGTTTATATAGTCGGCTACGAGCATGTGGTCTGTAAAGAGTGAGCCAAACTGAATATTATTGGGGTCAAGCTGATGTATCCTGCTTTCAGCTACTGTGGTCACGTCGAAGTTTAATGTCTCTGTCATGGTAAACCTTTTTTAATAACTCAAATAAAATTTCTTTTGCGAAGCAACAAAGAATATACCACATTGTCAAGGAAAAATGCAAAAATAGTTGTTAAGACAAGTTTTCTTTTCCAGATACCCCTTTAAGTAGTTTTGTCTGATAATAAAAACTCATATTCTGGCGCAATTAAAAGCTGCCGGCAAAGCTTTAAAGCTATACGTACTACCCATACAACCGGCATATACGCACAGCTGAAAAAATGAGGGATCTTCATTAAAACCATTCTTACAAAACGTACACTCTTAAACCCGGGCAAATGGCAAAACAGGTGGTAATAAAAGGCATTAAATGTCATAAGTTTACCAGGGATTTTGCCTGTTATGCTTTTTTCAGTTTTCTTTGCCAACTGCCCTGATATGAACTAATTCAAGTGTCTGACTGAAACAATCTTTTAATTGAATGGTTCTTAATTGTTAAACGGGTGCAACCTTTCTGCAGATTGAGTACTATGAAACCACGTACACTAGTTGTTGGCGATATACATGGCGGGCTGAAAGCATTAAAGCAGGTGATGGAACGTGCCGCTGTGAGTAAAGATGATACCCTCGTATTTCTGGGTGACTATGTAGATGGCTGGAGCGAGTCGGCACAGGTGATACAGTTTCTGATAGAGCTTAACGAAACCCGGAATTGCGTTTTTGTGAAGGGGAATCATGATGTTTGGTGCGAAGAGTGGCTGCGCGAAAAAGAATGGGATAAAGTTTGGGGCTTTCACGGTGGTTTTCTGACAGTGAAAAGCTATGAATCAATAAATGATGCAGAACGGCTGGAACATCTGAATTTTTTTGAACGCATGAAGATGTATCATATCGACGAAAACAACCGCCTATTTATACACGCCGGGTTTACTTCTATGCACGGGCCGATGCAGGAGTTCCACCCATCTAATTTTAACTGGGACAGAACCCTTTGGGAAATGGCGCTGACGATGGATAAGCACATCAGGAGAGATTCAAAACTGTTTCCAAAAAGGCTTTTGATATTTGATGAAATATACATTGGGCATACCCCTACCCTGAACTATGACACAACCGTACCTATGAACGGCTGCAATGTTTGGAACATAGACACCGGGGCGGCGTTCTGGGGTAGCCTTAGTATATTAGATGCCGACACCAAGCAATTCTGGCAAAGTGACCCCCTGCCCCAATTATACCCCAACGAAAAAGGAAGGAACAGATAATAACTTTACTGGCACACTACTGATTTGCCTGTAGACCTGTTCTGCTCCTACAAAAGCAACAAATACACTGCCCGGTAAAACATCGGCCCTCTATACCTCTTTTAGCAGTAACAAAACCTTAACGGGACCGGTTAAAAAAAACTAATAGTATGCTTGCATAATATTTTCAAAAAATATTATCTTTGTAACAGTATGCGCGCATAACAATGGCCTGCATTTTCAAAAGACGAATTTCAACTCATAATACTATGTTAGCAACTGAAAATAAAGCATCAATTAAAGGAGGAGAATTCCTGATAAAAGATGTGGAAGCACATCAGATTTTTATTCCGGAAGAGTTTTCAGAAGAACAAAAATTGATTGCCGACACCTGTCGCGATTTCTTGCGTACAGAAATCCACCCACGGCTGAACGAAATTGACAATGCCAAGTCGCCGGAGCTTATGTCATCTCTCATGACCAAAGCGGGTGAATTGGGTTTGTTGGGTACTGCCGTGCCGGAAGAATACGGCGGGTTTGGCATGAGTTTTAATACCTCAATGCTGGTAGCAGAAGCACTGGGGCAAGGCCACTCGTTTTCAGTTGCGCAGTCGGCCCATACAGGTATTGGTACCTTACCTATAGTATATTACGGAAACGAAGAACAAAAAGCTAAATATCTCCCGTTACTAGCTACAGGCGAATGGAAAGCCGCTTATTGCTTAACAGAGCCGGATTCAGGGTCTGATGCCAACTCTGGCAAAACCAAAGCAGCTTTGTCGGCAGATGGCAAACACTATATCATTAACGGACAAAAGATGTGGATAACCAACGGCGGTTTCGCCGATTTATTCATTGTCTTTGCCAAAATTGATGATGACAAAAACCTGACGGCATTCATTATTGAGAAATCGTTCGGTGGTATTACCATGAACGAACCAGAGCACAAGCTGGGCATTAAAGGCTCAGACACCCGCCAGATTTTCTTTAACGATTGCCATGTACCTGTTGAAAACATGTTGTCGTCTCGCGGTAATGGTTTCAAAATAGCAGTAAACATACTCAACGTTGGGCGTATTAAACTGGGCATAGCCGTAATAGGCGGGTCTAAAGGCTCTCTTGGCCATGCTATTAACTACGCCAACGAGCGCAAGCAATTTGGTGTTTCTATTGCCACATTTGGCGCTATTAAATATAAACTGGCCGAAATGGCTACACGCATTTTTGCCTCGGAGTCTGCCAACTACAGAGCCGGACAAAACATTGACGACTCCATAGAAGACCTGAAAGCCCAGGGCTTAACAGATGCCGAAGCCAAGCTGAAAGCACTGGAGCAGTTCTCTATTGAGTGTGCTATTATGAAAGTGCACAGCTCTGAAGTGCTGGATTATACCGTTGACGAAAGCCTGCAGGTGTATGGCGGTATGGGTTATTCGGCCGATGCACCTATGGAGCGAGCTTACAGAGATGCGCGTATCAACCGGATTTTTGAAGGCACCAACGAAATCAACCGTATGTTGATTATTGACATGCTTTTGAAACGTGCGTTGAAAGGCGAGATAGACCTGATGACCCCCGCAATGGCCGTTGCCAAAGAAATTATGTCTGTGCCTGATTTTGGTGGCGCCGACGACGAAAGCGTATTTGCCGTTGAAAAGAAAGTGTTGAAAAACCTGAAAAAAGCAGCGCTGATGGTAGCAGGTGCAGCCGTGCAAAAATTCATGATGTCGTTGTCTGAAGAACAGGAAATACTAATGAACCTGGCAGATATGGCCATTGAAATTTATGTGGCTGAGTCAATATTGTTAAGAGTTGAGAAATTGATTGGCGTTAAAGGAGAAGCTAACGTGGCACTGCAAAAAGATATGGCTCTTATTTATCTGCACGAAGCCGTAAACAAAGTAAACATTGCAGGCAAAGAAGCCATTGCGTCTTTTGCTGAAGCCGATGAGCTGCGAGTAATGCTGATGGGTCTGAAACGATTTACCAAGATTGAACCATTTAACCTCAAAGCTGCGCGCCGCAGAGTGGCCGAAGCCATGATTGAGGAGAATAAATATATTTTTTAAAGCTCAAATAATCAATAACTAAGAACCAACAAACCGTCTTCCGCTTGGAGGACGGTTTTTTATTTGCCACTATGTCCCGTCCTGAAATAGCGATACACAAAAAAAGTATCAAAAATGGAAGGACAAAACAGTTATGTCAAACGTACCCAAAAAGACTATTCATTATCTTTTAAGTTACAGATAGTTCAGGAAATT